>JAUNFZ010000060.1 GCA_030524785.1 Eubacteriales bacterium
ATTTGGCTTGCACCTCGCATTTGGCTTGCACCTCCTAGAATCCTTCTTTATGGCGTGTTTTTCTGAGTTCTGCCCGTCTTTTTGCCGCCTCCCATTCCGCCTTTGCGCTTTCTCCTTCAATTCGAAGCCCCGGAACAGTGTGCGATTTTCCTTCTGCATCTACCGCCACCATGACCACGTAGACCCGGTTGATCATGGTACGCATACCGTCCAATGTCTCCCGATAGCTGTCCACCCGCACTTCCATAGAACTGTTTCCCACATATGTGAGATGGCCCCGCACCACCACGGTATCATTTAAATAGGCTCCTGCCTTGAAGACCATGTTGTCAAAGCACGCCGTCACTACATCTGACTCACTGTGCCGTTTTGCCACAATGCCTGCCACCTCGTCTATCCAGGCCACAAGCTGGCCGCCGAACAGCCGTCCGCTGCCGTTAATGTGACGCGGCATCAGCAGGTAGGATTGTTCTACCCAGGAATCCTCCGCCGTTTTTATTCTTCTCCCGCTCATTTTTGTCCATCCCTCTCTCCTGTCTTCTTATGTCCGCCGCAAAGAATCTGCTTGCCGGATATCTTACCGCAAAGTGATTTGCTCTCTGCTTCTTAATTTTCTTGCAAATAATATGTAATTTTGCTCCATTGTTCCATCAGCCTGTCCAGAGTAAACGCCGCGTTCGCCGGGCTGGTGGACGGCAATTTTACAATTTCCCTTCCCACCTTCGGCATCGCATATTTCCGATACAGTTCACAGGCCTTATTTCCATTAGCAAAAATCTGTTTTACCGGGGCCTTCTGCAGTACCCGGCTAAGATCTGCGGGCACTACGTTTTTTATAGAGCTGTCGCTGGAACCGGCAATATCACACTCCACAATCACATCCCATATTGCTATGTGATTTTTCAGGAGAAATATCTTTTTCTCAGGAATTGTGTCCGGCACACTTTCTCCGGTAAGTCCAGCCAGCACCTGCCAGAAACGATTTTGCGGATGGCCGTAATAAAAATTATTTTCTCTGGATTTTACTGACGGAAATGTCCCAAGAATCAATATTCTGGAATTTTCATCAAACACCGGTTCAAATGTATGCATGACATGCTGATAATCCTGCGCCATTTTCTTCTCCTCTCTCAAAGTCCTCCCATGACGGATTATGCCATTTCACTTTGGCAGCGCGTTCCGGAAAATCCATATTCCTCTGCTGCGCCTGCGCCATCCTCTCTTATTTCTTCACATTCGCCTGCGAACCACATCCAAGCACAATTTCCAGGGCAATGGCCTGTCCCGTTTTCATGCTCTCCAGGTCTACCCACTCCTGCCTCGTGTGCGTGCCCTCTCCGAGAGCTGTTCCAATCGTAACCGCCGGTATACCTTCGGACATAGGAATATTGCAATCAGTCGAACCTGCAGTGCGCTCTACCGGACCTTGATAACGCTCTCGAATGGATTTCAGGCAGCGTTCCTCCAAAGCCCGTTGCCTTTCTTCATCCACCTGACCGCTTCCCGGACGGACGCCCAGTACCTGAATTTCTATTGCCGCTTCTTCCCTTCTGTGCCTCTCAAGAGTTTCCAGGAATATATTTTCTGCCGTCTTCAGTACATCCTCAGATTCTGAACGGATCTCATACAGCATCCATGCCTCCTGGGCAATTGAATTTACAGACGTGCCTCCCTGAATTTGTCCCACATTATATGTGATGTCGGGAATCCTTATTTGATACAGCTCTGTTATCAGCTCTGCCAACAATGCAATGGCGTTCTTCTCACCAAAATCCCGGTAAGAGTGTCCGCCCTTCGTGCGCACTTTCACCCGATACCTTCTGGAACCCACTGCCCGTACAAACATAACATCATAATTTAAATCAAAGGAAATCCATTCGTGTATCCTGCTGCCATAAGTCTTAAAAATTTCCCGACTTCCCCTCAGATTCCCCAGACCTTCTTCCCCGGTATCCGCAACAAAAAGAATATGAGATGCTTCTTCACGATTTTTCAGCAAATATTTCACTGCCATCATCATATTGACAAGGTTTGCCGTGTCGTCACGAACTCCCGGCGCAATCAGCCGTCCGTCTTTTTCTGTCAGGCATAATGTTTCCATGTCCGGACATACAATATCCATATGCGCCATAATTACCGTCAGTTTTCCCTCAGTATCACAGCGGTGAGGATAGACGACATTTCCTGCCCCGTCAATAAAAACCCCGGCCGCTCCCTGTTCCTGAAGCCAGTTTTGCACAAATTCTGCACGCTGCCGCTCCTGACCGCTGGGTGCCGGAATGGCTGCCAGCTTCTTTAAAAGCGCAACTGTTTCCTGGTAATGGGAGGTCACATACTCCTGTATCGAATCTTTCATGATTTGCTTCTCCGTTTTATCCTCTCCGTAATTTCCAGTGTATTCTCCGTTACCCGGCAGGGCAAATACCAGACCTCTACGCCGGCCCTATAAGCCTCCTCCAATGCCAGAGCAAATTTAGGATCGGTGACTGTATTTGCCGTCACCTCTGTAACCCCGCCCATAGGCAGTACAAAAGCTACCACGCTATGGTATCCGCAGGAGACTGCTTTTTCCAATTCCCTTACATGTTTCGCGGCGCGTTCGCTGGGCGCATCTGGAAAAATGCCTTTTCCGTTCACCTCTAAAGTGCACCCTTTTACTTCCAGAAGATATCTTTCCTCTCCTTTTTCCATATAAAAATCGATGCGCGAATCTCCATATTTATATTCCGACCGAATCAGTGTAAAGTCCTGCTGCTTCAGCCATTCACCCATTACCCTGTTAGGCGCCTGGCTGTCAATATTTACCCATCCAAGATTCTTTTTGTAGACGCCGATCAAATCATACTTTGTTTTTCTGTTTTCTTTCTCTGATCTCTCCAGAATTACATCTGCCCCGCAAAGCAGCAATTCTCTGCAGCGGCCTGTGTTTTTCACATGCACCGTTTCCAGTTGTCCCTTCACCCAGACCTGAGCAATGAAACGGTTTTTCCGTTCCTCAAAAATTCCCGGCACGGTATGGTCATATCTCATAAAGGCACCTTCCAATACGTTTCCTTTCCCTTTCAAATCAGTATACCATATCTGCGGGAACTTGCCCACTTTCTTTTGTAGCAAAAAAGTTGTCTGCACTATAATTATGCTGAAAATGCCTGCAAAAGCTCGACAGCAGCGGGGACGGCTGATCTTCACAGCCGTCCCCTAATGCAAAACCGCCGAGCTTATCTGTGCTCCAAATGCAAATACTTTTCTCTCGTAGCAAGTCCACCGCGAATATGGCGTTCGGACTTATTAACGTCCAGCACCTTGCGGGCGCTCTGGGCCAAGGCAAGGTTAAACTGCGGAAGACGTTCAACGACGTCTTTATGTACCGTACTCTTGCTCACCCCAAACTTCTTTGCCGTCTGGCGTACCGTCGCATTTGTCTCCACAATATAATTTGCAATCTCTGTTGCCCGTTCTTCGATATATTCTTTCAAGGAAAATCCCCCGGAACACTGTTTTTACAGTGTATGCGGGAAGCAGGAAAGGTATTCTTTAGCCGGCGCTTCTCCTGTGCAACTTATCTTACTCATCCCCAAACATAATCATCCCTGCCGTATTAGGATGCATCTTCCCATCTTTTGTTCCTTAACATCTCTGAAACAACAGAGATCACTTCGCCATTTTTCGGATAGGATTGGATAAGCATCGCCCGTTTATCTGACAAGAAAAAGTTTATTGCTTCCCACCTGCTATCTGTATATAATTATACGTTGACGCAAAGGGAAAAATATCGAAAAATCTTGAAATAGCACTATCTTTTTTAGAGTCTCATTCGTTATACATGATAGAAAGAAAATGCGCACGGACTTTCAATAACGGGAAAGGAGGATTTTGTGGACTTTGATTTATTGTTGATACAGAAAATGAAGCGCGGCAATGAAAATGCTTTTGATCTGTTTGTGCGGAAACACTACAAAGAAATCCTTAAGTATTGTAGTTATCATTGTCTTGATGCATCATACGCCGAAGATTTGACGCAGGAAACTTTTCTGCATTTTTTTGAGAAATTATCCGATTACCGTTATATTGGAAAAACAAGGAATTATTTGTATACCATAGCAGGAAATCTTTGCAGGGACTATTACAGGAAAACAAAAGAAAGTCTGTTAGAGGAATACCCCAAAAATATGCAAAGCAGTTTACACCCATCGGAAGCAGAGAATAGTCTTAACAAAATAGCGATTGAAGCGGCTTTAAATCACTTGCCGGAAGAATTGCGGGAGGTAATTGTCCTGTACTATTTTCAGGAATTAAAGCTTGCGGAAATTGCCGACGTACTGCAAATAGGCTTACCTTTGGTAAAGTATCGGATCAGGCAGGCGAAAATGCAGTTGGAAAGACTGTTAAGAGAGGAGTGATTTTGTGAATTTAGAAAAAGAGCTAAAAGACTACGGCAAGAGCATAAAAATAATTCCCAATGAGCAGAAAGTTACAGAAACAATAAGAAAATCAATGAAAGTCTACTGCTTAGCCGAACAGGAACGCTCTCTGACCTATTGGGAATTTTTATGGACGCAATTACGGCTGATACGAAAGCGTTGGTGGTTATTCCAGCTTTTATTGCTCATAACGGTGTGGGCTGTATTGCCGACTATAAAAACAGAACATTTTGCGCAAAGGATATTGGGGGTTGCTGCTTCCCTGTTTATTATTCTGATTATCCCGGAACTATGGAAAAACAAAACCTGTCAGTCAATGGAAATCGAAGCGGCTTCATATTATTCATTACGCCAGATTTATGCGGCGAGAATGTTGTTGTTTGGCATTGTGGATATTGTTTTGATTACCCTTTTCTGTACGTCTGCTGCTCTTGCCATGGACATTTTGTTGTCACAGCTTTTGGTACAATTTCTGTTTCCCATGACGGTAACGGCAGCAATCTGTTTTATGGTTTTATGCAGCAGCTATCCATTTAGCGAAACGACAGCAATGATACTGTGCATTGCGTGGAGCGCAATATGGTTGATTGTCATTTTGAGCGAAAAAATATATACCGCCATCACATTTCCGCTCTGGCTTACTTTTGTTGGAATTGCTTTTGCTTTTCTGGCATTTGCAGTTTATCGAACCTTGCATGCCTGCAGCAATTATTGGGAGGTAACAGTAAATGAAATTGATATTAGATAATCTGACAAAAAAATTTGGCAAGTTTGTCGCGGTAGACCATATAAACCTCACCATGACAAATGGAGTATACGGTTTATTGGGGGTAAATGGCGCAGGCAAAACTACGTTAATGCGTATGCTTTGTACCTTGCTGAAGCCCACCGGCGGAACCATCCGCTGCGATGGAAAAGATATTTTTAAAATGGACGGAGAATACCGAAATTTATTGGGCTATCTTCCGCAGGATTTTGGCTTTTATCCGGAGTTTACCGTAAAAGACTATCTTCTCTATATTGCAGCAATCAAAGGAATACGTCCTGTTGTCGCACAGGAAAGATCAAAAGAACTGATTGCCAGAGTTGGGCTTACAAAGGTGGCAAACAAGAAATTAAAGAAACTGTCCGGCGGAATGAAACGGCGTGCCGGAATCGCGCAGGCGATGTTAAACAATCCTCAGATCCTGATACTCGACGAGCCGACAGCCGGACTTGACCCCAGCGAAAGAATACGGTTCCGCAACTTGATCAGCGAGCTTTCGGAAGATCGCTTGGTACTGCTGTCCACCCATATTGTTTCCGATATTGAGTATGTCGCCAATGAGATATTGATGATGGACGACGGTGCAATTGTAAACCATGGAACATTAGATGAGATTCTAAGCGCTATGCCGGAAAAGGTTTGGAATTGTACCGTTCCACAGCAGTCGGTGCCTGAGATCACAAAAAAATATAAGGTTTCCAATATGAAAGCCGAAAATCATGGTGTGGATTTACGGATTATTTCCGCCAAAAAGCCATGCGAAACAGCGATATGTGTACACCCTTCCCTTGAGGATGTGTTTTTATACTATTTTGGAGAAAAGGTTGGTGATGAAAATGACTTACTTTGAACTGAAAAAAATCTTTTCAAAACCTGGAAATAAAATCGCATTGATCCTGTTGGCTGTCACACTATGTATTGCCAGTTCTTTTGCCATCGGAGACGTATTCTATGTAGATGAAAACGGAGAAAGATCCACGGGTATCACAGCAGCTTCCCCACTGCGGAAAGCAAAGAACGAATGGGCCGGATATATTACGGAGGATGTGCTGCGAAAAGTACTGGAAGAAAATGCGCTTATTAACAATTCAGAAGAATACCTTTCCACAGATATCATCGAGAATGAGAAGGCATTTTCCAAAAAACAAGGCTTCCGTGACATCAGAGAGCTGATCAATCTGGCATATTGCGGTTTTCAGGAATATAATTATTTTCGGGCGGACAGTGTTACGCAGGAGGAAATCCGTTCCTTTTACGGCCGTAGAACAGCTACTCTGACGGAATGGCTCAATTCCAATGAACAGGAAGGGCGTTTTTCTGAACGGGAAAAGCAATTTCTGATCGCGCAATACGAAAAACTTGAAACGCCTTTTTATTATGAATATGCAGACGGTTGGAAAGAGTTATTAGCATATGCTCCGACCATTATCATGCTGGTAATGCTAATCACCGCATTTTTGGTATCCGGAATATTTTCAGATGAAATTCAGTTAAAGGCGGATTCTATTTTTTTCTCCGCCAGATTTGGTCGGAACAAAGCGGTCGCCGCCAAAATAAAAGCCGGTTTTATCGCAGTTACCGTCATTTACTGGACCATGATATTGCTGTATTCCGGAGTTGTATTGGCGGTGCTGGGAACCGGCGGTGCGAACCGGGCGATTCAAATCAGTTCTGCAAACTGGAAAAGTTTTTATAACATTACTTTCCTGCAGGATTACCTGCTGACCGTTTTGGGCGGGTATTTGGGAAATTTGTTTATCCTTTTTCTGTCCATGCTGGTATCCGCAAAAACACACTCAAAAGCGTTGGCGGTAACAATCCCTTTTATTTTATTATTTATTCCCTCATTTTTAAGTGGAATATCTGTTTTATCGGAAATCTTGGGACTTCTTCCGGACCAGCTTCTGCAAGTATGTAATGCGGTAAAAACATTCAATCTATACCAGCTGGGGACAAAAGTAATTGGCGCTGTTCCAATTATTTTTATCATGTATTTTATTCTTTTTTGTATTCTTTTGCCCATTCTGTACCTGGTTTATCAAAAAACTGAGATAAAGTAGCAAAACAAGCGGCAGCCCCTTATCGCCAGGGATTGCTGCCGCTGTCACACTGCTCTATTTTGTGTTGTAAACCAGATATTAAAATACCACCACCAGCAGCATTTTGAATTGTTCCTGTCCGTATACCGCATGGGGATGCCGCGCCGGCATCACAATGGATTCGCCCTCGTGCAGCTCGTACTCCGTACCGTCAATCGTAATTCTTCCAACGCCGTCCAGGCAGGTGACAAAAGCATCTCCGCCCGATTCATGAGTACTGATTTCCTCGCCTTTATCAAAGGAAAAAAGCGTAACGCTCAGATGTTCATTCTGGGCCAGGGTTTTGCTTACCACCTGTCCCTTCTGGTAGGCAACCTGCTCCTTCAAAGTCAGAACCTGCGCTTTGTCAATATTTTTCATTCCTTTCATCTGAAAATCTCCTTATCTTTCCAATCTACTGCTGCATGCCGACTGCACAGCTCATCTCATGCCACTGTTCTCCGCCCCAGGCAGAATTTGCAATTCCCTCATCATGAAAGCCCATCTTTTGATACATCTTCACTTTATCTTCCAGGCACGTCAATATAACAATACTTTTTCCATTTTTATTTGCCCGGCGAAGATAAGAATACATCAATTCCCGGGCAAGTCCCTGTCCGCGGTACTCGGGAAGCACATCCAGGCCCAGCAGCATGATCTTTTTCCCCTCTGGATAATGCAGCGATGCATCCACAAAAAATTCATCCCGAAAGGAATCCTCATTCGTACAAAGCCCGTTTAAAAATCCGGCAATCCGTCCCGTACTTTTATCCACTGCCACCAGAAAAAAATCCGGTGCTTTCGCCGCGCGCTCCAGCATCATCCTTCGGGAACACGCCTCGTTCGGCGGAAAACAGATCTGCTCAATTTCGGCTGCCTGCTCCGCCTCCTGTGTCAGGATGCTGCGAAAGTCAAATTTTTCGTACAGTTCCTTATTCACTGTTTCTTCCCATATTCTTTTCATCATAACCTCCAGCCAGATCACGCTCAGCCAGCCGCCGCAGGCGCTTTAAGGGGCTTTGCATGATCATTGCATGATCATTTTCTTTCCTGAAATCTCTGCCCGCATTTTGGACAGTACTCAAAATCTTCTTCTGTCTCATATCCGCAGCCTGCGCAGCGCTTTTTTGCTCCCTCATATCTGCCGCCAAAGATTTTCTGAAGATGCTCCGGACGGATTTCCATATCCTGACCGTGCTCAATGCTTCGTCCCACATCGCTGTCCAGACTGTATGTCTTATGGCAGCAGGTTGTTGTCACAAAATACTTTCGGTTCCATTTCAACACAGGCAGAAAGAAAACCGACAATACGGTGTATGTATCAAACACAATATATCTGCCATAAGCGCCGCAGGCGCTGCAGACAAATACCTGGTTGTGTTCCAGATCCTTTCTTCCTTCTGTAATCCCCATCATAAAGAACATAACTTCGCCGCCTTTTTCTGATTTTTATTATTATACCGCGCGGATTACAAAAAAGCCAGAAGATTTTCCGTCATAGGAACTGTCCAAAGTGACAAAGCTGCCCCATTAGAAAAAGGATATGCAGACTCACTGTCATCTGCATATCCTTTCTCTCTGCGCAGTTTGATGTCTCTGGTTTACTGTCTCTCACTCCGCTTTTTCTGTTTTTTACGAATTTTTCTCAATCATTCCGCGCACGGTTTCCGGTGAAATATCGCCTTCCATCGGACCAAAGGCCGCCGCGTTCAATGCTCCTGCCGCCGCTCCCATCTGCGCCGCTTCCTTAAGGCTTTTTCCTTCCGCAAGTCCGCAGATAAATGCCGCGTCGTAGCTGTCCCCAGCTCCTGTGGCGTCAAGCTGTTCCACTTTGTAGATTCCCATCTCCACCTCAAGGCCTTTCCTTGTGTAGATCTGGGAACCCTTGGAACCGTTCTTTAATACCAGAAGCTCCAGGCTCTCATTTTCAAATACCTTCCTGATCGCTTTCTCCAGGTCTTCTTCCCCAGCCAGCATCTTAAGCTCCGATACTCCCGGCATCAGAATTGTGGAATTGTCAAACACCTCCTGCAGGATCTTTAATACCACCGGATCCCGCATCATCTCAAGACGCACGTTCGGGTCGAAGCTGATCTTTGTTCCCTGCGCCTTCATCATCTTCATGGTCTTTACGATCTCATGGGCAAATTCCACATTCGACATCAGGGAGCATCCCATGATGTGCATATATTTTGTGTCCTCGAAGCCTTTCGTGCTCTCCGGGGCTTTCGCCATTACGCAGGGGGAATTGTCCATGTAAAACAGGAACTTTCTCTCCCCATCCGCAAAGTAGGTTACAAAGGCAACGCCCGTATTTCCCTTGTCCGATACCAGCACCCGGCTTACGTCCACACCGTCCTTTTTCAGGCGGCGCATAATGTTCTCGCCAAAATCGTCGGCTCCCACGCCGCTGATAATCGCCGTGGAATGGCCCAGGCGGGCCGCCGTGCTGATAAAAATGCCCGGCGCGCCGCTGGGAAACGGGCCTCTGAAGTAATCGCTCTCATAGAGGGGAACATCCTCGTGGGGACGCATGATCTCCACCAGAAGTTCGCCCATAATCATTATTTCAGCCATAGTGCTTACTCCATAAAGTCTGCCGCATTATCCTGAGTGATGAGCTGGAAGGGAACTTTATATCTGGAAGCTACTTCCTCGCCAACGCCAACCTTTACTGCTACATCTACTACTGTGCTTGCCTGTCCGTCGGCATCCTGCAGTACGCTCGCTGACAGACGTCCTTCGCTGACTGCCGCTACTGCGTCTGAGATACCGTCAACACCGATGATTACCAGTTCTCTGCCGTTTGATTCTGCTGCCTGCAGAGCTCCCATGGACATATCGTCGTTCTCACAGATTACTGCTTTCAGATCCGGATATTTGCTCAGCCAGTCTTCTGTGGTAGACATAGCCTGATCTCTCTGCCAGCTTGCAGACAAAGTTGCTACGCACTCAAAATTCTCATTTGCAAGAATCGTGGTCTCCAGTCCTGCATAACGAAGAAGCTGTGCGCTCTGGCCCATCTCGCCTTCCAGGATGCCGTACTGGCCGCCTTCCTCGCCAAGCTGCTCCATAACAAAATTACCCATCATTTCGCCGGCTTCTGCATCGTTGGAACCAACGTAAGACACATAATCTGTACTTGTTGTCTCTGTATTTACTTCTACTACAGGGATTCCTGCGTCTGCCGCCAGATCCAGCACCTGTGCGGAACCGTCAGCGTCCTGCGGATTCAGAATGATAACGTCTACTTTCTGAGCAATCAGATCCTCTGCCTGAGAAATCTGTTTTGCAATATCTGCCTGGCCATCCATCAGCTGAATCGTCACATTCGGATAATTCTCTGCCGCATATGCCTCAATTGCTTCGCCCAGTTTGTTGGAATAAGTGTCAGACATTGTTTTCATCAAAACACCAATCGTCACTTCAGAATCGGCCGCCGCCTTTTCAATATCTTCCGGAGCCGCTTCCTCCTGCGCCGCTTCCGTTTCCGTTTCTGCTTCCTCAGCGAAGGAAACTGCGCCCATGGACAGAACCATTGTTCCCGCCATCAACATTGCCATAAGTTTTTTGAATTTCATACTTCTACCTTCCTTTCTCTGCTGTTGTTTATTTATTTTTTATTACTTCGACAACTTCTTAGAAGAAATATCGAAGCATACAGCACCTAAGATAATGATACCCTTTACGATCTGCTGATAATACGAAGATACGTTCAGCAGATTCAGTCCGTTATTCAGCGTACCGATAATCAGGATACCGATCAGTGTACCGGGAATTGTTCCGATACCGCCGGTCATACTGGTTCCTCCGATTACCGCCGCTGCAATGGCGTCTGTCTCAAAGCCTGTACCAACTGCAGGCTGGCCTGAATTTGTTCTGGCCGCCAGCACCACACCGGCAATTCCCGACAGTACGCCGGCCATAATATATACTTTCATGAGAATCCGTTTTACACGGACGCCGGAAGCTTCCGCCGCCCGGATATTTCCGCCGGTGGCATAAATGTACCGGCCAAATTTTGTTCTGGACAGCAGGATATGACATACCGCAAAAATCACCAGGAAAATCACAATGGGAACCATGCCCTTTCCTATAGAGCTGAATGTTTTTGACGCCATTGTGTAAGGTTTTCCGTCTGAATAAACGTAAGCAAACCCTCTGGCAATTGTCATGCCGGCCAGGGTCGCCACAAAAGCCGGAACTCCCATATAAGCCACGAAAAATCCGTTAATTGCGCCAAAGATTGCGCACGCTGCCAGGGCTGCAATAATACCAACCGCCCACATGCTGGGGTTCGCCACAATAATACTGCCGCACACAACGCCCGCTACCGCTACCAAAGATCCCACAGTCAGATCAATACCGCCCGTCATGATGACAAAGGTCATGCCAATGGCCAGAATACCATTTACCGCCACCTGGCGCAGAATGTTAATCGCATTATCCACTGTGCGGAACGTGGGAGATACGATCAGCAAAATTACCCACATCGCCACCAGCACCAGAAGGATGCCATACTTTTTCAAAAATTCCATACCTGATACGTTTTTCTTCATGATTTTCCTCCTAAACCTCCTTCAAAGCACTGTTCAGCAATGACTTTTGCGTAACGCGCCCGGAAATAATATCCTTTCGTTCAAATTCGCCCGTTATTTTTCCGCCGGACACACAGAGAATCCGGTCGCTCATACCCATTACTTCCGGCAGCTCCGAGGAAATCATGATAATTGCGATCCCCTTTTTCGCCAGATCCACCATCATTTTATAGATCTCAAATTTAGCCCCGACGTCGATTCCTCTGGTGGGCTCGTCCAGAATCAATACCCTGGGTTCTGACAGCAGCCATTTTGCAAGCACTACCTTCTGCTGATTGCCTCCCGAAAGCGTGCCCGTATCTACCTGAATACTGGCGCACTTAATTCCGAGAGCCGCCTCATAATCCTGTACTTCCTTCATCTCCTTGCGACGGTTAATAAACAGTCCCCTGTGATGGCTGGAAAGATTAGGAAGGGAAATGTTTTCCTTAATCGACCTGCACAGCACCAGTCCGTACAGTTTTCTGTCCTCGCTGACCATGGCGATTTTATTTTCAATCGCATTGGTGGGATTTTTGATGGAGACCTCGCGGCCATCCACAAAAATCTGTCCCGCATCCAGCTTATCCAAGCCGAAGATCGCATTCATAATCTCGCTCCGTCCGGCTCCTACCAGGCCGCTGAAGCCAAGGATTTCTCCTGCCTTTACAGAAAAGCTCACGTCCTCAAACACGCCTTCGCGGCAGAGATTTTTTACCTCAAACACGGTCTCACCCATCGGAACTTCTTCCTTGGGATAAATATTGTCCAGCGTCCGTCCCACCATCATCTCAATCAGCTCGTTCTGCGTAACTCCATCCGCCGGAACCGTTTTGATATATTCTCCGTCCCGCAGCACGGTAATGCGGTCCGTAATCATCAGGATTTCTTCCAGTCTGTGCGAAATATAGATGATCGCCACATCTTTTTCCTTCAGTTCGCGGATAATCTCAAACAGCTTTTTGCTCTCCTCATCCGCCAGCGAAGATGTGGGCTCGTCCATAATAATGACGTCTGCATTTTTTCTCACAGCCTTGATGATCTCCAGCATCTGAGTCTGTGCCACGCTTAACTTTCGCACCTTCATACGAGGGTCGAAATCCATACCATATTCTTTCAGGATCTCCGCTGTCTGGCGCTCCATTTCCCGGTCATTCAAAAACTTTCCTTTCATGATTTCCTGCCCGAGAAAAATATTTTCGGCAATCGTCATGTCCGGCAGCGGCGCCAGCTCCTGATGTATCATGGCAATGCCGTTTTTCTGCGAATCCGCCACAGATTTTGCCTTAATCAGCTCGCCGTTGTGATATACTTCACCTTCATCAGGAATGTATTCGCCGGTGATCATTTTCATCAGCGTCGATTTTCCCGCTCCGTTTTCCCCTACCAGCGCATGCACTTCGCCGGGCGCGATCTGAAAGCTCACTCCCTTTACCGCATATACACCGGGGAAACGTTTGTGAAGATTCTTTACTTCCAGACGGTAATCTCCCATAGTATCCTCCCATCCAACTCGTTTCTATTTTGTTCCCAGACAGCATTTTTTCAGATATTCCAGAGACGTTTTAATATAACCGTCCATCTGTTCCGGGGTAGCTCCGCCGCTCAGGTCGCGGAATACCCTGCAGTCCCGGCCGACTTCTCCGCCTTTTAAGAGGAACGGCTCCATTACCACATAATGGTCGTAGTTGATATCTCTCAGGGCCTTTCCAATCTCCATCCAGTTAATGCTGTTGTTCATGCCGGGCAGCTTGCGGTTGCACTCGCCGACATGCAGATGTCCCAAAAGATCTCCCGCTTCCCGAATAGCATCATACATATTATCTTCCTCAATGTTCATATGGTAGGTATCCAACAGAATATTGATATTCTTGCTGCCGATTCTGTTCACGTACTCAATCGCTTCATGGCAGTCCGTAAGGATATAGGTTTCATTGCGGTTAAGTACCTCAAGAGCACAGGTAACGTCCAGCTTTTCCGCTGTTTTCGCAAGCTCTTTCAGGCAGGCAATGCTTCTCTCCCAGGCAGCTTCCTTATCTGTCTCCACAAAATCTGTGGGCCAGAAAGAATAAATGGCGCCCACCAGCACTTTGGAGCCAAGCTTATGCATGTTCTCAAATATCTTTTCAAAATAGGCGATACCGTTTTTCCGAACTTCTTCCTTAGGAGAAGCAAGGTCATATTCTTTCGCCGGACCTGAATTGGTAGAAAATTCCATATGGCGTTTCTCGCCCTCGGCCTTCAGGCCTGCAATCTGCTCGTCGGTCATATGATATAAATGATCGGCGCTGATCTCCAAAATGTCAAATCCAATATCTGCCAGCTTATTTACCATGCCAAGGTAGTCTTCATAGCTGAATTTCCAGCTATTTTGCCAGTAAGAATAGTTGCACCCAAACTTCATCATGTCTAATTTCCTCCAAACATTTTCATTTTGTGCTCGTGCTCAATATATATTTTGATTATACATGCATGATCTTGATTAGTAAATAGTTTTATTTTCACAAATTTTCTTTTCTAATTTTGTGTATTTTTTACAATTTTTGTCCTTTTTCCTCAAAAATTGTCTATCATTTATTTTTTTACTTTGTGCTCGTACAATTTTTATGGACACATTAATTTTTAAATGCTATAATAATTTTCAATGAACATGTAGAGGGAGTATTACATACTATGACCGTCACGATTAAGCAAATCGCAGAGCTGGCAAATGTATCCAGAGGTACTGTCGACAAGGTTTTAAATAATCGGCCGGGAGTAAAACCAGCCACTCAGGAAAAGGTGCTCCGCATAGCCAAGGAGCTGAACTATCACCCAAATCTTTTGGGCAAGGCTCTTGTACAGAGCAAAAATCCTCTGAAATTCGGCATTATACTGACCGCCGATTACAATCCTTATATTCAGGAATTATTGTCCGGTATTCAGAAGGCGCAGCAGGAGTTTAAACCCTTCGGGCTGGAAATCATCACCAAAATGCTGACTACCATTGAGCCCGCCGAACAGCTTGCTATCATGAATGAACTGGTAAATCAGAATGTCACCGGCATGGCTGTATTTCCCATTGACGATCCCCAGGTGATCTCCAGGGTAAATCAGCTGGCCGCCGGAAATACTGCCGTTGTCACCTTTAATTCCAAAGTAAACGATATCCACAGCCTGTGCTTTATCGGACAGAATCACTACAAGGGTGGCCGCACCGCTGCAGAGCTTATGCGCAAGCTGATCCGTGGTCAAAAAAAGATCGGCGTGATTGTCAGCTCCCGCAAGCTCTCCTGCCATCAGGACAGGCTTCAGGGCTTTATTGATCAGTTCACGGAAAATCAGGATACTTTTGAAATCGTAGAGGTGAGAGAAAATCAGGACCGTAAGGAAGAAGCTTTCTGTATCGCGCTGGAATACTGCAACCGCTATCCGGATCTGGACGCTATTTATATTACCGGCGGCGGCGTGGCCGGTGTCGGATCCGCTCTGGACATTGCAGGTATGGCCGGAAAAGTGCGGGTCATCTGCCACGACCTCACCCCGGACAGTATCCGCCTTTTAAAAAAGGACACCGTAGACTTTATCCTTGGGCAGAACCCCGTAGAGCAGGGATATCAGCTAATCAAAGTATTGTTTGAATACTGCATGAAAAATATTACGCCGCCGGAGGAAATTGAAATTCCCATCACGATTTCCGTGAAGGAATCTCTGTAATGTCTCTCCGTCACAGCAGGCATCTGACGCGATTTTCGCACAAACCAGGCGGCAAAGCCCGAAAGCTTTGCCGCCTGGTTTATGCACTGCCTCTCTGTTTCACTGCGGCAGTTTCATATTATTCTTCCACTATCTCCTGAACTCCTTTGCTCTCAAGATATTGCTGCACTATATGAAAAAAAGTTTTTGCATTTTCTAACTGTTCTTCCGCGTCCTCTCGCGAAGCAATAAAAAAGTCCGAATAATCACATTTTTCCCGAATACGGTATGCGCCGTCAATCAGTTTATAAACCGTTTTATCAAATTCGCCCGTATGCACAAAGAACTGGTTAAAATGCGCAATAACAGAACTGTGCTTTGACGCGTCAAATCCATCCAATATATTTACCGCGCGTATACTGTGGAAAATAGCATAATACGATCGATTAATGGACGCTTTATAAAAGCCAGACTGATAATTGCTTTCTGCTGTCAATAAGTCCTCTCTTGCGCGCGCTATCCTGTAACCACACAAAACCCGCATATCAGGCCGCATACAATACTACTCCTTCCTCCGCCACATTTTTATAGAATGGAGACACCTGCTTCCATTCTATATATTCCTGGTAGCTGATATCAATAATGGAAAATACCTTTAAGTATCTCAGAGAAATCTCTGCGGATACATCGCTGAGTTTTTCGCTATACGCCCGAAGCACTGCATTATTTCCATCCACCAATACCATTATGTCCACATCTGAATCCTTAGTTTCTGTCCCTCTTGCCACAGAGCCGTACACAATAACAGCCTTTAATCTGTTCTCATATACCTGATACAGGCGGTCGGCAAGCTCAGATAAAATTATTCTCATTTGTTCATCTTTAATTCGATTCATGATGCCTCCTATCTTTTCTCCGCCAAAACTGCATCATTCTTTTCTTGTAGTATACCATAGACACGTTTGGTTATCCACCGAAACCTGAAACATTTTCTTACACAAACCAGGCGGCAAAGCCCGAAAGCTTTGCCGCCTTTTTATACCAAGCTTTTGCATCCGCAAACGCTCTGAGGTCGGATATTCTGTTTTACCCATACTACAGATAGGCGAGATGATATATATACGCAATCGTATAATTACTGCGGTAAGATTTACTGTCCGACAGCCTGTAAAGCAGCTGTCTCAGCAACCGATAGAGACACAGCAAAAACACCCCGCACAGACAAATGCAGGTTCTAGAAACCATTCTTCGCTGGATACGCTGTCCGTCTGTCTGTACACGCACAAAAAGTTCTGCGTCTTCCGTTTCCGTTGACAGGTCGGCAACGGGAGTGCTCAGTCCGGTTTTCCGAATGGCTATGGGCGCAGTCTGTCCCTCCACGCCGCATGGCAGATAAGAAGAAGCCACCTGTATTTTCCCGGATAAAGCAGCCAGTTCAAAAACAAACAACAGAAGAATCATCCATATGCACTTTTCACAGAGCCGTCTTGTTCTTTGCCCGCGCATCATAAGGGTGCCTCCATCTTTGTGTTCTCCGCCCTCCATTATACACGCCGCGCAAAAATTCTACAAGATGTTTCATATCCGCCGGAGCCACATTTCCAGATTTTCATAAAATCTGGCCATATGAACGCCGTCCACCAGCCCATGGTGGCAAAGAAGCGAGACAGGAATCATAATACGGCCGTTCTGGCTACAGTACTTTCCCCAGGTGATTCTCGGATTGCTGTCCGCAGGACACGGAACCGGCTGCACAATGGAAGTATAGGAAATCCAGGGCAGCGAGCTGATAAAAAACTGGGAAAGAGCGTCCTCCCCATCCTCAATGGAAGGGTGAAGCTTTGCCAGCCTCTGTTTTTCCGCTGCATAAGGCAAAAATTTCTCCAAAGGCATCGCGCAGTCCACCGCACAGTAAGTATATGTTCCATCCTCCAAAGCCACCGTGTAAGAAGCCTGGCAGGAAGAAAATTCCAAAATCTTTTCTCCGGCAATCCTCTGACACAGCTCGGGGACTTCATTTGCCGAGTTCACCGCACAGTAAAGAAAACTCAAAAAGAAGGGCTGTTTCCTTTCCCTGATTTTTTCAAGCCACTCTGTGATATCCACAAGAACTGTTACGCCCACGTACGGATAAGCCAGGCTGTGAAAATATTTAAAATGCTCTCTCCTGGGATATTCCTCCAGAGAAATCTCCCTTACCGTTCTTACGTCTGTCATTACTGTTTCCTCCTGTTCCTGCACTTCTCATGCCGCTTTCATCCTCATAACTCTGCCATTGCTGTCATCCTCACGCTGCCGCCGCCATCATCTTCATACCGCCCCCGCTGTCGTCTTCAC
>JAUNFZ010000110.1 GCA_030524785.1 Eubacteriales bacterium
AAGCCACTGCCTTTGCCGATCCCGAAAATGAAGTATTGATTCAGAAGGCATTCGCTGCCTTGACAAAAAAACGAACGGTTATTATGATCGCTCACCGCCTCTCCACTGTTGTCAACGCAGACAAAATTATTGTACTGGAAGAGGGACAGGTCGCCGAAGAGGGCACTCATCAGGAACTGACTGCCGCAGGAGGGCTGTATGCGCGGATGTGGAGCGACTATAACAAGGCTGTTCAATGGAAAATCACAAGTGAAATGGAGGCGATATAAATGTTTGGAACAAACTTTCAGAAAAAATATGCTCTGACAGATCAGGGTGTTCAAAACACCAAAAAAGGAACATTCTGGACGGTTATCGTGAATCTGGTTGTCATGGGCGGCGTTGGCATCCTGTATTTGTTGATGACTGATTTTATGAATATGCTGACAGGAGAAAATTTTCCGTCAGATACAATTCTTATCATCGGACTGCTGATTCTTTTTGTCCTCCTGTCTTTTGTGACACACCTGCAGCAATACAAAGCCACCTATGGGCTGGTATACAATGAAGTCAAAGCCACACGTCTTAGTCTGGCAGAGCGCCTTCGCAAACTTCCGCTTGGGTATTTTGGGAAACGCGATCTGGCAGATTTGACCGAGACAATTATGGGAGACGTCAATCGAATGGAGCATGTCTGGTCTCATGTACTGGGATACCTGTATGGCGCATACATTTCTACAGCAATTATTGCTGTATGCCTGTTTGTTTATAACTGGAAATTAGCGATTGCCTGCCTGTGGGGTGTTCCGGTAGCTTTTGGTCTGCTGTTTGGCAGCAAAAAAATTGCTGCCCGAAATTCAGAACGGACGAAAAAGGCTGCTGTTTTGGTATCTGACGGTATTCAGGAAGCATTAGAGAATGTCCGGGAAATCCGTGCGACAAATCAGGAAGCACGGTATCTTGATGGGCTGAACAAAAAAATTGACGAGCATGAACGCATCACGATTCAGGGTGAACTGGGAACCGGTATCTTTGTCAATGCCGCCAGCGTCATTATGCGGCTCGGCGTGGCGACAACCATTCTTGCAGGCGCGCATTTGATTTTGTCCGGCAGTATTGACTTCATGTTGTTGTTCATGTTTTTACTTGTTATCACCCGCATTTATGCTCCATTCGACCAGAGCCTCGCTCTTATCGCAGAAATGTTTGTTTCTCAGGTATCCGCTGACCGTATGAATGAAATCTACAACACGCCTACAGTAGACGGCACGGAAACATTTGAGCCAAAAGGACACGATATTGTCTTTGAACATGTAGGCTTTTCCTATGATACAAAAGAAGTTCTGCACGATGTGAATTTTACCGCCAAAGAAGGAGAAGTGACGGCATTGGTGGGACCCTCCGGCTCCGGGAAGAGTACCTGCGCCCGGCTCGCCGCAAGACTGTGGGATATTTCGAAAGGCGCAATTTACGTGGGCGGGGTAGATATTTCCACCGTAAACTCAGAAATCCTTCTGCGGGACTATTCAATGGTATTTCAGGACGTCGTACTGTTTGATGATACAGTGATGGAAAACATCCGCCTTGGGAAACGAAGTGCAACCGACGAAGAGGTACGTTCTGCCGCCAGAGCGGCAAACTGTGATGAGTTTGTAAAACGTCTGCCCCGCGGCTATGACACTCCTATCGGAGAAAACGGGACGAAGCTTTCCGGCGGTGAACGCCAGCGGATTTCTATTGCCAGAGCCTTACTGAAAGACGCTCCCATCGTCCTTCTTGATGAAGCAACTGCCAGTCTGGATGTGGAAAACGAGACAAAGGTGCAGGAAGCGCTCTCTCATCTTCTGGCAGGAAAAACAGTATTAGTAATCGCTCACCGGATGCGTACTGTGGAAGCGGCTGACAAAATCATTGTGTTGGCAGACGGGCAGGTCGCAGAAGAAGGTACTCCTGCGGATCTAATGAAAAAGAATGGTCTCTATCATCGGATGGTGGAATTGCAGCAGCAAAGCGCCGGATGGAAATTAAAGTAATCTCTTAAGAAATTAAAGTAAGCTCGTAAAAAGACAGGAACTATGAAAGATAACTCTTTGATAGTTCCTGTTTTTTGAAATGGTTTCGGCAGTCCCTTATAAAGATCCTTATGTATGGGGGTAGATGCACAAAAATAACCTATTCTAATCCTTTAGGCTTTACAAGCAATTCTCCACCTTTTCTATAAAGCATCCCGTCCTCGCTGTAGAACTTCGGATTCCCTTTCTCTACTTGAATGTATATGAGATTCGCAAGCT
>JAUNFZ010000061.1 GCA_030524785.1 Eubacteriales bacterium
TCAGCCGTATTCGCTGTATTTGTCAACGTTTCCTGGACCGGGCGCGCTTCCTTGCGGATTTCCTCAGCTTTCAAAGCCGGCGCTTCAGGCCGCTTTGCAGCCGGTGTATCCGCCGTCTTCTGCGCCGCTGCCGCCGGATTTGGCTGGGATGCCGTACTTGTCTGCGCCGCCGGATTTGTCTGTGCCGGCTGGGCTGTTCCTGCCGGGCGCTGCTGGGGCGCTGCCGCCGCATCCGGCTGATTCGCCGGATTCTGCCGGGCCGGACCTGAAGGTCTTGCGGGCGCACCCGCCTGCTGCCTCATACCGCCGTCGCGCCGTTCTCCCGGCCTTCTTTTTTCGTCGGCGGTTCTCATACCTGCCGGTTTCTGAATCCCGGTACGGCTGTTCTGAGACCGGAAAATCCGGGTAATATTTTTCTTTTTCGGCGGCTGAGCTCCCTGCGCTCCTGAGGGATTCTGGGTATTCTGAGCGCCTTCACGGGCTGTGGGAGCCGCCGTCTGCGCCGTGCTCTGTGCAGCATGCATTTCGCCTGCCGGCGCTTCCCTTCTGACCGGTGCCGGTCTGCTTCCCACATTTTTCCGCACCAGATCGACCTGATCATCCTCCAGCATGCTCATATGACTCTTTACCTCCATTCCCTTATTCGTCAGGAACGATATAATCTCTTTATTTGTTCTGCCCAGTTCCCGGGCTAATTCATGCACTCTCATTTTTGACATACTCACTACCTCCGTTCATCACTGTTATTGAGTTCCTTCATTATGGCATTGGAAAGACCGGAGTCAGTAACTGCCATGGAGGCTCTGAATTCCATACCCATCGCCGCTCCCAATTCTTCCTTTGTTCCGTAATAATAAATCGGTACCTCGTAATACGTACACATGTTTTGAAACTTTTTCTTTGTATTATCGGAGGCTTCAACTGACACAAGCACTACCTGCGCTTTCCCGGTTTTCACAGCTTTTTCCGTGGAAAACTCACCGCTTACGGTCTTGCCCGCCTTTGTAGCCAGCCCAACGAGAGAGAGTATCTTATTTTGTTTCAATCTGCTCTATCTCCTTTTTCAAACTATCATATACTTCGGGCGAAACTTTCACTTTCAGAGAACGTTCCAGTCCCTTACTCTTTACCGCTTTTTCAAAACACTCTTTTGAAAAACACAGATATGCGCCTCTGCCGTTTTTCCTTCCGGTTGTATCAATGACAATTTCATCCTCAGGAGTGTGCAAAATTCTCATCATTTCTTTTTTGCTTTTCATCTCCTGGCACCCAACGCACTTGCGCATGGGAATCTTTTTTGTCTGGCTCATTGATCTTCTTCCCCGTAAGCGGCCTGCGCATCTTCTTCGGCGTATGCGCCGTCCTCCGCATAATCCCCGGCTTCTCCGGCACTGTAATCGTATTCGCCGTAGCCTTCCTCGTAGTACTCGTCTTCCTCGTAATCGTCAAAATCACCGGCCTCGATTGCCTGGGATTCACTCTTGATATCAATCTTAAAACCAGTCAGGCGCGCCGCCAGTCTGGCGTTCTGTCCCTCTTTGCCAATCGCCAGAGAGAGCTGATAATCCGGCACAACCACCTGTGCCGTCTTCTCGTCATTGTCCGCCGCCACATAGATGACCTTCGCCGGGCTTAGCGCATTTTCGATCAAAAGCGCCGGATTTTCATCCCAGTTGATGATGTCAATCTTCTCGCCGCGCAGCTCATCCACAATGGCGTTGACGCGGGAACCGTTCACGCCGACGCAGGCGCCCACCGCATCCACATCAGGATCGTTGGACCATACCGCCATCTTCGTCCGGTTTCCGGCTTCCCTAGCGATACATTTAATCTCCACTGTACCGTCTTTTACTTCCGTTACTTCATTTTCAAACAGCCGCTTCACAAGCTCCGGATGTGTTCTGGACACCAGAACCTTCGGGCCCTTCGGCGTGTCTTTTACTTCCAGCACATAAACCTTGATACGCTCCGTGGGATGGAAGGTTTCTCCTTTTACCATCTCGTTCTCATTCAGAATCGCGTCCACCTTGCCCAGATTGATGCTGACGTTTCTTCCGAGATACCGCTGCACAATTCCTGTGACAACCTCTCTCTCCTTGCTGTAATATTCATTGTAAAGAACCTTGCGTTCTTCCTCGCGGATTTTCTGAAGAATCACGTTTTTTGCATTCTGCGTCGCAATGCGCCCAAACTCTTTGGACTGAATATCCACTCTTACAATATCTCCCAGCTCATAGCGGGAATCTTTCATTTTCGCATCTGCCAGGCTGATCTCCAGCACCGGATCTTCCACGTTCTCAACGACTGTTTTTTCTGCCCAGACGGAGAAATCACAGGTCTCCGGGTTAATCTCCACCTTTACATTATCGGCTTTTCCGAAGTGATTTTTGCATGCCTGCAGCAGTGACTGTTCAATCGCTTCCAAAAGCGTCGCTTTGCTGATGTTCTTTTCTTTTTCCAGAATCTCCAGCGCTTCCAATAATTCGTTATTCATTTTCCCTTTTCCTCCTTAAAAATCAAATGCCAGTCTGATCAACGCGATATCAGCCCTTGCAATTTTCATTTCTTCCTCATTTTCTATTTCAATCGTAACCGATTCCCTGTCATAAGCCTTCAGGACGCCTTCAAATTCCTTCTGTCTGCCGATTGCCCGAAAGGTTCTGATTTCCACTGTTTCCCCGATGCTTCTTGCAAAATCCTTCTCTTTCTTGAGCGGTCTTCCGAGCCCCGGAGAACTCACCTCAAATACATAAGAATCCTCCACAAAATCCTGTTCGTCCAGAAGATCATTCGCCGCCCGGCTGACGAGCTCGCAGTCGTCCACCGTAATTCCTCCCGGTTTATCTATATACGCCCGCAGATACCATGTGCCGCCTTCTTTTACATACTCCACGTCCACCAGTTCAAAACCGTTGGCATCCACAATGGGCTGAAGAATTGCTTCCGTCTTCTGTTCATACATTTCTCTCTTTGTCATGCGTTTCGCCTTTCTGCAAAAGTGAGCGGGCATCTGCCCGCTCACACTCCAGTAACATATTATCGTCCTCATTATAGCACCATTTCAGGGAAAAACAAGTGTTTTTTTCATATTTTTCCTGCATTTTCCCGCAAAAATGTGTTAAACACGCATTTTTGTGCCTTTGGTATCCCTTCCGGCGATCTTCAGGCGGTCCAGATGTACCTCTTTGTCCTTGTAGACGATGGTTTTGTCCCTCTCCGGTCCCGGATAATACATGGCCTCCACTCTGTCGTCTCCGGCAAGACGGATTCCCCGCACGCCTGCCGCACCTTTCTTCTTCTGAGGAATTTCTCCTATGGCGATTCTCAGGCAAATTCCGTTCTTCGTCCGGAAGACAGCCGTCTCCGCCTCGTCCATGCAGTGGACGTCCAGCAGCCTGTCGCCCTCCTGCAGCTTTGTCGCCGCCACCGTTCTCTTGGCCACATCAAATTCACTGCCCTCTACCTGTTTTACCATGCCAAGCTCCGTGGCAAAGATCAGCAGGGACATTTTGACCCTCTGCAGGCTCTCCACAGCCACAATGGATTCCCGGGCGCTGCTGTAATTGCAGAAGTTGTCCACGGGCTTTCCCTTGTCCCTGAATTTTCCGAAGGGTATATCCATCACCTTAATCAGATGCTGATTTCCCTGGTCGGTAAAGAGGCAGAGCTTATCCGTGTTCATACAGGAAATCACATACCGGCTCTCTGCATCCGCCGTTTCCCGGTTTCTCTCGTAGGTGGCCGTATCGACGGTGCGGGCATAGCCAAAGCGGTCCATCAGGAAAACCACTTCCATCTCCTCCGCCTTCTTCTCCTCGTACACCGCTTCCTCGCCGTTTTCTACCAGCGTCTTTCTTGGCTGTGCATAAATCTTTTTCATTTCCTGCAGTTCTTTTACGATAAGGTTCGCCATGGAATCGTAATTGTTTAAAAGATCCTCATACCGGGCAATGTTTTTTACCGTCTCGTCGTACTCTCTCTGCAGAGCCTCGATTTCCAGGCCGATCAGCTTGTAAAGGCGCATCTCAAGAATTGCCGTTGCCTGCGCTTCCGTAAATTGAAGCTGCGCCGCCTGCTTTCTGGATGTCCGCGACCTGAATTTTATTCCCTCCGTCACGCCGTTTACAAGGCAGTCCCTGGCCTGCTCGCGGCTTTTACTGCCTCTTAAAATTTCAATAATCAGATCAATCACATCACAAGCCTTCATAAGGCCTTCCTGTATTTCACGTTTTCCGGTTTCCTTTTCCAGCAGCGTCTTATATTTTCTTGTATTTACCTCGAACTGGAAATCTATGTGGTGTTCAATGATTTTTTTGATTCCCAGGGTTTCCGGGCGTCCGTCGCATACCGCCAGCATATTCACGCTGAAGGTATCCTCCAGGCGCGTCTTTTTATACAGCATATTGATCAGATTTTTTGTATCCGCGCCTTTGCGCAGCTCCAGCACAATTCTGATTCCATCCTTGGAGGACTGATTGGAAATATCCACAATATCCGTGGTCTTTTTCGTCTCCACCAAAGCCGCCACATCGTTTAAGAATTTTCCGATGTTGGCGCCGATCATCGTATAGGGAATCTCTGTAATGACAAGATTTTCCCTGCCGTTTTTTGCCTTTTCCACCTCGACTCTGCCGCGCATACGAATTTTCCCGGTGCCCGTCTTGTAGATTTCCAGGAGCTCATCCTTGTTCACCACAATGCCGCCCGTAGGAAAATCCGGTCCCTGCACGTACTGCATCAGTTCTTCCGTAGTGATACTGCTGTTTCTGACAGCAGCCGTCACCGCATCAATCACCTCTCCCAGGTTGTGGGGCGGAATACTTGTCACCATGCCCACGGCGATCCCCTCGGCGCCGTTTACCAGAAGATTTGGCAGACGCACCGGCAGCACCTCCGGTTCCTTCTCCGTCTCGTCAAAGTTCGGCATAAAATCAACCACGTTTTTATCGAGATCCGCCAGAAAACATTCCTGGGTGATTCTCTGAAGCCTCGCCTCAGTATAACGCATGGCCGCCGCACCGTCGCCCTCAATGGAACCGAAGTTGCCGTGGCCGTCTACCAGCGGCAGTCCCTTTTTAAACTCCTGGGCCATCACCACGAGAGCCTCGTAAATGGAGCTGTCGCCGTGGGGATGGTATTTACCCATCGTATCGCCCACAATACGCGCGCATTTGCGGTAGGGCCTGTCGTAACGGATGCCCAGCTCGTACATATCGTACAAAGTTCTTCGCTGCACCGGCTTCAGGCCGTCCCGCACATCAGGGAGGGCTCTCGATACAATTACGCTCATAGCGTAATCAATATAAGATTTCTGCATTATCTCGGAATACTCTGTCCGGATGATCTGCTGTTCGCTGTTCAATGTTTCCTACCTCGTTCTACTGTCTTTCCTGCTGCTTTTATCTCTTTTGCCTTTCCTGCACGCCCTGCGGATCAGATATCCAGCTCGGCGTCTCTGGCATGTTCATAAATAAATGCCTTTCGCGGCGGAACTTCCGTTCCCATCAGCATTTCTGTCACACTGGAGGCCATGCGTGCGTCCTCGATTTCCACGCGCTTCAAAATACGCGTTTCCGGATTTAAAGTCGTCTCCCAGAGCTGTCCGGCATCCATTTCTCCAAGGCCCTTATAGCGCTGCAGCGTAAAGTTCTTGTGCGTCTTTCTGTATTTCTCAAGGGCTTTATCGTCATAAAGATATTCTTCCTGCCCCCTGGCCGGCATGGCCTTATAAAGAGGCGGCATGGCAATATACACATGGCCCTCGTAAATCAGCTCCGGCATAAAGCGGTAAAACAGCGTCAGAAGCAGCGTGCTGATATGCGCGCCGTCCACGTCGGCATCCGCCATGATAATAATCTTATCATAGCGCAGCTTCGAGATGTCAAAATCATTTCCGTACCCTTCCGAAAATCCACAGCCAAAAGCGTTGATCATTGTCTTGATCTCCGCATTGGCCAGCACCTTGTCGATACTTGCCTTTTCCACATTTAATATCTTGCCCCGAATCGGCATAATCGCCTGATAATTTCTGTTTCGGGCCATCTTCGCGGAACCTCCGGCAGAATCCCCCTCCACAATAAAGATCTCGCACAGCTCCGGCTTCCTGCTCTCACAGTTTGCCAGTTTGCCGTTAGAATCGAAGGAATATTTCTGCTTCGTCAGAAGGTTTGTCTTTGCTTTTTCCTCCGTTTTGCGGATTTTTGCCGCCCGCTCCGCGCAGGCCAGCACCTTTTTCAGATTTTCCAGATTTCGGTCGAAGTAAAGGACAGCCTCATCTCCCACTACCTTCGCCACCGCTTTGGAAGCGTCCTGGTTATCCAGCTTTGTCTTTGTCTGCCCTTCAAAACGGGGCGCCGGATGCTTTACAGATACCACCGCCGTCATTCCATTTCGGATATCGGCTCCGGTAAAGTTTGCATCCTTTTCCTTCAGTATTCCAAGTTCTTTGGCGTAGGTATTCATAATGGCTGTAAAAGCCGTCTTGAAACCGGTCAGATGGGTTCCGCCCTCCGCGTTATAAATATTGTTGCAGAATCCCAGCACATTTTCGTGGAACTCATTGACATACTGAAAAGCACATTCCACAGTGATTCCGTCACACTCGCCCTTAAAATATACCGGCGGCTCGTGCACCGTTTCCTTCTTCTGGTTGAGATCTTTTACAAATCCCACAATGCCGTCCGGCTCATGGTACTCCAGCCGTTCTGTCTCCTCACCTCTGCGGTCCTCAAATACGATCGTAAGCTCCGGGTTCAGGTATGCCGTTTCGTGGAGCCGGCTCTTTATCTCCTCCGCTGCAAACCTCGTTTTTTCAAATATTTCCGGGTCCGGAAGAAAATTGACGCAGGTGCCTGTCTTCTTCGTCTTTCCTACGATGGGAAGCAGTCCCTTTTCCAATTCCACCACCGGAACGCCCCGCTCAAAGCGGTCGTGATGGACGGCTCCGCCGCGGCTTATTTTTACATCCAAATACACAGACAGAGCGTTTACCACAGAGGATCCCACGCCGTGCAGACCGCCGCTTGTCTTGTAGCTCTCGCTGTCGAATTTTCCGCCCGCGTGCAGCGTGGTAAACACCAGCCGCTCGGCGGGCACTCCCTTTTCGTGCATGTCCACCGGAACGCCCCGCCCGTTGTCGTTTACCGTGGCCGAGCCGTCTTTTTCCAAATATACTTCAATTAAACTGCAGAAACCCGCCAGATGTTCATCCACCGCATTGTCTACAATCTCATAAATCAGATGGTTCAATCCCTTTCTGGACACGCTGCCGATATACATTCCCGGCCGCTTGCGAACTGCCTCCAGCCCCTCCAGCACGGAAATACTTGCCGCATCATACGTCTTCTTTGCCATATTTTCTTCTTTCCCTTTATTTCAAAACAATATCTGGTCTATATCCTTGTGTATTATAACAACATCTGCCAGAAAAATGCAAGTCAAAAAAGGAAACAGGAAACTATGCCTGCCAGACAGCAGCCGGCCGTACGGGAAAAGGCCTCCACATATGCCTGTATGGGCCTCTGTTTTTCTGTCAGCAGAAGAAGCAGAAAGGATTCCCTCCAGTTTTCCCATAGACCACCCCAGAACTCGAAATCTGACCACTTTGTGGGTATCATGTCCGAGGGCAGAGATATCTTTAACGCCAGCATCCAAAGTAAACCGCCGAAACATGCCGCCCCTCCCAGGGCAATCCAGATTCCGGCCTGTTCCCGTCGATGTCTGAAAGCCAGACCCAAAGCAGCCGCCAGGATGCGCCCCCCTGCCAAAAGGGGGATCAGCAGGCATAAGAGCCTGGCCGCCCAGCTTAAAAGATCCATTCTGAGAAATCTTCCCTCCAGTTCATGGCGCATCATAAAATCCTGGCGTACCTCGTAATAAGGCGCGCCGTCCCCTGTAAAGACCGTCAGATTGGTAAACTTCTGCTCCTTTCCTTCGGCCTCATACAGCACCGTATCCTTTGCATCAAATAAAAGCCCCCGGATCACTTTTTCTTCTCCGGCGACATTTACCGTAAGCCCCGTTACATTTGTGTTTCCAAACAGTTTTATGGCCGTATGTTCATCAATCAGACATCCCTTTTTGTCTTCTTCGTCCACCCGGGCCGTTCCTTTCATCAGAAGATCTGAACGGCCCGCCACTGCCACCGCGGCTGCGGTATGGGTTCTCTTAAGATTTTCATTCTCTATTTCCACTTCATTTTTTTGATTCCAGAGCACAAACTCTCTCGGCGTCTCCTGTTCTTTTTCCTTCTCCTGCATCGCCTTAGCCTGTTCAGCGTCAACAGGATTTGCATCCATCAAAATCAGGACAGTATCTTTGCTTTTCTCCATCTTTCCCGAAAACCGCCAGGCCTGCACATAGAAAAAGGCAATCAGCAAAACGCACAGGATACGCCGTATTTTTTTCCAGTTCCACTTCATACTCTCTCAGCCTTCCAGAAGACGGACGCGGCTTCCATCACTAAGAGCCTTATCGGAAGATACGATCACCTGCTGTTCTCCGGAAATGCTGCCCGTCTGCAGCGCGGCGTCCGTCTCATTTTTTTCCAGCACAGTCACATCCACCCGCCTGGCCGTAAGCTCCGTTCCCAGAACGGAACTGCTCTCCCCAATCACATAGACATAGTATTTGCCGCTGTCCTCATAGAGCGCCTGAATCGGGATACAGCAGTCGTAGGTGTCGGAAACTCTGGTGGCCTCCATAACGGCCGATACCCCGGCCTCCAGGGAATCTGCCGGAAGCTGAACCGTCACATCCAAAAGGTCCTGATCCTCATCATTCACCTGGACGTTATCTACGGTAAGGCCCTCCAGGGTCTGACTGTCTTTGCTGTTTGTTTTTACCTTTACCTCATCGCCCTTTGCGATATATTTCTCCTGATCTTCGGGGATCTGCACCACCAGCTTGTTTCCCGCCTCCGTGTCAGAAAGCAGTATGGCGGTACCGTCCGGCGTCTTTTCTCCCGTAATCAGATTTATTTTTGTCACTGAAGCGTCAATGGGAGACGTTACCTTTCCCTCCGCCTCCAGAAGCCGTTCCAGTTTTTCAAGCTTTAATTCTTCCTGCTCTCTGGTAATTGCGTCAATCTCGCCCGTGCTGTCTGTTCCCTGGGGTGCGTTTGCATCCTCAACGGCTCTGCCTGCGGTCCGCAGGCTGTCGTTCGCCGCTGTCACCGCGTCCTCATAGGCCTGCTGCTTTGCCCGTATCTCCTCATTAATCTGCTCTTTCATCTCCTCCAGGCTCATCTGTGTTCCCGCCGCTTTTTCCTGCTGATATGCAGCCAGCGCTGCGTCAGCCTCCTTTTTTTCCTGTTCTTTCGTGCGAATCAGAATATCCGCCTCGTCGAGAAGGGGTTGGTTTTCTATGCGGATGCGCTGTTCCAGAAGCCACAAATCCTCCGTCTCCCCTGTTCCGGCTTCCGGGCTGACCGCTTCGTTTTCACCGCTCTCAGCCGCCCCGCCAAGAATGAGTTCCTCCTCCGGCTCCGTCTGCGAGGGTTCCACAGTGGATTCCTCTGACGGCGGCTCTGAGGCGTAAGTTTCTGCCTCAGACGTCTGCGGCTGTGTTTCTGTGATAGGTGCTTCTGTGATGGGAGTCTCTGTGACGGGAGTTTCTGCCGCAGGCGGAGCTGCCAAATTCTCCGCCCCGGGCTGCTGTGGCACTGCCTCTGCGGCAGGTTCTTCTGTGGCCGACGCCACCGGGGATGTCCCAGGGGATGCCGCAGTTTCCGTCAGTCCCTCCTGTGCCGTCATATGCATTTCATGTTCTCCCGCGACCAGACGGGCTGTATCATTCGCCGCTTCCGAGAGCGCTTTTTTTACCACTTCCTCTATGGCCTTTTCCAGTTCTTCCTTATATTTGACCGCTTCCTCGTATTCCTCTTTTTTCTGCTCACAGATCTCCTTCAATACCTTTTCCACAGAGTCCTCTCCTGCATCTGACCCTTCGCTCTGATTCAGAGACTTAAGCTTCTTTCTGGCGCGGCTTAGCTCTGCCGCCGCCCTTTCGACCGCCGTGCTGCCTTTTCCCGCCGCCACGCTGTAATCCTCCGCCGCGCGATAACGGCTAAGGTCATTTTTGTAGGCCTCGGCGTCCCGGCTGCTGGCCTTATCCTGAGACTGCAGATCTGCCTTTTTCATCTCCTGTTTCTGGATTAAGATCTGCTCCTTGAGGCTCTCCAGATCAATTTCATAGAGCACATCCCCCTCAGACACCTTCTGCCCTTCTTCTACATAAATAGACTTTACCGTTTGTCCCGCCAGGGTGGAGACGGCCTGTTCCCGGTTCTGCACCACCTTCCCGGTTCCCGTTACCTGATGGGGAATCTTGCCCCGCTCTGTTTTCTTTGCAGAAACCCGGGCTACCGTCATGCTGTCCGCCGCCCTGGAAAGAAATGTAAACAATATCATCAACGCCAGAAATCCTGCGAAAATTCCCGCTATTTTCTTTTTCATATCGTCCTCCAATGTTCTAGGCCTCGTCTACTCTTTCACTGCCGCTGCGGCAATCCCCTGTTCCAGATAATCCTGGCCCAAAAGAAATATAAGCGCCGCGGGAATCAACGTGACAACAGAACTTACAAAAGCGATTCCCGCCTTTTCAAGGCCAATATCAGGAAGAAACAGGGACAGCGGCCAAAGAGCCCGATTCTTCAGAAATGTAAGGGGCTGTTCAATCAGGTTCCAGTACTCAAAAAAATTCAGTACGAAAGAAGACACGATTCCACCTGCTCCCAGGGGTACCCCAATATATAAAAAAATCTGCACCGCCCCGGCGCCGTCCAGCTTTGCAGACTCAATCACCGCTTCCGGAATCCCACTGAAAAACCGGTACATGATAAACACCGGAAAAGTGGAAAATACCGCCGGAAGAATGATGCCCATATGGCTGTCCAGAAGATGCAGTTTTTCCAGAACCAGATAATCGGAAAGCATACGCACCTGAAACGGCATCATCATCAAAATAATATACAGAATATACAGGATTCTCCGAAGCGGAAAATCAAATCTGGCAAGTCCCCAGGCCGCCGGCGTCCCTATCAGAAGCTGTCCTGCCGTCACTGCTCCCGTCAGCTTTACTGAATTCCAGAACATCACAAAAAACTGCGGAGAATCCAGCAAAAGCTCCACATAATTCTGCAGCGTAGGAAACATAGGAATCAGCCGCCAGGAGATAAATCCATCGCTTCCTTTCAGCACAGGGCCAAGACTTTCTGCCAGCTCCTGGCTGTCCATCAGAGCTCCCGTCGCCAGAAAGAGAACGGGATAGCAGCAGACCGCTGCCAAAAGCGCCAGCAGCAGCATTGCCAGACTGCGCATTTGAAATATTTTTTTCATACTTTCTCCCATGCCCGTTGTAAAAGAAGTACAAGAATGAGTATCACACCCGCATTAACTACGGCTCCCGCCGCCATTTTATCGACAGAGAGCTCCCGAAACCAGTTATTAAACAGATGCTGCATCATGTAAATGCTGCTGTGGGGATAATCTCCGGCCACCAGATACGCTTCTCTGAATACTTTAAAAGAATTCAGAAAAGAGAGCACTGCAATCGTATACAGCGACGGAAGCAGGTTGGGCAGCGTAATGGAAAAAAAGCAGCGCCATTCCCCGGCTCCGTCCACCCGGGCCGCCTCGTAAATATCCGGTGAGATGGCCGCAAGCCCCGCCAGCCACAAAATAATGTCATACCCCAGATTTTTCCATATATAGCTGAATACCAGAACGCCAAACGCATATTCTGAGTTCATCCAGTCTACGGCTGCCAGGCCAACCATGGATAAAAACCCGTTTAAAAACCCCTTTGGATGAAATAAAAGCTTCCACAAAAGCACCACGGAGGCCACAGGAATTGCCATGGGCATTAAAAACATGCTTTTCAAAAAACTCCCTGTCCGCTTCTTCCCCTGAAGAAGCACCGCCGTCCCCAGTGACAGAAACACCAGCAAAGGAATACAGACGGCAGTGAACCGAATCGTGTTGAATGACGCCTGCAAAAAGGCGCTGTTGGCAAATATGGTCTCAAAATTTTTAAGCCCTACAAATTTACCGCTGACCACTTCTGTAAAGGAACGGCGCACCACGTCAAGAAAGGGAAGGAAAATAAACACCAGAACGCCTGTCAGGCTGGGAAGGATAAAGAAAAATCCTTCCCATTGCTTTCTCCCTCTCATCTTTTATTCCGCCAGATACAGGCTGACTTTCTGGCTGACGGCTGCGGCCGCCTCCTCAGCCGTAATCTCTCCCAGGACACATTTCCCGCCCTGTTCCAGCAGAATATCTTCCACAACCGCATCTGTCAGGGACGGCGTATCCAGGCTTTCCACCAGCTCTGTCAGCTGTGCATACTGTTCCTGATCCGGCTTTTTTATCTCCACATCCAGCGATGAGAGAACGCCGTCTTCATCCTGCTCGATATATCCAAAGGTCGACACCAGATCCAGTTCCTTATCTGCATAAACCTCTGAATCAAACGCCTTTTTGTGCACCGGGAATCCACCTCCCTGATTCGACGACTGCGGTTCCTGAGTAAACAGGAAACGTATAAATGCCTTTGCCCCTTCCGGCTGGCTGCTGCGGCTGCACATGCCTATCACGGTGGAGGGAATAAATACATTTTTCCCGGACAGCGGCGAAGCCGCAAACTCCACTTCTTTTTCCCGGCAGACTGTCATTAAACTTGCAAACTCATACCCGCCTGCAAGATTTAACGCCTGCATCCTGATATTCCCCCGATACCAGTTCAGAATATCCACATAACTTTCGCCGTCAAACAGCACATCCGTATTCTCCGTTGCTATCCTGTTTTCCAATTGCTCCTCGGAGTAATGGTTCAGTTCATAAAGCTCTTTGGCACAGGTCAGATATTCTATAACCGCGTTCTCATCAAAGCTTTTGTCCGCCGTAAGAAGCGCCGGCGAATATGCTCCATAAAGAGTTTTCAAGAGCCAGTAAATGCTGGAGACACCCAGAATGGATTCCACATCTTCGTCTTCTTCGCGAAGTTTTTTGGCCGTACTGTCAAGTTCTGCAAGTCCCGTAATCTGTGCCAGCGTCTCCTCTTTTCCGACAATCACAGGAATTTTAAAACGGCTTGGGATGGCGTACACCGTCTCCTCCTCTTTGTAAGCGCCGGCAATATTTTCAAAAATGGCTTCCTCCTGGGTGATCTCCTGCCAAATATCGCTGATGTCCTGCAATACCCCCTTTTCGGCATAGGATGTAAAGGGCATACCATCCAGGATCAGTACATCAGGGCCATTCCCCGCCATGATTTCCGTATTCAGTGTGCGCAGGGCGTCGGAAACCGTCACTTCGCCGCCCTTTGTTCCCGTCTCCAGGCTGACATAATACTTCGGATTTTGCGTCTGGAACATGGATACCGCCTGCTGTATCTCTTTATTTTCATTCAGTGAATATACTCTGATCTCCGTATCGGGAACCGACGGCACATCCGCCTCATAGACATACCGCAGCAGTTTCATCTTTGCTTCATCTGACACTAAAACGAGAAGTGAACCGTCTGCTGCCGCCATCATCATTCTCAGTTCTACGCTTGGCTTTGACAGCGAGTTCAGCTTTCCATCGGCAATCTGTTCCACCACAGAGCCGCCGTCCTGGTAGCGGAAAATTCCTTCCTCATTGCAGTAATATATCTCTTTGTCCTGAGCGCCTCCGCACATAACTGTAGGTACTCCGGCGCTGCTCAGCACCTGCATGTTCTCTGCGTTTGCCTCTATCGCCTCCTGCAGTGCCGTGTCTCCTTCAACTTTCTCTCCGCTCTCCCAGTCATAAATCAAAAGCCCCTCCTCCGTATAGAGATAGAGCCGCTTTCCTGCTGTCTGAAAATAGGTAACGTATTTATCGTCTTCATTGTACACAGCCAGATTTTTTCCCGTCTCATCGTCCATACGGAAGACCCGGTTATCTCCCACCAGTTTTATCAGAAGCTGTCCTTTGCCGGCATACATGATTTTATCCGACATTCCTTTAAGCTCTGTGTCCGGCAGTTCCAGTGCAATGTCTTCTGCCTCTCCTTCCGGTGAAATTTTTATAAATCGGTAGGTTCCCTTTACCTCATATTGTCCGTCCTCCGATATACTGTCAAAATCTTCCTCCTCATTTTCGTACACGCAGCAAAAGACACTTCCATCCGGCGCCACAGCCCCATTCTGCAGATAACCGTACTCCGTCGTCACCAATTCATCCAGAGATTTCACCTGCTCCCAGGATTGTCCGTTATCCGAAGAATCCCACAGGCTCAAACTGCTGTCCGCTGCGGCTGCCATACGGTAAGTTCCGTCCTCCAGAATTGCCGCGCCAAGGATATCCTCAATTTCTTCCGGTATGGGAACTTCGCTTTCCATATACCGTCCCATAGCCGTAGTTCCTGTGCTTGAAACTTCTCCGTTCGATGCATTATTCTCTACATTCTGACAGCCCCAAAGGCTGATTGCCGTTACTGCCGCTGCAAGTATTCCTGCAGTGATTCCCCTTATGTTCCGTCTCATAGTCTACCTCCAATTCTGTCTTCACCAGTTTGTGCACGGTATCAGCGTAACATGCGTTTTTCTAAATATCCTCTAAAATATTAAAAACTTTTTAGAGAAAACTTAGAGATTTCTGTGTTATGATATCCATAAATCTTTAAGAAGGATCTGCGCCGCCAATTGGCGGCAGAAACGGAGATTCATATGCGTATTTTAATGATTGAAGACGACGAAAAGCTCTGCGCCTCTGTAAAGTTTCAGTTGGAAAAGCAGGGATTTTCTGTAGATGTGTGCCACGACGGCGAGGAAGGGCTTTTCCTCATAAAAGAAGGCGCTCATGATCTTATTCTTCTTGACCGTATGCTGCCTGGAATCGATGGTATTCGTATACTGCAAAACGCCAGAAACAGCGGTGTCTGTACGCCCGTCATTATGATCACCGCGCTGGGAGAACTTTCCGACCGGGTGCTGGGGCTGGACACCGGAGCCGACGACTATATCGTCAAACCCTTTGCCTTTGAGGAGCTGACTGCCCGCATCCGGTCTGCCCTGCGCCGTCCGTTAGTTTTTCATAACGAGCATCTTAGCACCTTTGGTGATCTCTGCTATGATTCTATGCAGAAACTCTTAACCTGCGGCAGCATCTCCTGTTCCCTCTCCAGGCGCGAGGGGGATCTGATGGAATTATTTCTCAGAAATCCAAATCAGACGCTGCCGCGTCTTTTAATCATCACCAGAGTCTGGGGACCGGAGGCCGACGTGGAGGACGGCAACCTGGACAATTATATCTATTTTCTCCGCCGGCGCCTCAAAAGCTTAAAAAGCTTTCTGGCAATCAAAGCCGTGCGGGGCGTAGGATACCGACTGGAGGCTCCCAATGCTTAAAAAAGTTCAATTGCGTTTCACTTTATTCTGTTCCCTTGCTGCTGCGGTCATTCTCTTTGTGATGACGGCCTTTTGCCTCGTGATCTCGGAACGTGGGCTTAAGAATAAAAATTACGCCGATTTTCAGAATAATACCAGCAGTATCCTTACTTATCTGGACAGTCAGTCTACGCTTTCCCATACATGGCTTTCCCAGATGGAGAACCGCTACCGTCTGACCATTGACATCAGAGACGGAGATTCCCCGCTGCTTTACGGAACGCTCCATGAACACAGCCTTTTGGCGGACACTCTGGCGGCTGCCAGAGAAACGGCGTCCGAGCAATATAATTTAAGTGCAGGCAAAGCGTCAAACCGCGTTCTTCTTTCTCAGGAAACCTTTTGCTTTCACAACAGCCAGGGGCAGGGATATTTTGCGACCGTGGCTCTGCTGCCAAAGGGAAACGGCTTTCTTGACGTTGCCATGATTTCCCCCGACGATACCGCTGCAAAGCAGATCCTTATGCAGCGTTTTCTTTTTGGCGCAGGCGCTTTCGCCGCTTTTGCCGCCCTGACTGTCTTTGCATGGTTTTTTACCGGGCGAACGCTGAGACCTGTAGAGGAAAGCCGCAGAAGTCAGGCGTCTTTTATTGCCGCAGCTTCCCATGAGCTGCGGGCTCCGCTGGCCGTTATGCTTTCTTCGCTCTCTGCCGTCAGAGACGCTTCCCCTGACGACCAGCCACGTTTTTTTGACGCCATTGAATCAGAGGGCACACGCATGTCCCGGCTAATCAGCGATATGCTGCTTCTGGCAAATTCTGACAGCCATACCTGGACTATGGCGCTTGCCCCTGCGGAGGCGGATACCCTTTTGCTGGAAACTTATGAAAAATATGAAATACCCGCCGGCAAAAAAGGACTTCGCCTTGAAATCCTTCTGCCAGAGGAGACGGTTCCTCCCTGTATGATGGACAAAGAAAGGATTGCACAGACGCTCTCCATCCTGATCGAAAACGCCATCTCCTATACGCCAAAAGGCGGAACTGTCACGCTTTGCCTGGAAGTTTCGCCAAAGCATCTGACCTTTTCGGTTTCCGACAACGGCCCCGGGATTCCCGATCCGGAAAAGGAAAAAATTTTTGAGCGCTTTTACCGGTCGGACAGCGCCCACCATGACAGAGATCACTTCGGCCTTGGGCTCTGCATTGCCAGGGAAATCGTACATCTTCACAAAGGAAAAATACAGGCAAAAGACGCCCCCGGCGGCGGATGCGTCTTTACCGTCACGCTTCCGCTTTCGCAGCAGTCTCTGCCTGTACGTTAACTTTTTCCAAATTTTTCCTGAAATTTCTGGGGTGTGGCCGAATCCGTATAGAAACCGTCGACCCCCATCTCCATCAGTTCCTGTATTTTTTTGAGAGAATTCCAGGTGTGGCTGTAAACATATTTTCCCACCCCATGAAGCTCCTCAATGAATCCCTCGTCCAGCCGGCGCTTCGGCATTGTCACCACCGGGATATCCTCCCGCTCCCTGACAAAAGCGATAATCTCCTCGTTCGGCACATCATCCTGTTTGTAGAGCGTATAGATCAGGCTGGGCCAGGGATAGATTTCTTTCACCCAGTCGTACATCTCCCTGTTATAAATCTGCGGAATGATTCGATCCAGCAATTCTCCGCCGGTTACCTTCATCACCTGGTCATACAGAAGGGAAAACTCCTGCTGAACTTCCTCCTTCGAATGATCTGATTTCAGATCCGTCACCAGATAGACGTCCGGGTAATCCATCAGAATTTCCAGTACATCCTCCATCATCATGCTGGTATATTTTCCTTCGATCTTAAAATTCAGCCATTCCTCTGTAGAAACCGGATCTTCCTGCTCATCCGGCCAGTAATGGGTACATGCGAAATCGCCGTCCGTTGTAATCTTAAAATCCGCCTCAATCAGCCGGTATCCGTTTTCCAGGCTGTTTATCAGCGCTTCCCGCGAGTTTGTGTAGTCAAGCAATTTTTTACTGCCGTCCTCTTTCTCCTCCCAGAGGCCGCCGCAAGCGTGGGCAATCAGCGGAGCTCCCTCCTTTGTCCACTCGGGCGTGTTTTCAAAGACACGCCTTTTGTAGCGATATCCCTGTCCGGAGATAAAAAAATAAGCTGTTAAAATAACAGCAATCACACAAACTCCAGATATTATATATTTTTTCATAAAATCCCTCGTCAAAATCTTTTCAACGCTTATTTAATAAAAAGCAGTTCGTAGGGGAATCGAACCCCTGTTTCCGCCGTGAGAGGGCGGCGTCTT
>JAUNFZ010000062.1 GCA_030524785.1 Eubacteriales bacterium
CCCATACGCTCCCTGCGGACGCTGGCTTTGGTGACTTCCACACCGCAGCGGTCGCAGACAACGCCTTTATAACGAATCTTTTTATACTTACCGCAGTGACATTCCCAGTCCTTGCTCGGACCGAAAATGCGCTCGCAGAACAGGCCGTCCTTTTCCGGCTTCAGCGTACGGTAATTGATGGTTTCCGGCTTTTTTACCTCGCCGCGGGACCATTCTCTGATTTTTTCCGGAGACGCCAATCCAATCTTAATTGCATCGAATGTCAGCGGCTGATATGTTTCATTATTTGTCATTTCCGGCATAAAACAATTCCCTCCTTATTCGATATCATCGTCATAGCTGTCATCATAATCTTCGTACGGTTCATCTTCTTCGTCTTCTTCCTCGACATCCACCAGTTCGCCGTCCTCAAACTCCTGCTGGCTGAAGCCATATTTTCCAAAGGAGTCCTCATCACGGTGATATCCACGGTCTCCCTCAATCACGGAACGGATATCGGTCTCACCGTATTCAATTGTTTCCATAATTTCAACTTCCTTCTGGTTCTCTCCCAGAACTCTCACATCCAGTCCAAGGGACTGCAGTTCTTTCAAAAGAACTTTGAAGGATTCGGGAATACCTGGCTCAGGAATATTATCGCCCTTGATGATCGCCTCGTACGTTTTTACACGTCCTACAATATCGTCGGACTTCACAGTCAGGATTTCCTGCAGCGTGTAAGACGCTCCATATGCCTCGAGTGCCCACACCTCCATCTCACCAAACCGCTGTCCGCCGAACTGTGCTTTACCGCCCAGCGGCTGCTGCGTAACCAGTGAGTACGGGCCGGTGGAACGGGCATGAATCTTGTCGTCCACCAGATGGTGCAGCTTCAGGTAATGCATGTGGCCGATGGTAACCGGGCTGTCGAAAAACTCGCCCGTTCTTCCGTCTCTCAGACGTACTTTACCGTCTCTTGAAATCGGCACGCCCTTCCACAGCTTTCTGTGATCCCTGTTTTCATAGAGGTAATCCATAACCTCCGGCAGAAGCTCTGCCTCGTGTTTTGCCTTAAATTCATCCCACTCCAGATTTACATAATCATTCGCCAAATCCAGAGTATCCATGATATCTGCCTCGTTCGCTCCGTCGAATACCGGAGTAGATACGTTAAAGCCGAGGGCCTTGGCTGCCAGGCTCAGATGAATCTCCAACACCTGTCCAATGTTCATACGGGAAGGCACACCCAGCGGGTTCAGCACGATATCCAGCGGTCTGCCGTTCGGCAGGAACGGCATATCCTCCACGGGAAGCACCCGGGAAACAACACCCTTGTTTCCATGACGGCCCGCCATCTTATCACCCACAGAAATCTTACGTTTCTGGGCAATGTAGATACGAACGGCCTGATTCACACCCGGCGACAGCTCGTCGCCGTTCTCTCTGGTAAACACTTTTGCATCCACAACAATGCCGTATTCACCGTGAGGCACCTTCAGGGAAGTATCACGCACCTCCCGGGCCTTTTCACCGAAAATTGCTCTCAGCAGACGTTCCTCCGCCGTCAGCTCCGTCTCGCCCTTCGGCGTTACCTTGCCGACCAGAATATCGCCTGCACGCACTTCCGCACCGATGCGTATGATTCCCCGGTCGTCCAGATCTTTCAGCGCATCATCGCCCACGCCCGGAACGTCTCTCGTGATCTCCTCCGGCCCAAGCTTTGTATCTCTTGCCTCCGCCTCATATTCTTCAATATGCACGGAGGTGTAAACATCATCCATCACAAGGCGCTCGCTCAGAAGAACGGCATCCTCGTAGTTGTAACCTTCCCAGGTCATGAAACCGATCAGCGGGTTTTTACCCAGCGCAATCTCACCGTTCGAGGTGGAAGGGCCGTCTGCGATTACCTGACCGGCCTTTACACGGTCTCCCTTAAACACAATCGGCTTCTGATTATAGCAGTTGCTCTGATTGCTTCGCAAAAACTTCGTCAGATGGTACTCGTCTCTCTGGCCGTCGTCCGTTTTGACCACAATTTCTCTGGAGGTTACGCGCTCCACAACGCCGTCATTTTTTGCAATGACACACACGCCGGAGTCCACGGCCGCCTTCGTTTCCATACCGGTTCCGACTACCGGAGCCTCCGTGGTGAGAAGCGGCACCGCCTGACGCTGCATGTTGGAGCCCATCAAAGCACGGTTCGCATCGTCGTTCTCCAGGAAAGGAATCAGTGCAGTCGCCACAGAAAATACCATTTTCGGAGATACGTCCATGTAGTCGAACATGGAGCGGTCGTATTCCTGCGTCTCCTCGCGGTAACGGCCGGATACTGTTTTTCGTACAAAATGGCCTTCCTCGTCCAGCGCCTCGTTCGCCTGCGCCACATGGAAATTGTCTTCCTCGTCCGCCGTCATGTAGACTACCGAGTCCGTAACACGCGGGTTGGAGGGATCGGATTTATCGATAATACGGTACGGGGCTTCCACAAAGCCGTACTGATTGATTCTTGCATACGTCGCCAGCGAGTTAATCAGACCAATGTTCGGACCTTCCGGCGTCTCAATGGGGCACATTCTTCCATAGTGGGAATAATGTACGTCACGCACTTCGAATCCGGCCCGGTCACGGGACAGACCGCCCGGTCCCAGCGCCGACAGACGCCGTTTGTGGGTCAGCTCGCCCAGCGGGTTGTTCTGGTCCATAAACTGGGACAGTTGGGAAGATCCGAAAAACTCTTTGACAGCAGCCGTCACCGGTTTGATATTGATCAGGGACTGGGGAGAAATTCCCTCCAGATCCTGGGTTGTCATTCTCTCACGCACCACTCTCTCCAGTCTGGAAAGACCGATACGGTACTGATTCTGCAGCAGTTCGCCTACAGAACGGATACGGCGGTTGCCCAGATGGTCGATATCGTCGTCATTGCCGATGCCGTATTCCAGATGAATATTGTAGTTGATGGAGGCAAGAATATCCTCCTTTGTAATGTGCTTCGGAATCAAATCGTGGATATCCCGACGAATCGCATCCTTGATATCCTCGATATCACTATTTTCTTCCAGTATAGACTTAAGCACCGGGTAATATACTAACTCTGTAACGCCTACTTCCTTCGGGTCAACATCCACAAAATTGGTGATATCCACCATCATGCTGGACAGTACCTTTACATTGCGTTCTTCCGTCTGAATCCACACAAAGGGAACAGCCGAATTTTGAATTTTATCCGCCAGCTCACGGGTCACCTTGGTGCCCGCTTCCGCAAGGATCTCGCCCGTTGTTACGTCAACCACATCCTCCGCCAGCACATGACCGGCAATACGGTTGCGCAGCATCAGCTTTTTGTTGAATTTGTACCGGCCCACCTTTGCCAGATCATATCTTCTCGGATCGAAGAACATAGCCATAATCAGGCTCTCAGCGCTCTCCACCGCCAGAGGCTCACCCGGACGAATCTTTTTGTAGAGCTCCAGAAGACCTTCCTGGTAATTTGTGGCTGTATCCTTCGCCAGCGTTGCCAGAATTTTCGGTTCCTCACCGAACAGATCTATAATCTCAGCGTTTGTGCTGACACCCAGAGCACGGATCAGCACTGTGATCGGCACCTTTCTGGTTCTGTCTACACGCACATAGAAAATGTCGTTGGAGTCTGTCTCGTATTCCAGCCATGCTCCGCGGTTTGGAATTACAGTACAGGAGAACAGTCTTTTTCCAATCTTGTCGTGGGCGATGGCATAATAGATACCCGGGGAACGAACAAGCTGACTGACGATAACACGCTCGGCGCCATTGATTACAAAAGTACCCGTGGCCGTCATCAGCGGAAGATCACCCATAAAAATATCGTGCTCGTTGATTTCATCCGTCTCTTTATTATGAAGTCTTACCTTCACCTTCAGAGGAGCGGCATACGTAGCGTCTCTTTCCTTACATTCATCAATTGAGTACTTTACATCATCCTCGCAGAGTTTGAAATCCACAAATTCCAGACTCAGTTTCTCGCTGTAATCGCGAATCGGAGAGATGTCGTCAAACACCTCCCTCAGGCCTTCCTTAAGAAACCACTGGTAGGAATCTTTCTGAACCTCGATCAGGTCGGGCATCTCCAGTACCTCTTTCTGCCTGGAGTAGCTCATTCGGAAACTGTTGTCATTTTTGTTTGGACGTATTCTGTTTTTCTCCATTGACATTTCACCCCTGTCTTTTTATATGAAAGTGTAAAAACACCCATGATTTTTGGGCATAATTTCCCCTTGGGGGTACACTCCTGCACAATAATGCAACCTATACTTTAACACAAGCTTTTTCGTATGTCAACTAAATTTTTTTAAACTATCTAAAAAAGTGTGCGCTTGCCGCACGCTGTCGGCGGTTTTCAAAGGGCCGCCGGAAAATTCCCGGCGGCCCGTCTGTTTTCACTTTTTTATAAATCCAGCTTCATATCGCCCGGCTTTATCCATCCCCATTTGCGCATTGTCTCCGAAATAGCGAGGGTCACAAGGGCGGGCAGCACAATCTGAATTGCCAGAATTTTTATCAGCACGATTTGAGGCGGCTCCGTGGCCGTCATGACCTGCCATGTCATGATCTGCCCCACCAGGCCTGCCGTTCCCATGCCGGAGCCTGTAGCGTTGCTTGTCATTTTTAATAGCATGGTACCCACCGGCCCCAAAATGGCGCTTGAGAGAATGGCCGGCAGCCATATCACCGGCTTTCTCACAATATTGGGAACCTGCAGCATGGAGGTACCGATTCCCTGTGCAATAAGTCCCCCGAATTTATTTTCTCTGTAGCTGGCCACTGCGAACCCTACCATGTTGCAGCAGCAGCCAACGGTTGCCGCGCCTGCGGCCAAACCGGACAGATTCAAAATAACGCCCAGGGCGGCGGAACTGATGGGAAGCGTCAGAATCATGCCCATCAGGACAGATACCACGATGCCCATCAGGAAAGGCTGCTGTTCTGTTCCCCAGTTAATCATAGCGCCAAGGCTTGTCATAATTTGGGAGATCGTAGGTCCCACAAGAAGCCCTACGGCAGAGCCTGTTCCGATGCCCACCAGAGGCGTCACCAGAATATCCACCTTGGTTTTCCCGGATACCAGATGACCCGCCTCAATGCCTATGTACGCCGCAATAAATGCTCCCAGAGGTTCCCCCGGCCCCGCAAACTGCATCACGCCGTCCACCAAAACCTGTCCGGCCATCAGCTTGCCGGCAAAAGCTCCCACCATACCAGCGGTAGCCGCGGAAAGTGTTACCAGCGGACTCTCCCCATAGCGGCTGGCAACGCCCACGCCGATACCGGCACCCGTCAGCGCCGCAGCCACTTTTCCAATCAGAAAAATCGTATTTCCAATGTCTCCTCCAATCAGCGTGCCAATCTGCTGAATGATTGTTCCTACAATCAGCGTCGCAAAAAGGCCGTGGGCCATTCCGCTCAGGCCGTCAATAAATACGCGATTCAACCATTTTTTTATTCCCTTCATTTTTCCTCCTTCGGCAAAACAGCAGCCGGACGCGCAGAGCACGCCCGGCTATTCTTCTGTACGCACACAGTCACATGTATAGTCAGGTGTCTTGTCACCTGGCGACCATCATACTACATGCGGCCCTCAAAGTCAATCAGATATCCCTTTTCTTTTAAATTTTTTTCCACTTCATCCAAAGCCGCTTCGCTGCCGGCCTCAATGGTATGGTAGTGGGCGTCTCCCGTCAGCTCTTTTAAGGGCTTTGCCGGATTCGCAAAGATTTTGTGTATGAACTCGTCCACATCCCTGCGGGATGAGATCATCAGATCCACGGCAATCTGCCCGTAAACATCGTGTTCCACCACCACGTCGAGCACCTCTGCCCCGGCGTCCACGATTGTATACAGTTCATCCTGCATCTGTTCGTCCGTATGCTTTACCGGCAAAATCCGCCGGCATCGCCCGGGCTTTTTCTTCCCGTACACCACGTATCCCTTGTTTGTGGACAGAATATTTTTATCCGTAGCCCGCAAAAGCGCGATATCCTGCACGATCACCTGACGGCTCACGCCAAATATGCCTGCCAGCGCCGCTCCGGAGACCGGCGCTTCCCCCTGCTCCAGCATTTCAAGAATTTTTTGTCTTCTCAGGGAGCCTTCCATCAGATTCTCACCGCTGTTTCCAGCGCCACCTTCATCATATTGGTAAAGCCGTTCTGACGTTCATCCGCGTCCAGTTCCTCGCCGTTTACAATCGAATCGGAAACCGTAAAAATTCCAAGAGCCTTCACGCCGGCCCTTGCCGCATTGCAGTAAAGCGCAAAGCTTTCCATCTCAATGGACAGCACGCCCATTTTTGCCCAGAGCTTCCATTCCGGCGTCTCCGTATAAAAATTATCCGAAGAAAGAATATTTCCCACCCGATACGGGAAACCAAATTCCGCAGCCGCCTCCTGAGCCGTTTTGAGGAGCTCATAATCCGCGATGGCGCACATGGTTCCCGGCAGCTGGTACTGGTGTGCATAATTGCTGTCGGTGCAGGCGCCCTGGGCCATAATAATCTCCCCAAGCCTGATATCCTTTCCGATAGAGCCGCAGGAGCCTACGCGAATCAGATTTTTCACCCCGTAGTGGTGAATCAGCTCGTGGCTGTAGATGCCGATGGATGCACATCCCATGCCTGTGCCCATCACCGATACCTTTTTCCCCTGGTATGTGCCCGTGAACCCAAACATATTTCTCACACTGTTAAACTGAACAATATCCTCCAAAAACGTTTCCGCGATTACCTTTGCGCGCAGGGGATCTCCCGGCAGCAGAATTGTCTCAGCAATATCGCCTGGCTGAGCGGCGTTGTGCGGTGTTGACATAGCAATCCCTCCTTAAATTCTTATTTTTCTCATGGTAACACAAAATGAAAAGCCGCGCAAGATTAGGCAAAAAAAGAGAAAGCAAAGAAAGAGCCAGAAAAAGGCCGCCGCCTCGCGATATCCAATCGCCAGGACGGCAGCCTATTTCACACTGCTTGTCGCATATTTTTCGTACAAAGACTGATTATTTCAGAGTAACCTTTGCGCCTTCTGCTTCCAGCTTTGTCTTCAGTTCCTCTGCCTCTGCCTTGGAAACGCCCTCTTTTACAACCTTCGGAGCGCCGTCAACTACTTCCTTCGCCTCTTTCAGGCCAAGACCTGTAGCCTCACGAACAACCTTGATAACTTTAACCTTGTTCGGGCCAACCTCTGTCAGCTCTACGTCAAACTCATCCTTCTCCTCAGCTGCCTCTGCCGGGCCTGCTGCTGCTACTACAACGCCTGCTGCTGCAGATACGCCAAATTCTTCCTCACATGCTTTTACGAGCTCGTTCAGCTCTAATACGCTTAATTCTTTGATTGCCTCGATAAATTCAGCAGTTGTCAGTTTTGCCATTTTATTTTCCTCCATTTTTTATTTTAGATTTCGTTTCTGTTTCAGTTTTCATGCTACGCCGCACGCCTGCGCCGATCTTCCGGCAGGACTCTGTGCCGCATATTTTGCGCATATCCAGCCGCTCTTACGCCTCTTTTTCTGCGATCTGCTTGATAACGCGGGCAAAGTTTGCAATCGGGGACTGGATGCTTCCCAGCAATTTTCCGAGAAGTACTTCTCTTGACGGAACATCTGCCAGCGCCTGAATTGCTTTTTCATCATAATAACCGCCTTCTACAACGCCGGCTATCAGCTTCAGTGCCGGAACTGTCTTGGCGTATTTTGCGATGATTCTGACCGGAGCAGTCGCATCGTCCTTGCAGATAGCAACCGCATTAGGACCTTCCAGATGCTTGGTCAGCGGCTCGCAGTCTGTACCCTGGAATGCGAAATTCATCATCGTGTTCTTGTACACTTTGTAAACGACGCCGGCTTCTCTCATCTCTTTGCGGAGCGCAGTATCCTGCTCTACATTAATTCCGCTGTAAGTAACCAGAACAACCGACTGTGCGTCTTTGATGTGTTCGCTGATTTCTTCCACGATAGGTTTCTTCTGTTCTACTTTCGCCATGAAATGGTGCACCTCCTTATATAGTCTGTGTACCGCCGTTGAAAAAAATCTCCCCGTCCGCAAAGACAGAGAGATTCATAAATCATTTCTATATCGAAATTCTTTACTCCTCGGCAGGCGTTTTATCCTTATGCCTCACGGCACCTGCTGTCTTCGGCAGTTCTTTATTAAGATATCACACCGGCCTGCGGCTGTCAAGAAAATTTTATCGCATTGCCGTTGGATTTCTTCTGCGCGAGGTGCGCATCCTTTGTATCATGGGAGCAGTTATCTACGATGATTTGGGTATCGAAACACCCGAATTTATGATTACACGGTTTGCTTCGTGCTTCGCACTCCCACAATCCTACGATATCAAATAAGACCGCTGATTTCTCAGCGGCCTTACATATTTTCTTTATTTCGTTTTTTTATTTTCTTCTATTTTTATAATTAACCGGAGTTCTTTTTATTATCCTGCCCATCTATATAAATTGCTGCTTTTGCGGTAATTTCCGACTCCTTCTGACCTGATCGTAAAGAACTTAATTTTCTTCCGATTTTTTCTATCCTCTGATTTTTCTATCTTCCGATGCTTCTATCTTCTGTTTTAACTTTTTACGATCCCAGGTGATCCGTCTTAAATTTTCTACGATTCAATATGAAAAGCAAATGCTTTATTCTGTAAGCCGGTTTTTCTCTCCGATTAATGCTCGATATATTCGATTCTACCCGGTTCAGATATAAAGGTCGTTTCCGCAGGATACATTTACTTTACCGCCTTCATATTGAACATTGATTGTTGAGACTGCTGTGTCCATTGGATTGACCTCCTTTCGTTAATTTTGAAACAACTTCAAATATAAGATAGTTAAGCTTTCTCGTCACTTAACAGGTATTTGTTGTTGTTGAAATTACTATACCATCCATCCTCATATTTGTCAATACTATTTTTTAAAAAAATTAAAATAAATTTTTATTAAAACTATATTTGTATATATTACTGTTAATTATTTTAATTTTCTTAAATTTTCAAACTATTTCATCAGCTAAGACGACTCTCTTTCGGCGCACCAACTCTACGCCCGGTCCTGTAAACCGCGGTCCAGGCGGACCGTCGTACGTCCCATTGCACGGCCGCAAAACACAGGCTGGCCGTCACGTCCACTGCACAACCGCAAAACGCAATCGATCCGACGCGCGCCTATTGCACGGCCGCAAAACGCAATCAGGCCGCCGCGCCAGCATAAACTGACGCAGCGGCCTGCCTGTCCTTCTTTTGTTTATTTTCTGTAAGCGCTTCTGTCCAGTACAAGATGCTTCGGAACACCGTTGACCATCAGCGGTGTCAGCTCGCCCATGATGAGCGGGCGGGCATACTCTACATAGCCCTCGCCGATATCGGTGCCGTCGTTGATAATCCACTCTGCCGGAACGGGACGCTCTACGTTTGCAATTGCATGAATATCGTAGATGCTGTAGCCAACTTCGTAAGGATTACGCGCCTTTACGTCGATGGTGATCATCATGCCTGTCTTTCCGTCGTCTGCCGCCTGGCATGCCAGATACCCAACGTTGAACGCTTCATTGATATCGTTTAAGGAAGCGATATGGGTTGCAGCTCTCTGCAGGGTGGAGAACTCAATTGCACGGGTCTTATAGCCTGTCTCAGCCGCCACCTTATTTGCCAGAGTAACCGCACATCCTGACAGCTGCTTGTGGCCAAAAGCGTCCACGTAATCGGAGCCGCCGCCAAGCTCGCATACAAAGCGGCCGTCCGCCACCTTGATGCCCTCGGACACTGCGATTACAACAGAGGATTTCTTAACCGCCAGCTCTTTTACTCTCGCCATGAAGTCGTCCATATCGAAAGTAACCTCGGGAACGTAAATCAGATCCGGACCCTCACAGTCCTCATCTCTGGACAGTGCCGCCGCTGCGGTCAGCCATCCTGCATGGCGTCCCATAATCTCTACAATAAGAATGGTCGGTTTCTCAATACCAAAGGATGCGTTGTCGCGAATCACTTCCTTCAGGGAAGTTGCAATATATTTCGCTGCGGAACCGTAGCCCGGGCAGTGATCTGTGATAGGCAGATCGTTGTCAATCGTCTTGGGAACGCCCATGAATCTCTGGGGTTTGCCCTTCAGCGCCGCATAATCGGACAGCATCTTGATGGTATCCATCGAATCGTTTCCGCCGATGTAAAACAGGCACTCGATGTCATATTTTTCCATGATCGCAAAAATCTTGTCGTATACTTCCTCGTTGCCCTCGATCTTCGGCAGTTTGTAACGGCAGGAACCAAGGAACGCTGACGGCGTTCTCTTTAACAGTTCAATGTCCTTGTCGTCTTTCACATACTCGCCCATGTCCACCAGGTCTTCGTTCAAAAAACCCTGGATGCCATGATGCATGCCATAGATCTTTTTCACGCCAAGCTCCCTTGCTTTGCTGACAACGCCAGCCAGGCTGGAATTGATGACTGCTGTCGGTCCTCCGGACTGTCCTACTACAATATTACCTTTCATAAAAATAGCTCCTCCTGATTTTTTATTTATTGAACACCGCGGCGGCAGGCGCCGGATGTACTTTACCTGATTGTTTTTCAGAATGTAAATTTTTCTGCAAAATAGCTTTCCAGCTCGTCGATTTTTACACGCACCTGCTCCATGGTATCGCGGTCGCGAACGGTAACGGCGCCGTCCGTCTCGGACTCAAAATCGTAGGTCACGCAGAAGGGCGTGCCAATTTCATCCTGACGGCGATAACGCTTTCCAATATTTCCGCGGTCGTCGTATTCGCAGTTGTATTTTTTCGAAAGCTGCGCATAAATCTTTTCCGCTCCCTCCGCCAGCTTTTTAGAAAGCGGCAGCACGCCGATCTTCACCGGCGCCAGTACCGGGTGGAAATGAAGTACTGTTCTCATATCCGGCTTTTCTTCCGTTCCAATATTTTCCTCGTCATAAGCGCTGCAGAGGAACGCCAGTACCATACGGTCTGCGCCCAGAGAGGGCTCAATTACGTAGGGAACATATTTCGTCTTCTTTTCATCATCAAAGTATGTCAGGTCCTGTCCGGATACATTCTGATGCTGTGTCAGATCGTAATCTGTTCTGTCTGCAATTCCCCAGAGCTCGCCCCAGCCGAAGGGGAACAGAAATTCCACGTCGGTAGTGGCCTTGCTGTAGAAGCTCAGTTCTTCTTTTTCGTGATCGCGGTAGCGCACCTCGTCGTCCTTCAGCCCGAGGTTATGCAGCCAGTCCAGGCAGAACTGCTTCCAGTATGCAAACCACTCCAGATCCGTATCCGGCTCGCAGAAAAATTCCAGCTCCATCTGCTCAAACTCTCTGGTACGGAACGTAAAGTTGCCCGGCGTGATCTCATTTCTGAACGACTTTCCAATCTGGCCGATACCAAAGGGAATCTTTTTCCTGGAGGTTCTCTGTACGTTTTTAAAGTTTACAAAAATTCCCTGCGCCGTTTCGGGCCGCAGATACACTGTATTTTTCGCATCCTCCGTCACGCCCTGGAAGGTTTTGAACATCAGATTAAACTGACGGATATCTGTAAAATTATGTTTGCCGCAGGTGGGACAGGGAATCTGATGCTCGTCAATAAACGCTTTCATCTGTTCCTGCGTCCAGGCGTCCACACTGCCCTCCAGCACAATGCCCTTTTCTGCGCAAAAGTCTTCAATAATCTTATCTGCCCGAAAACGCTCATGACATTCCTTGCAGTCCATCAGCGGGTCGGAAAAGCCTCCCAGATGTCCTGAAGCCACCCAGGTCTGGGGATTCATCAGAATCGCACAGTCTACCCCCACATTGTAGGGATTTTCCTGGATAAATTTCTGCCACCAGGCGCGTTTTACATTATTTTTCAGTTCTACGCCCAGATTGCCGTAATCCCAGGTATTTGCCAGGCCGCCATAAATCTCGCTGCCCGGATATACAAAACCTCTGGATTTCGCCAGCGCCACAATTTTTTCCATCGTTTTTTCCATAATACTCTCCTTTTTACCTGCGCTTTAGACGCAATTACTTCTATATTAGATGCAGCTCCGGCAGCGCCGGCTCTGATATCTTACTCATATAAAATATAAGCGGTCTGTCGTTCCTCAACGACTGCTGTGGATTTATCCTTCACTCTGACATTATCGCTGACATATTTAATCGTTCCCGGAACCTCCACCAGAAGCTCCTCCCGCAATACCACCGTGCTGTAGTTTTTGCCGCTCATAATCTGAGAACCCCATACGGGGGCGTCCTCCTTTACCGTGCCTTTGGAAACCTCAAAAAAACTTCCCTCAAAAGCGTACCCCGCCTGCACGGCTCCCTGGATGTCTCCCACATAGAGATCCACCTGATTAAACTCGGCATAATCCTTTGCCGTGGCATAGCTCATGCCAAGATAAGCCACACTGTCCTTCACACGGAGGCTCTTTTTCTTCACCGCATTTTTTCCGTTTTCGGCATTGTAACTTTCCACCTGGGCGGCAATCTCCTGCTCCAGCTCTTTTTTGTCATAGTAATCCTTATCAAAATTTTCAACGACGCTCTCTGATATAACTCCCTTTTTACTGATGGAGATCCCGCTGATCTCTGAGGAAAAGCCCCCGCATCCCGTCAGTATAAAGGCAACGCCAATCAGCGCCACAGTGAAGCGACCCCTTTTCATATAAGCTTCCTCCCGACAGTCATTCATTATTGATTATACCCATATTATATTTCATTTTCAACTGCTAAATCTTCAAACTTCCCATTATTTCCAGCGATTTAAACTTTTTATCAATATAAGTTCTGCGAAATCTCTCCTGAAGCCTGGAAAATTCCTTCAGCACTTCCTCTGACACGGTAAAGGTATAGAGTTTCTCCAGGGGCGCGCAAATCACATACTGCATTGTGAAAATTGTGGACGTAAGCAACGGTTCCCCCCGCCCTTCTGCCATACATTTTTCGCACAGTACGCCGTTTTTTTCCTTCCAGTAGCCTTTCAGGTTTTCGCTGCTTCCACAGTTTACACAGGCAAAGGCCTCCGGGTATTCCCCGTTGATCACCATGGCCCGAAGCTCATAGATATAGCGCACCAGCTCTTTTTTCAGGCTGGGCTTCTCCAGCGCCCTGAGGGAAACATAGAGAAGCTTGAGCATCTCGCTTTCATCATTATTCTCCCGGGTATAGTAATCGGCAAATTCCAGAAAATACATGCCGTAGCAGGCCCCCTCAAAATCCAGCGACAGATTTTCAAAATAATTTGTGATCTGTGCCTGGTAGATGTTATAGGAGCTGCGTCCCTCAAAGCACTCGAAGGTGCCGAAGGAAAAAGGCTTTGCCGCCGCCAAAAGAGGGCTGTTCTGACGTCTCGCGCCCTTTGCAAAAGCACTGATCTTTCCCCGCTCCCGCGTCAGCAAAACGATTCTTTTATCGTATTCCCCTATGGGGGCGGCAGACAGCACCATGCCCGTCAATTCCGTTTTTTCGCTCATTGCGCACGCCCCACCTCCCCATTACGGCCGCTTTCTCAGATTTCCTTTTTGTCGTATCCAAAATTTTTAATCATAAAATCGCTGTCCCGCCAGTCCTTCTTCACCTTTACCCAAAGCTGAAGATTGACCTTTGCCTCCAGCATATTTTCTATATCTTTTCTGGCGGCGGAGCCAATCTTTTTCAGCATAGCGCCGCCCTTTCCTATAATAATCCCCTTGTGGGAATCCCGCTCGCAGATGATCGTAGCATCGATATCCACCACCCGGCCGCCGGGTCTTTCCTTCATGCTGTCGATCGCCACCGCAATGCCATGGGGAATCTCCTCGTCCAGACAGCGCAGCGCCTTCTCCCGAATCATCTCCGCCGCAATCTGCCGCTGGGGCTGATCCGTCACTGTGTCCTCATCATAAAACCTGGGGCCATAGGGGAGATACTTAAATATAGCGTCGATAATTTCTTCCATATGCTGTCCACGCAAAGCCGACGCAGGAATAATTTCAGCGAAATCATAGATCACACGGTAGCTGTCGATAAACTTCAGTATCTCCTCTTTTTTTACCGTGTCGATCTTATTTATAATCAAGATTACCGGGACGCTGGTCTTTTTAAGCTGCTCCGCGATATGGCGCTCTCCGGCGCCGATAAATGTCGTGGGCTCCACCAGCCACAGGATTACATCCACCTCGTTCAGCGTGCGCTCCGCCACATTTACCATATATTCCCCCAGCTTATTTTTCGCCTTGTGAATCCCCGGCGTATCCAGAAAAACAATCTGCCCCCGGTCACTGGTGTACACCGTCTGAATACGGTTTCTTGTCGTCTGGGGCTTATTTGAGGTAATGGCAATTTTCTGACCCACCAGATGATTCATCAGCGTGGATTTTCCCACATTGGGCCGCCCAATCAGCGTCGCAAAACCTGATTTTGTATTTCCGCTGTTTTTTATATCTTCCAAATCAATGTTCATCTGCATCTGCTCCTACCCAATCAAAGGCTTTTGCTCGTCAAACAGTTCCCCGTCCGCCGCAATCTTTTCTTCATTTCCCACAACGCAGATATTGCGCTGGGCGAGCACGGCTTCCAGCATTGGCGCCAAGGCCCGGATGGTTCCCTGGTTTGCGCTTAAGATCTCGTCCCGCTCCCTCTGCAGGTCTTTCTCCGTCACATGGCACAGATAGGCCGACATGGAATAGGCGCCCTCTGTCTGGGGGTTCTTTGGCGTATCCACCTCGCTTATGGTTCCGATAATATATTTGCACATGTCCCGTTCATCCACCTCAAACTCCTTCAGATACTCCGGGATGCCCTCAAATACGCCTATCGTTTTCTTTAAATTGGGGTCGCGGTAAGACACAAAGTAGGTGTCGCCGGTGCGCCCATATCCGCTCATGCACCCATAGGCGCCGCCCATTACGCGGACATTGCTCCACAGATATTCATACGCCATAATCGTCTTCAGGATTCGCAGCGCTCCCGTATAGGCATACCCTTCTTTGCAGAAATTTCCGGCCATGGCCACATACTGTACCTGAGACGAGGTGCCGAAGCCCTCGTTTCTCTTTACCGGCGCCGCCGGAGTTTTCTGCACGCTTTCGCCTCTGGAAAACAGCTTTTCCTTAAGGGCGGATATACGCCCGGTCACTTTCTCAAGGGCCTGCGGCTCCGCCGTCACGCTTACCAGAAGGGCTTCTTTGCAGAAAATTGCGGAAATCAGCCCTTGCAGCGCCGACACCAGTTCTTCTTTCTTTTCATCAAAGTTTTCTTCCAGGCTCTCCACCAGCTTATAAAAGGCAATGCCTGCGGTTCTATCGCTGAAATCCGCCGTATTGGAAAAGCTGGCCATCGCCCTTGTGGCCGCCGTCAGATGCCCCGACGAAATCAAATTCACCTGCAGGCGCGATTTCAAGCGCGCAATAATCTCATAAAGGCGCTTTGTGTCCTTCAAGCTGGTGCGCAGCATGATTTCTTCCATCATATCAAAGGCAAAGTCAATCTCCTCGTACAGCACCCGGGCTTTCATCTCAAATCTGGCGTCAAAATTTCCGGGAGACGCAACGTCCGCAAAGGTCTCCAGCGCAGGATAAATGCCTCCGGAATGAATATCTATCTCGTTGCTCAGGTCCCGATAGCCAAATTTTTCTGTATCCATCATGCCCAGCACGCCCTTTAATACGCCCAGATATTCTGTGTATTCCTCCGGAACGCCCTTTATGTCAAACATCAGATTCAAGTAGGCGATACCGTTCGTATCGATCCTGTGGTATATCACAGGAATACCATCGGCGTTTTGTTCCTCATTGTGAAGAACCGCCGCTTCTTTTTTAATATCTGAAAGCTTAAGAAGGGGGATTTTCTCCAGATCCTCCCTCGGCGAAGGTATCGCCTGAAATTCTCTGAGATGCTTTGTGCGCTCAATCATCCCGTCAATTTGCTTTGGCGTAAGGTTTTCCTTATACCGGGCCAGTTTTCTGCGCACACGCTCGTCCTCCTTTGCCGTAAGGCCCTTTTCGGGAACCATAACCACCAGAGAGGCGTGAGTATTGTCCAGCAGATATGTCTGCATCAGTCCCTCATAATATCCACTGCCCACCTGCGCCTTTAAAAATCTGCACACCTCAAGCTGTTTTAAATAGGCAAAAGGATTTTTTTCGTCATAGAGCCAGCTGTCAAACGTGTCTATGCCGTACATCAGTCCCCGGGGGAAACGGCCGTAATCTGCCTCCCGGAACTTAAATTCCATATGGTTAATCGCTGCCAGAAGCGCCTTCTGCTCCAGGCCCTCCCGGACAATCTTCTGAAGCGTTTCACGGATTACGGTCAGAAAGCGTTCCTTTTCTTCCGGATTTGTATAGTTTGCAGTCACAGAGAAGACGGGCTGCAGGATTCCTCCTTCGTAGCCGCCGTCAATATCTTTGCCGATTCCTGCATCCAGAAGCGCCTGCTTCAGCGGCGCCCCCGGCGCGGACAGCAGCACATATTCCAGCACAGCCATGGCGCATGAAAGATTTACGTCGTGGGCGTCCCCCACCACAACGTTCCAGGCAAGATACGTATTGTCCTTTTCCTCGTCCGAATTTGAAATCGGATAGGAAATTTTTACCTCCGCCAGCCTGTCAAAGGGCTTTTGCAGCGGCAGCTCTGAATCTACCCTGACGGCGTCAAACTTGCTCAGATATTCCCGGTCGAGCCACTGCAGGCGCTCCTCCATGTCCATATCGCCGTACAAATAAATGTAACAGTTCGAAGGGTGGTAATACCGGCGGTGAAAATCCAGAAATTCAGAGTACTCCAGCTCAGGAATCACCCGTGGATCCCCGCCGGAATTTACTCCGTAGGCCGTATCCGGGAACAGGGAAGCCATGATCTCCGTCTCCAGCATATCGTCCGGAGACGACAGCGCTCCCTTCATTTCATTATAAACTACGCCGTTATAGATCAGCTCGTCCTCAGGATTTTCCAGGATGTAGCTCCATCCCTCCTGGCGGAAAATTTCTTCCTTTTCATAAATATTCGGAAAAAATACCGCGTCCATATATACATGCATCAGATTGCAGAAGTCCTGATAATTGCAGCTCGCCACCGGATACATCGTTTTGTCCGGATAGGTCATCGCGTTCAGGAATGTGTTCAGCGAACCCTTTGCCAGCTCCACAAAGGGATCCTTCGACGGAAACTTTTTGCTTCCGCACAGCACGCTGTGTTCCAGGATATGCGCCACTCCGGTGCTGTCCGCCGGCGGCGTGCGAAAACAAATGTCAAACACCTTATTTTCATCCCTGTTTTCCAAAAGCAGCAGCCTCGCCCCGCTCTTTTTGTGGCGCAGCAGCGTTCCCTTTGACTTAATATCCCCAATTTCCTCCGTAAGAATCACATCATATTCCGGCAAGCTTCGAAACATGGCAGAACCTCCAATTTCTTCTATCTATTATTTACAGAATAACCCATATCTGGCTGTGGTATTCCTTACTTTCCATAGTTTAGCACAGCTGATCGCCTTCTGTCCAGTCCTGCGGCAAAGCGCGCTGCAGATTCCCCGCAAACAGGCCGCAAATCCCTGGCAAAGCGTGCTGCAGATCCCCATTCCC
>JAUNFZ010000063.1 GCA_030524785.1 Eubacteriales bacterium
AACAAAGTGTGGTGGAATTTACCTCTGCACTGGAATTTACTTTTTCAAGTTAGCCCTTCTTCCACGAGAACGGGACATGGCTTTCTCGTACAATTCTTCCAGAGAAACATGCTTGCGGTTGAAATAGAGTTCTAAAAACAGCATGGTTGTGCCGCACTCACATTTTAATGGGTCATACGCAAAGGCAGAGAGGATGGCGGTACGCCACTGGTTAAAACTTCTGTAAATGTGATGCTTTTCACGGGAGATAGCCCGATGGAGCTTTTTATCGATTTCCCTGTGTCTGGCATAAATGCCGCCATAACGGATCATTTTGTAATGCTTTTCCGGGATATGGCGGATGAGGCGCTCTATGAACTCCATAACAGGAAGGGTTTCTTCAACATAGACGTCATCTTCGTGCCGGTTGTAGTGGAATGTAACAAAGCTGCCGTCATATTTATCGATCCGAGAAGTAGCGATCACGGGACGGCCAAGATAGCGTCCGATGTATTTCACAACAGTTTTGGGGTCACATTTGTTTGGTTTTGCGTAGACATAGAAGCCGTCTTTGTGTTCCCGGTAACAGCGAGCCTTTACCTTTTTGAAGGAAGGACCGATCCTGTGCTCCATTTCATTTAGCAGGGCGGTGCGAAACGCATTGCGAAGGTAGGTATAGTTGAAGTGGTTGATATTTCGCCAGAAGCCATTATCGCTGTAACCACCTTCAGAAATGAGGCAGTGGATATGAGGATTCCACTTTAAGTCTCTGCCAAAGGTGTGGAGGACCATGATGAAACCGGGAGTGAAGTTCATAGATTTATTCTGTTTAAAAAACATGCGGGAAACAACGCTGTTAACAGCATGAAAGAGACAGTCAAGCAAAGAACGGTCATTTAGGAAAAATCTACGGAGTTGTGCGTCAATGGTAAAAACACAGTGCCGGTGGGTGACACTGATCAGCTTGAAGGACATAGAAGTAGTACGTTGCATGGCGTAGAGATTTCCGCAGGTAGGGCAGAAACGGCTGTGACAGCGGAAAGGGACAAATTTGAGTTTTCCGCAGTGAGGACAGCCATACATGGCACCGCCAAAAGACGCGTCACCACAGTTGATCATTTTATCTACGTTCTCAATAACAGATGGACGTGGATGTAATGTATAAATCATTTCTTCATAATGGTCATTAAAAATATTTTGTAGTATGTTCATAGGACTATTATGAAGGATAAGGACACAAAAAGAAACCCCTAATTCCCCTCATGAATGAGGGGTTAGGGGAGTTGAAGTGTCGAAGACACTTTTTTAAAAATTGTGCTGAAAACTCTTAGCTACTGAGATAAGGGCATTAAGTTGCATATCGTTTAGCTTTTTTAGTTCATTTGTTAATTCAGTCAATTTGGTGGGATTTTGTATATCAGTATCAAAAAAATCTTTTGGTGAAATACCAAGATACTCACAGATGTAAAAAAAGCTTTGCATGGAAGGGAAAGCTTGTTTATTTTCTATGCGATTGATATAACTGGAATTCTGTCCGAGAGAAAGGCTCATTTCGCGTGCAGATACATTCTTTTGTTCTCTTAAAGAAGCAAGTCTTTCAGCAAAAAAATCTTCATACATAAGTCAGCCCTCCTATTAAGTTATTATATGCTACAATACTAAAAAAATAAGATATTTAAAATCTGCTTTAACTTGACTTGAGATATTAAATATCCTATAATATTAAAAGTAGGATAAAAGAAAGGATCAGATAAAGACATGCTTGATAGGATAGCTAAAAAGATAGATGAACTAAATAACATACAATTAGAAAATTATATATTGAAAATTCGAGAGATGGTTGATTCCGCTGAAAAACGATTTGCTTTGGGTTATACATTATATAAAATGAATCGCTTAGATTTGGCTTATGATTATCTAAAAGAATTTATAGAATCTAAAGAAGGTCAGGAACCGTCTATCCTTATGTCAAAGCATTACAATGTAACTCCGGACGGATGTGGGGGATTTAATATAACTGAGGGGAATGAGGCGGCAGGTTGCCTTTGTTGCTGTGCACCAATTTGTGTACCATATTGTATACAGACGGAGTGCATAAGTGAATTGCCCTATGGTTGTGAGAAGACAATAACTTCAAATATATGTGATCCGTACTATTCCTGTTGTCAATTTTGTTGTTGCCCTGAAGATTGTAGATGTATTTGAAACGGATGAGGTTTTGTGATGTGGGGTTATGTTAAAGCTGATAAATTAAATTTACTTGTTAAAGATTATTATACTTATCAAAATGCGTATTGTAGTTTGTGTTATATACTGGGTAGAAAATATGGACTTTTCTCAAAGCTAATGCTGAATTATGATGTGACTTTTTTATTACTATGTCTGGATTCTTTGGAGAAGAAAAAAGATGTTCGGGTTATTCGCTGTCCGTTAAATCCACTAAAAAGAAAAACAATATGTTTCTCTCAACAAGCATTAGAATATAGTGCGTTCATAAATTATTATCTTGTACTGTTAAAGCTGAAAGACGATGTTGAGGATGATAGTTCCAAGATAAAGGCATTACTTTATCATATTTTGAAAAGAAACAAGGTATATCAACGAGAAAAGGAAAAATATGAAAACCAATTAGAACGGTATGAAATATTTTTAACTGAATTTACAAAACTGGAACATGGGAAAGCGGATTTTGACAAGATTACAAACACATTTGGAGATTACTTTTCGGGAATTTTTATGACATATATTGAATACTTTCAAATCGGAAATTCAGCAGACAGGGAAAATATGTATTCTTTTAGTTTTAATTTGGGAAAATGGATCTATATCATGGATGCGTACGAAGATTATAACAGAGATGTAAAGCAGCATAAATGTAATTGCCTGTTAAACATGATGAATTTGGATGATACAACTGAAAAAGTAGCAGTTCATAAGAAAATAAGAGCCATTAATGGAATGTTGATATTTAATATGAAAAAAGCTAAAGAGAAAATAGATTTTAAAGAACATGATGCCATAATTGAAAATATTGTTGGTAATGGGTATTTTTTTACATATAAAAGAATTCTTCAGAAAGAATATCCGAAAATAGATCGAAAATTTTTTGGCACCATGGATAATTGAAATTGGGAAGTTTGATTATGGCAGATATTGAAGGAATAATAGTATCGGTAATCTACATAGTATTCAGTTTTATGATATGCTGGATAATTTGGTTAAACACACTGAATAAATTTATTTGCAGAAAAACTCTCCATTTTCTAATGTCCAATTGGTGGATTATTAGATTAAAATATATAACAAATTATTGGTTGATTTTGGGACCACTTATGTTTGTGCTAATTAATAGTGTATATAGCTATAAGTGGGATAAAAAAAGCATGGGAACGCCACTATTTGCTGTGTCTCTTTCAATTTTTACCTTTATTACGGCAATAAATGATAAGTTGATTCTTCCATCTACGATGGCAATTTTAGTTTTAGGATATGCAGATTCTGGAGCTGCATTAGCAGGGAGGAAATATCAGGAGTTTAATAATTTGGCGTATGAAAAAAGTATAGTGGGGTCTGCGGTGTTTTTCTTTAATACAATTGTAACAGTTATTATTGTATTAAATGTATACCATGTGAATATTTACATGACGAAAATAATTTGCTTTTCTTTGGTGATGGCATTTGCAGAAAATAAAGTATTTCCTAAATGTGACAATCTTATTATTCCTATATTTACATTTATACTATTTTATAAGTTTTATTAGGGAGGGAGTGGAAAATGAAGAAGTGTTTGCTATAAATATATTTATAAACCTAATCGTAGGCATAATTGTTCAAAGATGTCGCTTGTTAAGCAAAAAAGGAATTTGTGCGTCTTATGTGCTTGGAGTCGTTGTTTTTGCAATGAGCCCTATAGGATATGCTTTTTTGCTTTGCTTTTTTGGGATTACAGCGGGAGTGGAACACTTGATAATTAGAACGGAGAAAAATAATTTTAGGACGGAAGGGCAGGTGATATGTAATAGCTTACCAGCATTATGGGTGTTATGTCTGTTTTATTTTTTGAAGCAGGAAAAGTACTTTTTTATATATACGTGTTTATTGGCAAGTAGTTTGGCTGATAGTACAGCATCCGCTATTGGTAACCAATACGCAAAAAAAATATATTCTGTATTTACATTACGGGAAATGGAAAGGGGGATATCTGGTGGGATTAGTGCAGTAGGTACTATAGCCGGTATGCTGGCGGCAACTATAATGGGGATGATATACGTCATATGCTGCCCCTTGCATTTATTTAGAGAAAGCATAATAAATGTTGCAAAGATTGCTATGTGGGGAACTGTGGGGATGATGATTGACAGTATACTAGGAATTTCGTTCCAGAAAAAATATAGATGTTTGGTTTGCCAAAAAAAGTTGAAGTTAAACAGCATTGTGGAAAAGAGACGTTTCCGTTATATAAATTTCAGTTCCTTAATAATAATACCGTAAATTTACTTTCTAATATGATTTTATTCTTTTTATTGTTTTTTTCTATGCAATAAAAAAGATGGAGGAGAAAAAATGAGTTCTGTATCAATTAGAGTTACAAAAATAGAGAATATTGATGGATGGATTAAGATTTATTTAATTTATAAAAACAACAGCAAAAAAACGATTAAATATGCTACATTTAGATATAGTGCAATTAATGCTGTTGGAGATCCAATTGGTGAATCTTATAATTTGCGTTTTACAGGACCACTAAAACCAGGAGGAACAGATTATGGTAATTGGGAAGATCTTTGGCCAAACTATCGATTTCATCATTTGAAATTGGAAAAGGCACTTATTGAATATATGGATGGAACAGAGGAATTAATAGATGGAAATTTGATTAATTCAAAAGGTGCTTGTTATGTTGCTACTGCTGTATATGGGTCTTATGATTGCCCGCAGGTTTGGACTTTGCGGCGTTATCGGGATAATTCTTTATCGAAGTCGGTATATGGACGTGCATTCATTAAAATATATTACAAGACAAGTCCTTTCTTTGTTAGAGTGTTTGGTAATTCAAAATGGTTCAACTGTTTGGGGCGCAATGTATTGGATCGTATAGTTAAAAAACTCAATGAAAAGGGATTTGAGAATACGCAATATAATGATTTCGAATAGTTTAAAGTGAGAGTATATTTTCAGTTAGTTATGAACAGGAAGAATTAAGTAGCGAACACAATATTGTGGAGTATTCGGAGAAATTTAAACCGAAAATATAGGAAGAAAATTAAAAAGCAACGCATTTTGAAAAGAACTGTGTGAAGAAGAATGCAGGGGCTGTCGCAAAATCATTAAATTAGATGATTGAGCGGCAGCCTTTGCCATTATGGCAAAAAAATCGGGAGCAATCTATTTGGGATGCTCCCAATTTTTATTGTTTAGGGTGTCAAACTTTCTCCTTTTGCCCTCTGTCTGACGGTGCGATATTGCTCCGGGACATCCTCTGGGGGCATGGTTTTATGGATCGCGCAGGTTCCGGCCTGCTTTGCAGTCTCATAATACCAGTGCTTATAATCCAGCATATCCAGCGTATCCTGCACCTGTTTCATCTGTTGCCTGACTGCTTCGCGCTGGCGGTCGATCATAGCAAGCCGTTTCTCTATGGTCGAATCGCCCTCCATGCACCAGTCAATAAAATATTTAATTTCCTTGATCGGCATACCAGTTTTTTTCAGGCACTCTATGATAGACAGCCACTCGAAATCGGAATCCTTGAACATACGGATGCCGCCGCCGGAGCGCTCCACAAAGGGCAAAAGCCCCTCTTTATCGTAATAGCGCAGCGTGGAAGGGGCCACATTCAATTTTTTTGCCATTTCACCTACTGTATAAAACATCGTATTGAACTCCTTGAAAATTTTTTGAAAAGCCTCTTGACTTAAAGTTGACTTTAAGTTATATAGTATAATCAAACTTGCAAGAGGATTATAGCAATCCAAAACGAAAATGTCAATGAGGAGGCAGAAATGAACAGACCATATATTTTTTGCCACAGGATGGTTTCTCTGGACGGAAAAATCATGGGTTCGTACATGAGTACGCCGGAGGGAAACGCTCATGCTCGGCGGCGGAGGTGTCCTGAACTGGTCTTTTATTCAGGCAGGAATGTGTGATGAAATCAGCGTTTGGCTCCGCTATCTGACTCGAAAATAGGAGGAAAAGCAAAATGAAGGATGTTATGTTATGGGCCGGAGCCGGACAGATCGGCATGGCAATCGCCCGCAGAATGGGCTATGGCATGAAGATCATTGTGGGCGACAAAAAGTTGGAAAACGCCCAGTCTACGGCCCGGATTATGAACGAAGCGGGATATGATGTGGTTCCGATGGAAATGGATTTATCCAGCAGGGAATCGATTCAGGGATTGATCGCAGAGGGACAGAAGTACGGGGCGATTACCATGTTGGTAAATGCCGCCGGAGTATCCCCAAGCCAGGCCTCTGTGGAGGCTATTTTGAAAGTAGACCTTTACGGTACTGCTGTTTTGCTGGAAGAGGTAGGAAAAGTAATCGCTCCCGGAGGTGTCGGTGTAACAATTTCAAGTCAATCCGGCTGGCGGATGCCTGCGCTGGCTGCTGACGAGGACGAATTATTAGCAACTACTCCGGCGGAGGAACTGTTATCGCTGGATATTCTCCGCCCGGAACGTATCCGCGATACACTCCACGCCTATCAAATGGCAAAACGGTGTAATGAAAAGCGTGTTATGGCCGAGGCGGTAAAATGGGGCAGGCGGGGAGCGCGGCTGAACGCTATCGCCCCCGGCATTATTGTCACCCCGCTGGCATTGGATGAATTTAACGGGCCTCGCGGCAATTTCTATAAGAATATGTTTGCGAACTGCCCTGCGGGACGCCCCGGAACCGCTGATGAGGTGGCAAATGCGGCAGAGCTGCTGATGGGCAATAAGGGAGCCTTTATCACAGGTTCCACATTCCTCATTGACGGCGGTGCAACCGCCAGCTACTTTTACGGGCCTTTGAAGCCAAAAGCAGAAGAATAAATTTTATCAGGAGGATTGAAACATGATTTTGAACGAGTATTACACACTGGCAAACGGAGTACAGATTCCCAAATTAGGTTTGGGAACATGGTTTATTGAGGATGCGGATGCACCGGAGGCTGTGAAGCAGGCCGCTTTGATTGGATACCGTCATATTGACACTGCGCAGGCATACGGCAATGAAGCCGGCGTCGGGCGAGGAGTGAAGCTGTGCGGCGTTCCGAGAGAGGAACTGTTCGTGACAAGTAAGATCGCGGCGGAGGCAAAGTCCTATGACGCAGCGGCAAAATCCATCAAGGAATCCCTTGAAAAAATGGGCCTCGACTATCTTGACCTGATGATTATCCACAGCCCGCAGCCGTGGGCGCAGTTTCGGGCAGACAGCCGCTTTTTTGAGGAGAACAAGGAAGTATGGAGGGCGCTGGAGGACGCATATCAGGCCGGAAAGGTGAAAGCAATCGGCGTTTCCAACTTCCTGAAAGATGATTTGCAGAATATTCTTGACGGCTGCAGGGTAAAGCCGATGGTCAACCAGATTCTGACCCATATCAGCAATACGCCGTTGGAACTGATCACATTCTGTAAGGAAAATGGTATCCTGCCGGAAGCCTATTCCCCGATTGCACACGGAGAAGCCCTGAAAAACAGGGAAATTGCGGATATGGCAGAAAAATACGGCGTATCCCCGGCCCAGCTTTGTATCCGTTATGTGCTGGAGCTTGGTATGGTCGCCCTTCCCAAGACGGCAAACCCGCAGCACATGGAAAGCAATGCGTCCGTGGATTTTGGGATTTCCGATGAGGATATGGACGTCTTGAAGAAAGTCAAAAAAATCGAGGATTATGGAGAGTACAGTATGTTCCCTGTATTCTCCGGCAAATAAGGAGGAAAAGTACAATGAAAACCATGAGCAGAGAAGAATTTGAAAAGCAGAATCTGTTTGGAACTGGTATGGAGAATACCGCTTTTGCAAAGTTTTTTGTGGGGCAGTCGTTCCTCAATCCCCTCACGAAGCCGGAGGATGGGCTGTTTCTGGCCAATGTCACCTTTGAGCCGGGCTGCCGCAACAACTGGCATATCCACCATGCCGTAAAAGGCGGCGGTCAGATTCTGGTCTGCACCGCAGGCGAGGGTTGGTATCAGGAGGAGGGGAAAGAGGCGGTGAGCCTCGTTCCCGGAACGGTGATCGTCATTCCGGCAGGCGTCAAGCATTGGCATGGTGCAAAAAAGGACTCGTGGTTCTCCCATATCGCAATCGAGGTGAGCGGAGAGGGCTGCAAGACCGAGTGGTGTGAGCCGGTCGCGGACGAAGCGTATGACCGGCTGTAACAGAAAATCATTTTGGATTCCAGGAGGCATTTTTATGAAAACATTGATTTTATATTATTCCTATTTGGGAAATACAAAGCGGATCGCGGAAATGATCCAGAAGGAAATCGGCGGCGATATGGCGCGGATCGAAACGGTGGTTCCCTATGACAGCGACTATAACAAGGTGGTAAATCAGGGGCAGGATGAAGTAAACCGCGGCTATATGCCGAAGCTCAAACCGCTGGACGTCCGCTTTGAGGATTATGACCGGATCATTTTAGGAACGCCTGTGTGGTGGTATACCTTTGCCCCGGCCATGCATACCTTCCTTGCAAATCATGACTTTTCCGGCAAGACGGTCTACCCCTTTGTAACAAACGGTGGATGGATCGGACATACGCCAAAAGACATTGCGGCAGCCTGCAAGGGAGCGAAGATAGAGCGCGGAATCAACATCAAATTTGATGAAGATCAGTTGCGTACTTCGGAAACAGAGATCAGGAAATGGATTCAGGGAATCCGGTAAGGAGGTATACAGATGAACGCATTTCGATTTGAAAATGCAACGAAAACCTGTTTTGGGGAAGGCTGCGTAAGGGAGAACCTTGCCGGTTTCCTGCGGGAATACGGAGAGAATGTGCTGCTTACCTATGGCGGCGGTTCCATAAAAAAGAACGGTATTTATGACGAGATCACTGCGATATTGAAGCAGGAAGGAAAAGAAGTCACCGAATTTTCCGGGATCATGGCGAATCCCACCTATGCAAAGGTCATGGAAGGCGCCCATCTTGTGCGGGAAAACCACATTGATCTGATTCTCGGCGTAGGCGGCGGTTCTGTTATGGACTGCTGCAAAGCGGTTTCTCTGGCGGCGGTGTATCAGAAAGATGCATGGGCGCAGTTCTGGGCAAAGCCCGGAGTGATTGATTTTACCCCGGTGCCTCTGGGTGTGATCGTTACCGTAGCGGGAACCGGCAGTGAAATGAACGGCGGCGCAGTGATTACCAATGAGGAAACAAAGGTAAAGACCGGGCGGGATTATCCGGAGTGCAATCCGAAATTCGCCCTGCTTGATCCAACCTATACTTACAGCGTTCCCATGCGCCAGATGGTGTCCGGCGGCTTTGACATTCTCTCTCATATCATGGAAATCTATTTCAGCGAGCCGAACGAGGACAATGTATCCGACGATATTGCAGAGGCATTGATGAAAAGCGTGATCCGCAATCTGCGCGCGGCAATCAAAAACCCGCAGGATTACACCGCCCGGAGCAATTTGATGTGGGACGCAACGATGGCGGAGAACCGTATCATCAAAATGGGAAAGCGAACGGATTTTGAGTGCCACAATATGGAGCACCAGCTTGGCGCATACACAAACTGCAATCACGGGGAAGGTCTGGCTGTTCTGCACCCGGTTTATTACCGGCATATTTATTCGTATGGTCTGCCGAAATTTGTCCGTTTTGCCGTGAATATATGGAATGTTCCGGCAGAAGGAAAGACGGATGAGGAAACGGCGCTTGCGGGTATTGAGGCGCTTGCGGCATTTATCCGGGAGATCGGTCTGCCCACGACGCTTCGGGAATTGGGCATGAGCGACAAGTCTATGCTGAAAGAGATCGCTGATTCCTGCGGGATTTCTCCCGGAAGCTATAAGCAGATGACCCATGAAGAAATTCTGGAGATTTTCACGGAGTGCTTTTAACGGGGAGGTGACGGCATGAAAAAATGGACAGCAGTATTTTTCACCCTGCTTTTTCTGCTGAACCTGACGGGCTGCGCAGGCAGTCAGCAAAGATCGGATAAAACATCCTTGCCCACGGCAGAACCTTCTGCAGAGACAGAAGCAGAGAATACAGAAAACCGATCGGGTGAATCGGTATCGGAGACTGGAAAAACGCTTGTTGTGTACTATTCTGCCACAGGAAATACGGAAACTGCAGCAAATTATATCGCAGCGGAGATCGGTGCAGATGTTTTCGTACTGGAACCGGTAGAACCATACAGTGACGAAGATCTGGATTATAACAATGAAGAAAGCCGCGTTGTATACGAGCATGACCACCCGGAGGCCAGAGAGATCGAGCTTGTGACAGCCGCGGTTGACAACTGGGATACATACACCACTGTATTTATCGGTTATCCGATCTGGTGGGGGATTGCCGCATGGCCTGTCAATGGATTCGTTTCCGAAAATGATTTCACCGGAAAGACTGTGATACCTTTTGCCACCTCGGCAAGCTCTGATTTAGGCGAAAGCGGCGAGCTTCTGGCGGAATTGGCAGGAACCGGTGACTGGTTAGAGGGCAAACGGTTTTCCTCCCATGTCAGCGAGGACGATGTCCGCGCATGGCTGATGGAAGAAGGATTTTTAGAGTAACATGATACAAACTATTTGCTGAAAATCATATAGCAGATAACTAAATTTGTTTGCATGTTAGTGAAAAGCAGTTCACAATGAAGAATTTAATGAGAGGATGTCTGCCCTGACCGGCAGCATCTTCTTATTCTTTAGTCTCGAAAACATGAAGCGAGAGAGGAAAGCCTGCAGCTTATCCTCTCCGTATTTATGATAGTGTATGCTTATGTCAATGGCGGAGGAAAGCAATGACTTTTTCAAAAACCCGTGCTAAAATAAGGACAGAAAAAAGACAAATTGTTTTTCTATGTACCATCTGAATATGTACAGTGCAATATTCATAAAAGAACATTGGAGGAATAGATTATGGGATATGATATAGAGAAAGAAAAGAGAGAGGCAATTGAAGCAGGACAGAGGGCTTTAAGCAGTCTTCGTACAGCAAGAGAAAACCTGAATAGTGCTAAAAACTGGGGACTAGTGGATATGTTTGGCGGAGGATTTTTTTCTACTATGCTGAAACACTCCAAGATGGATCACGCCAGACAGAATATGGAACGGGCAAAATATGATCTTTGCAATTTCAGCAGAGAATTAAATGATGTGAACATGGCGTGTGATTTGAATATCAATACGGGAGATTTTCTGGCTTTTGCGGATTATTTCTTTGATGGATTTGTTGTGGATTGGATGGTGCAGGATCGAATTAATAGTGCAAAACGGCAGGTGGAAGAAGCAATCAGAAGAACAGACGCTATAGTTAATCAGTTACAGCGTATATAACCGATTACCGAAGTGGGATCCATTTTTTGGAGTGTTTGCCGGGAACTAGTATCTGATGTATGAGATGATATATGCCAGACCAGAGATTCTGTCAGAAGACAGGGATATGGAATCTGGCATCATGGGTAGCTTCTTCAGCTTGTGCTGGATGATGGTACAGGAGCAAAACCGCATGAATGATAAAAAGAGAGGCAGCGGAATGATGATCCGTTGCCTCAGTTTGGCTCGATTACTTTACTGGATTTAATGATTGCTGCCGTCATGCGCCGTATGTCTGCGCTATTGCTCCTGATGCGGAAAGGGATTCCCGGAAGAAACATTTTCAGAGGCAACGCTTTTACCGGAAGAAACTTCAGCGGGAGCACCCTCAGCAGAAGACGATCTGGCAGATTCGCGTGCCCAGGCGTAGGGATGATAGGGCATATTTACCGGAACATCATCAGAACGCAGAGTGTTCGGCTGCTGGCTCTGAGGCGTATATGGGCGCCGCTCATAATTCGGCGCGGTCCCTTGCGGGTTCTGCTGGTAGAACTGCGGTTCCTGAGGAGCGTAAGGCTCCTGCTGGTAAAACTGCGGTTCCTGAGGGGCGTAAGGCTCCTGCTGATAGAACTGCGGATCTTCCTGCATGTATGTCTGTTGCTGCGTGCGTTTTGCGTGCTTTTTTTGCTTTTTCCTGGGACGGAAAATAGTTTTTCGGCCTGTCCATCCTACAATTCTTACGAGTATAATTCCCCAGAATACACCAAAACTGTCGATCAGCACGTCACGGCTGGAGGGCCCGCGGCCTTCCACGAAAGATTGGTGATATTCATCGCCGCAGGCAAAACCTACGCATATCAGCCCGGCGAGAAGCATCAGCCAGATGCCATGTACGCCGTACACATACAGCGGAAATGCGACTGCCACCGCCAGAGCAAAATATTCTGCCATATGCGCCAGCTTTCGGACAAGACCGTGAATACGGTATACCCAGGTTTCAATTTCCCAATCGGCCATCTGCGCGTCGAGCGCCCGGTCAACAGTTTCTACTATTTTATAGCTGGCCTTATAGCTTAGCTGCGCGGATACGTCTCCTGGCTGTGCGGAGAAGTTATAAATCATATACATCAGAAGCAGGGCGGGCACAAAGGAAAATGGTTTTAATAGAGTTCTTACCATTGAAATACCTCCTTTTCTTCTAAGGCATATATGATACCATGAGAAGAAAAAAAAGTCTATTGATTTCCGGCGGCTTTAAGAAAATCATAATAACATTTCTTTATAAAAGGCAAAGCAGAGACACGGACAGACATTTGTCATTGAATAAAGATTCGCATGAACAGTAAATCTATATGACTGATTGCTTTTGGCTTGAAAGCAATTTCCGGGCGCGGTTCCGGTGGCTTTTATTCTTATAGAAAGTATGATATTATATCATGAAAGGAGTGGTAATCAATATGCAAGAAGGACCATTATCTGCCAAAGCAGAAGAACAAATCAGACAAGTCGCAGCAACCATGACAATAGAAAACATGCCATTGACAGAGCAATGTTACAAAAATTTATATGACCTTGCATCCGGCGCAAAATCAATTGATGGAGTAATCGCGGATATGGACAGAAGATATGCACATGACTGATAAATACTGTTATCCAAACTCAGATGTATTAAAAAATAAAAAGAATATCATAACATCAAGTGAATTACTTGCAGCAGAAACAGAATATACAAGTATCAGATTATTGGAATTACAGCGGCGTCCGATCAGAGGCAGCTTTGATTTCAAACACTTATGCAAAATACATCAGTACATTTTTCAAGACCTATATGGCTGGGCTGGAAAGCCGCGCACTGTGGATATTGAAAAAGGTTATCAATTCTGTCTTGTACAATATATTCCCAATTATGCATCTCAGATTTTTTCTGATTATTATTCAGACTGCAAATCTGCCAAACACGACTGCCCAAAATTCATCTATAAACTTACAGAACACTATTCCGACCTCAATGCATTGCATCCATTTCGCGAAGGAAACGGACGGGCACAGAGAGAATTTGCAAGGGAATTATGTTTTGATTTGGGATACATCTTTGATTTAACACATACATGTCACAAAGATATGCTTAATGCAAGCATTGCCTCATTTAGCGGCAACAATAAAGCATTAGAAGAAATATTTAAGACCGCTGTAATACCAATCAAAAATTATGAGAAATATCAGGGAAGACCCAGAAGGAGCATATGATATTATCTAATGATGATATACCTCAAAATGAAGAACCTGTCGAATTTTCACATGCTATCTGCGGATGGCGGAAAAAGAGGAAAAAAACCTTGACAGTATGCGCAGAAATCGGTATACTGATTTCGTGCGTGAAAAGGCACAGCTTTTTTGCGCAAAAAAACAGGTGTTAACCACCGGCAACCACAACCCACAGGGAATACTACAGGAGGTAAAAGGAATGCCAACATTTAACCAGTTAGTAAGAAAAGGCAGAGAGACGTCTGTAAAAAAATCTACTGCGCCGGCACTTCAGAAGGGTTTTAACTCTCTGAGAAAAAAGAGCACCGATGTATCTGCACCGCAGAAAAGGGGTGTCTGCACGGCAGTAAAGACAGCGACGCCGAAGAAGCCGAACTCAGCTCTGAGAAAGATCGCCAGAGTACGTCTGTCAAATAACATTGAGGTTACCAGCTACATTCCGGGCGAGGGACACAATCTTCAGGAGCACAGCGTTGTTCTGATCCGCGGCGGCCGTGTAAAGGACCTTCCGGGTACCAGATACCATATCGTACGTGGTACGCTTGATACCGCAGGCGTTGCAAAGAGAAGACAGGCTCGTTCCAAATATGGAGCAAAGAGACCGAAAGACGCTAAGAAATAGAAAAGCGAGGAACAAAAACAAGCGCGAACGAAGCGAGCATTTGTTTTTGCACGAGCTTTTCACGAGGAAATCAGTGAGCGCGTGAGCGCGGCGGATGCGAAGCAGCCGGATTTCCGAGTGTAACAGTAAATCGTATCACAAACAGAACTAATTTGTGCCGGGATTCTATTACCAGGTGGTTGCAGGTTAAAATAGAAGCTTTGGGCGCGAAACACATTAGAGAGACACATGTGAGTACCGATGAATTAATGAAAAATTCTTAAGGAGGGAAGTAACGTGCCACGTAAAGGACATACTCAAAAAAGAGACGTATTAGCAGATCCGCTGTACAATAATAAAGTGGTTACGAAGCTTATCAATAACATTATGTTAGATGGTAAGAAAGGCGTAGCTCAGAAGATCGTATACGGTGCATTTGACAGAGTTGCTGCAAAGTCTGACAAACCGGCGATTGAAGTATTCGAGGAGGCAATGAACAACATTATGCCTGTTCTGGAAGTAAAGGCGAGACGTATCGGCGGTGCTACTTACCAGGTTCCGATCGAGGTAAGACCGGACCGGCGTCAGGCGCTGGCGCTTCGCTGGCTGACCATGTTCTCCCGCAAGAGAGGCGAGAAGACCATGGAAGAAAGACTGGCAAACGAAATTATGGATGCGGCAAACAATACGGGCGCATCTGTAAAGAGAAAAGAAGATATGCATAAGATGGCAGAAGCTAATAAGGCTTTCGCTCATTACAGATTCTAATAGGAGGAAACTACTTTGGCTGGGAGAGAATATCCGTTAGAGAGAACCAGAAACATCGGTATTATGGCGCACATTGATGCTGGTAAGACTACCGCAACAGAGCGTATCCTGTACTATACCGGTGTTAACTATAAGATTGGTGATACTCACGAGGGTACTGCTACCATGGACTGGATGGAGCAGGAGCAGGAAAGAGGTATTACCATCACTTCAGCCGCTACAACCTGTCACTGGACGCTGCAGGAAAACTGCAGACCGAAGCCGGGCGCTCTGGAGCATCGTATCAACATCATTGATACGCCGGGTCACGTAGACTTCACAGTAGAGGTTGAGCGTTCCCTTCGCGTACTGGATGGCGCTGTCGGCGTGTTCTGTGCAAAGGGTGGTGTAGAGCCTCAGTCAGAAAACGTATGGCGTCAGGCTGACACCTACAATGTACCGAGAATGGCATTCATCAACAAGATGGATATCCTTGGTGCAAACTTCTACGGTGCCGTAGAACAGATTAAGACCAGACTGGGCAAGAATGCAATCTGTATTCAGCTCCCGATTGGTAAAGAGGACGATTTCAAAGGGATCATCGACCTGTTTGAGATGAAAGCCTACATCTACAATGATGAAAAGGGCGAAGATATTTCGGTTGTTGATATTCCGGAGGATATGCAGGATGACGCAGAGCTGTACCGCACAGAACTGATTGAAAAGATCTGTGAACTGGACGACGATCTGATGATGGCTTATCTGGAAGGTGAGGAGCCGTCTGTTGACGAGCTGAAAGCAGTCTTAAGAAAGGCTACCTGCGAATGTACGGCAGTTCCGGTTTGCTGCGGCAGCGCGTACAGAAATAAGGGTATCCAGAAGCTTCTGGATGCGATTGTTGAGTTTATGCCGTCGCCGCTCGATATCCCGTCTATCAAGGGTACCGACCTGGATGGCAACGAAGTGGAGAGACATTCTTCCGACGAGGAACCGTTCTCTGCTCTGGCATTTAAGATTATGGCAGACCCGTTTGTCGGCAAACTGGCTTTCTTCCGCGTGTACTCCGGCACCATGAACTCCGGTTCTTATGTGCTGAACTCCACGAAGGGCAAAAAGGAGCGTGTAGGACGTATCCTTCAGATGCACGCAAACAAGAGAGCCGAGCTTGACAAGGTTTATTCCGGCGATATCGCGGCCGCAGTTGGATTTAAGATAACAGGTACCGGCGACACCATCTGCGACGAGCAGCATCCGGTAATCCTGGAATCCATGGAATTTCCGGAACCGGTTATCGAGCTGGCAATCGAGCCGAAGACAAAAGCAGGACAGGGCAAAATGGGCGAAGCTCTTGCAAAGCTTGCAGAAGAAGACCCGACCTTCCGTGCTCATACAAATCAGGAAACAGGACAGACCATCATTGCAGGTATGGGAGAACTCCATCTGGAGATCATCGTAGACCGTCTGCTGCGTGAGTTCAAGGTTGAGGCGAACGTAGGCGCACCGCAGGTTGCTTACAAGGAGACCTTCACCAAAGAAGTTACGGTGGACAGCAAGTATGCGAAGCAGTCTGGCGGACGTGGTCAGTATGGTCACTGTAAAGTTATCTTCACCCCGATGGATCCGAACGGCGAGGAAACCTTCAAGTTTGAATCTACGGTTGTCGGCGGTGCGATTCCGAAGGAATATATCCCGGCAGTCGGCGAGGGTATTGAGGAAGCTGCAAAAGCAGGTATCCTTGGCGGATTCCCGGTACTGGGCGTACACGCAAACGTATACGACGGTTCCTACCATGAGGTCGACTCCTCTGAAATGGCATTCCACATCGCCGGTTCCATGGCGTTCAAGGATGCGATGAAGAAAGGTGACGCTATCCTGCTTGAGCCGATCATGAAGGTTGAGGTAACGATGCCGGAGGAATACATGGGAGACGTTATCGGCGATATCAATTCCCGCCGTGGCCGTATCGAGGGCATGGAAGATATTGGAGGCGGCAAGATGGTGCGCGGTTATGTACCGCTGGCTGAGATGTTCGGTTATTCTACCGACCTTCGTTCCAAGACACAGGGACGCGGCAACTACTCCATGTTCTTCGAGAGATATGAGCCGGTTCCCAAATCTGTTCAGGAAAAAGTACTGAGCAACAAAGGTAAATAAGTGAAAAAAGGCTTGAAAAACTCATGGTTTTGAAATATAATCAGAGATAGCCTATGTAAATCATAAAAAGAAAAGTGAATTTTTTTAAGGAGGACATTCAAAATGGCAAAAGCTAAATTTGAAAGAACAAAACCGCATTGTAATATCGGTACCATCGGTCACGTAGACCATGGCAAAACTACTCTGACAGCAGCTATCACCAAAGTGCTTGCAGAGAGAGTTGCCGGCAACACAGCTACAGATTTCGATAACATCGACAAAGCTCCGGAAGAAAGAGAGCGTGGTATC
>JAUNFZ010000004.1 GCA_030524785.1 Eubacteriales bacterium
TGTTTTGTATTAAATTGAACTCCAAAAGATTATAGTGCTAAATCCTAAAGACGGGTGCTTGTTTTTAAGATATCACATTTCCTTCTTTTTATAAACTCATTTTTTATATTATTTTTTTATTGTTTTTGTGACTATTTGAACGATATTATATATGATCAGCTCAGTTTCATATTTTTTACCGCAATAAGCTATAAGGATTTGGATGTCGAAACACCTGTTGACAATTTTCATGCCTCTGCTATAATAAATTTAGTTCTATTTTGAACTATATTTACTGTGTTGGGAGTGTTTCATATGATACCTGCTGAATTTCACAACCATATTTCACTTATAAAAAAATTGTATGACCAGGCCATGGATCCTCTGTGCGAACAATATCAGATTACACGGATGGAACTGGATATCCTGGTATTTCTGGCGAATAATCCTGGCTATGATACCGCCCGGGATATTGTGGAAGTCCGGCAGTTTACCAAGTCCCATGTTTCCTCCGCCATCCATCTTTTGGAGGAAAAGAAGTATCTCTCCCGGGCATACCACGAAGGGAACCAGAAATCTATACACCTGAAGCTTCTGCCTGCCTCGGAAGAAATCATCGCAGCCGGTCAGGCCGCACAGCGACAGTTTTTTTCCAGAATCTTCGATGGCCTGTCGCCGGAGGATCTAAAGCGGGTGGAGTCTGTTTTCTGCAAAATAAATTCCAATATGAGGTTACTTTTAAAGGAGGTCTGAAAAACAATGCCATTGCTTTACAAATTTGCGATCTGTTTTATTGCCGGTATCGGAGCCGGTCTTGGAACCGGATTTGCCGGCATGAGCGCCGCTGCGGTCATCAGTCCGATGCTCATCACTTTTCTGCATATCCCTGCCTACGAAGCGGTGGGCATTGCGCTTGCCAGCGACGTCCTTGCCAGCGCCATCAGCGCCTGGACTTATGGCAAAAATAAAAATCTTGATATACGTAATGGCCTTGTCATGATGATCTTTGTTCTCTGCTTTACGCTGGTAGGAAGCTGGGTTTCCAGCCTTGTGCCAAGTCACGCTATGGGGAATTTTTCTGTCTTTATGACACTTCTTTTGGGCATTAAATTCATCATAAAACCAGTAATGACCACGAAAGAAGCCATGGCCCTGGTCAGTCCGAAGAAACGCCTGTTTCAATCCAGCATTTGCGGCGTCATGATTGGATTCATCTGTGGATTTGTAGGGGCCGGCGGCGGTATGATGATGCTTCTTATCCTTACCAGCGTCCTTGGCTATGAACTGAAAACAGCCGTCGGAACCAGTGTTTTTATTATGGCTTTTACCGCCTTTACCGGTTCTGTCAGCCACTTTGCCATAGGCGGCGCGCCGGATTGGTGGGCGCTTATCTTCTGCGTACTCTCTACCCTTCTCTGGGCCAGAATCGCCGCAAAATTTGCCAATAAAACAAGCCCTGTCATTTTAAACAGGGCCACCGGAGCTGTACTGGTAATTCTCGGCGTCGTCATACTTGGCGTAAATTATCTGGGATAATCTGCCTGCAGATGCCGTAAAAGCGGGGATACTGCTTCACGATTTTCTCATCGTTCAGACAATGTCCCCGCTTTTATCAGCTTAAATGAAATTCTCCGCCGTCTTTTGATTTGATGTTCATATTGATCGTGCAGTCTGCGAGATGTTCATAATTTACATCCAGCGCATAGTTGACGGTAACGTCAATATTTTTCTCACTGTTTTTCACATCAATATTTGTTGCCGATATTCCCACCAGCAAATTGCCAAAGGGGGTTTCATAATATGTAAGATTTTTCTTATCTTTTTCAAAAATCATGTGTACGTTCGTAAGCCCCTTTTTGGTTACTTCCATACCACATTCATCCACTTTTATCAGGTTCTGGATTGTTCCATCCATTCCCTCCATTACTTCCTCGTAGCAAATATAATGCTTGCCGTTCTTACAGAGGTAGCTGCCGTTCGTAACGACCTCCACTTCCTCCTCCATATCCTGAGCAAGTACCTGCATCCCTTTCACGCTTACCAAAACTTCCTCTGTCATACACTGCTCCTTCCGGCGTTCGCTTTAATATTCTTCGATGTTAATTTTCTGCGCGTTCTCAATATCAACCGGTAAAATAGAATTTGCAAATTTCTGAAACGTCTCCGCCGCATCACTCACAAAAAAGCGGTAGGGATGCTTTTTCGTCTCCGGCGCGGCTTCATTTGTCAGCCCTTCCCGGGCAAGCAGTTCTTTTAAACTGCACGCCGTCTCGTAGGCGGGATTCACCAGCGTTACGCTTTCTCCCATCACTTCCCGGATGACAGAGCGCAGCAGCGGATAATGGGTGCATCCCAAAATCAATGTGTCTATATTCTGCTCCTTCAGCGGCGTAAGATAGCGTCTCACCATCTCCTTCGTCACCGGATCCTTCCACATATTTTCCTCTACCAGCGGAACAAACAGCGGACATGCCTTTCCCACCACCTGCGCACGGGGGTTCATTTCTCTGATAAACTCTGTATAAAGACCGCTGGAGATCGTTCCATTCGTTCCAATCACGCCGATGCGGTTATTTCTTGTGGCCTTGCACGCCACCCTCGCCCCGGGTTTTACCACGCCGATCATGGGAATCTTAAGTTCGTGGCGGATTTCCTCCAGCGCAAAAGCGCTGGCCGTGTTGCATGCCACTACGATTGCCTTCACATCCTGCGACTGCAAAAAGCGCACAATCTGCCTGGAATAGCGCAGAATAATTTCTTTCGATTTATTTCCGTAAGGCACCCTGGCCGTATCGCCAAAATATACGATTTTCTCCCCCGGCATGTTCCTCATAACCTCCCGGGCCACCGTCAGGCCTCCCACGCCGGAATCAAACATACCGATCGGTTTTTCGCTTTCCCTCTCTGCCATCGTTTTCCCCTTATTCCTTCGAATTTATATTCTTACAGTATACTTGAATTTTTCAAATATGTAAAGCGCTGATCTGAGTCACTAAAATATCGCATGCTCTGAATCACTGAAATATCACCGGCTTGCTGCCGTCAAATGCAAAGCAGACATCTTCCAGGCTGCAGCGGGCTTTTCCATTCGTCGCTTCCGTGATTTCCTCAACAACCGACGCAGTCTCCTCGCTGCGTACAAGAACCGCCATTTTTACCACATCGCTGTAGTTCGAATCAATCACCTGCAGGCCCCTCTGCCCAAACAGATACTGAAGCTTCCCAATGCCGTTATAATCAGTTTCCACCTCCAGCCGGGCGCCTCTGATCTTGTCAAGAACCGTGCTGTTTGCCAGCCCTGCCTGTACCGCCTTTGCGTAGGCTCTCACCAGTCCGCCCGTTCCCAGCAGCGTCCCACCAAAATAGCGTGTGACCACGACTGCCGCATCGTGGATATTCTCTCCCAGCAGCACATCCAGCATCGGGCGTCCCGCCGTTCCCTGCGGTTCTCCATCGTCGCTGCACCTCTGGAGTTCCTGGCGTTCTCCAACCACGAAAGCCCAGCAATTATGAGAGGCGTTCCAGTATTTTTTCTTTAATCCGGCAATAAATGCCAGTGCTTCCTCCTCTGAATGAACCGGGTATACCGTAGCAATAAAGCGCGATTTTTTCTCTGTAATCTCGCCTTCTCCCCCGTTGTAAACAATTTTGCTGCTCATGCGTTTCACCTTTCCAAATATCTTAATAATTATAGTATAAAATCTTAACCCTCGTGTCAAGAGATAGACTTTACCCAAATAGTTTGTTATACTATGGATAGTGTTTTAAAAATCGGGGAAAATTTTTTATAGCGAAAATGCTTCTTTGAAAAGTCATGAAAGGATGCGGCACATGAAATACGGCAGACGTGACATCGAAAAAAAACAGCAAAATATGACTGCGGAAAAGCTGGAGCAGAAAGCCGGCATGACACTGGCACGTTTGCTTGTGGTTGCTATTTTTGCGCTTGTCATCGGCATTGTCTGCGCCGGATACGGCGTCATGCGTGGATTAATCTCCAGTGCGCCCGACATCAGCAGCTTAAGCACAGCTCCCGCAGAAGCCGCCACCTATATTTACAGCGCCGACGGACGCCAGCTCCAGAAGCTGACGGCTCCCACCTCCAACCGTACCCCGGTTTCTCTCAGTCAGGTGCCGGCCAATCTTCAAAACGCCGTCGTTGCAATTGAGGATGAACGTTTTTATGAGCACAACGGCATTGACGTGCGCGGTATTCTCCGGGCCTTTGTGGTAGGTATTACCGGCGGAAGCTTCTCCGAGGGCGCCAGCACCATCACGCAGCAGCTTTTGAAGAACAGCGTCTTCCCCGACTGGGTCAGCGAGTCCTCGCTGCTCCAGAGCTTTAAGCGGAAATTCCAGGAACAGTATCTGGCGCTGCAGCTGGAGCAAACCATGGAAAAGGAAATGAGCAAGACCGAAGCAAAGCAAAAGATTCTGGAGGACTACCTGAACACCATCAACCTGGGGGCCGGAGCCTACGGCGTGCAGGCAGCGGCACAGCGGTATTTTAATAAAGATGTTTCCGAGCTGACTCTGTCCGAGTCCGCCGTGATTGCGGGGATCACCCAAAATCCCACCGGCTACAATCCGATTACGTACCCGGAAGCAAATGCCAGGCGCCGGGAGCGTGTGCTGAACGCCATGCTCGAACAGGAATATATTACCCAGGCGGAATACGACGAAGCTCTGGCCGACGACGTTTACTCACGAATCCAGGAAGCCTCTGCCCAGACGGGAGAAACTTCAGTTTACTCCTACTATACGGACGCCATGATCGAGCAGATTCTTGAAGATCTGGTCGCTGAAAAAGGCTATACCAGCAATCAGGCATACAAAGCGCTCTACTCCGGCGGCCTGCGCATTTTCAGCGTACAGGACGAGGCAATTCAGCAGATCTGTGATGAAGAATTTGCCAACAGCGCCAACTTTCCTGTAGATACGCTGATCGGACTGGACTACGCCCTCAGCGTACAGAAAGCCGACGGCACAACCGTACACTACAGCAGTTCGGACGTACAAAACTATTTTGAAGCTCAGGACTCCTCCTTCAATATGATGTTTGTTGACGAGGACACGGCGCGCGCTTATGCCGCTCAGTTTAAAGCGGCTTATACTTCTGAGGATGACACTATTCTGGGAGAACGCATCTCCCTGGTTCCGCAGCCCCAGGCTTCCGTAGTAATCATTGAGCAGTCTACGGGCTATGTAAAAGCCATTGTGGGAGGTCGCGGAACAAAGGAGGCAAGCCTTACCCTGAACCGTGCGACCTCCACCAGGCGGCAGCCAGGCTCCACCTTCAAGCCTGTCGCCGTATATGCCCCTGCCATAGACCACAATAATAAGACTCTGGCCACTGTCTATGACAACGCACCCTATTCCTACAGCTCCGGCACAGAGCTGAAGAACTGGGACAGCGATTATGGCTACAGCGGTCTGGAAACGATTCATTTTGCACTTGTAAAATCCGTCAATGTGGTGGCTGTGAAATGCCTGACTGAAATTACGCCCCAGGTAGGTCTTGATTATCTGGAGCGCTTTGGCATCACCACCCTCTATGACAACGACTGGGACGCCAACGGAAACCTACTGACCGACGCCTATCAGCCACTGGCGCTGGGCGGCGTAACAGACGGCGTTGTCAACCTGGAGCTGACCGGGGCATACGCAGCCCTGGCAAACGGCGGCACCTATATCAAGCCCAAGTTTTACTCCCGTATAGAGGACAGCCAGGGAAATATCATTCTCGACAATACCTCTGCCGGAACGCAGGTAGTATCGGAATCTACCGCCTTTCTTCTGACAAAGGCTATGGAGGACGTGGTGAAAAATCCGGAGGGGACGGCATACAACATTATCAGCCTGGGCGATATGCCCGTGGCAGGAAAAACCGGAACCACAGACCAGTCCAAGGATATCTGGTTTGAGGGATATACACCATATTATACCTGCGGCGTCTGGGGCGGCTATGACAACAACGACGCGCTGCCGGATTACGACCGCAGCTTCAGCACCTACGCCAAGGTACTCTGGAATTCCATCATGACCAGAATCCACGCAGAGCTCCCCGTGACGCAGCTTGCGCAGCCGGAAAACATTGTAACGGCCACGGTCTGCAAAAAGTCCGGTAAGCTGGCAGTAGACGGCGTCTGCACTGCGGATCCCAGGGGCAGCCAGGCCTATACCGAATATTTTACGGCAGACACCGTACCTACTGCAGTCTGCGACGCCCACACAGCGGTTCCCATATGTACGGTAACAGGGCTTCGGGCCTCCGCCACCTGTCCTTCCACCACAAAAATCTGTATTCAGCGGCCGGCCGGAAGCGAAGGCGTCACCGACGACTCCAATTACGCGGCGCCCGTTCAGACCTGCTCCGGCCACGCGAATACCGTTCAGATTCACACAGAAGCGCAGAGTGAATCGGGGGCATCCAATCAGACAGGGCAAACAGGACAAGCCGGGCAGAACAGTCAAACCGGACAGACCGACCAAACCGGGCAGAACAGCCAAACTGGACAGACCGATCAAACTTCCGGGCAGGAAGACGGCGTCATTCAGATTGGCGGAGGAACAAATACCGACAACGGCAATACCTCCTTTGACGATATCCCCGCCGATCAATATTACAACGACGGAACGATTGTGATTTATCCATAGAGAAAGCCCCGCTGCTTTTCTGCCGGAAATCAGACCGGCAGAAAAGCAGCGGGGCATATTATACTCCTGCGTTTACAGCACCAGCTTGGCCGCGCCGTAGATTCCAGCGTCGTTTCCCAGCTCCGCCAGGGCAAAGGGCGTTTCTTTGCAGGACATAAACGCATATTCCCTGTAATACTTTCTCACATAATCAAGAAGGATAGGACCGGCTTTGGACACGCCGCCGCCAATCACAAAAACATCGGGATCTGTGACGCCGGCAATATTCGCCAGGGCAAGTCCCAGAAACTTTCCAAATTCTTCTGCAATCTCGATTGCCACAGCGTCGTTTTGCTTCACTGCATCGAAAACTGCCTTCGCCGAAACTTCCTGGCCTCGCAGCACCGACGGCGTTTCATCCTTCGCAAGCCTGCGGTTTGCCAGATAAGTAATGCCTGTGGCCGACGCCACCTGCTCCAGGCAGCCGCGGTTTCCGCAGTTGCAGTCAAAATCCACGGAATCCGTCACATGGACATGGCCGATCTCTCCACCGGCGCCATGGGTTCCCGTCACAATCTCTCCATTGTTGATAATTCCGCCGCCCACGCCGGTTCCGAGAGTCACCAGAACCACATTGTGATATCCGGCGCCTCCGCCCTTCCACATTTCTCCCAGGGCGGCCACGTTGGCATCATTTCCCGCTTTCACCTCAAGCCCTGTCAATTTCTCCATCTGCGCCGTCAGATGTATATATCCCCAGTGAAGGTTCACCGCTGTCAGCACTTCCCCCTCCTCGTTTACCGGGCCCGGCACGCCCAGGCCGACGCCTGCAATCTCCTCCCGGTCAAGCTCCTTTTCTCTGATCTTATCTATGATCGTATCAGCTACATCCGGCAGAATGTTCGAACCGTTGTTCTCTATCCTGGTAGGTATCTCCCACTTATCGAGCACAGTGCCTTTCACATCAAACAGTCCGCATTTCACGGTTGTTCCGCCCACATCAATTCCAAAGCAATACTTCTTCATACCTGAAGCCCTCCCAATTTATATTTATTCCCGACGCTTTCTCAGAACTCACGTCTTCTCGTCATATTTTTCTGCACACGGTTCACCAGCTCCTGAGCCGCGTTATATCCCATCTTCTTCTGCCGGTGATTGACAGCCGCCGCTTCCACAATCAGAGCCGTATTTCTTCCGGGACGCATGGGAATCGAATGACATACGACACGATTGCCCAGAAATTCCGTATACTCCTCCTCCAGGCCCATTCTGTCATACTCCTTGTCCCTATCCCACTCCTCCAGCTTGATTACAATATCAATCGTCTGGGTATTCTTCACCGCCTCCACTCCATACAGAGTTTTTACATCGATAATCCCGATGCCGCGCAGTTCAATAAAATGGCGGGTCAAATTCGGTGCGCTCCCCACCAGGCTTGCGTCACTGACCTTGCGTATCTCCACGACGTCGTCGGAAATCAGGCGGTGGCCACGGCGGATCAGCTCCAGCGCCGCTTCGCTTTTTCCAATGCCGCTCTCACCCATCATCAGCACACCCTCGCCGTATACATCCACCAGTACGCCGTGAATGGAAATACAGGGAGCCAGCTCTACGTTCAGCCAGCGAATAATTTCCGCCATAAAAGCGGAGGTCTCCTTCTCCGTGATAAACACCGGCACACCGTACTCGGTGGCGATTCTCAGAAGATCCTCGTCCGGCTTTGTACGGGTCGTGTAGATAATGCAGGGACTTTTATAAGAAACAAACTGCTCGTACACCGGTATCTTTTTCTCCCGGGGGAGCCCCTCCAGGTATGTGTACTCCACATACCCTACAATCTGCACACGCTCGGAGGTAAAATGTTCAAAATAACCCGTAAGCTGCAGAGCCGCACGGTTGATGTCCGGCACAGTAATACGAATCTGCGAAATGTCCACATCCGGCGTAACATTTTTCAGATTCATCTTCTCTACTACCTTAGACAATGATACACTGCTTGCCATATTCCTTCTCCTCATACAATATTTTTTCTGCGGACAAAAAACGTTCTGCCCAGCCCACATTTCTGCTTTCAGTATAACATATCAAATTTCTAACTTCAACGCCGGATGCAGTCTCTGCAAAAAACTCCGCGAAAAAACACAAAAAAGTTTCCGCAAAACCTGCCTCAGTGGAAAAATTCATACACTTTCTGCGCTGCAGGCAGATTCATGGATTCTGTAGCCGCCAACTCCTCTACACTGGCGTCCCGAATCGCTTCCACAGATTTAAATCTCCGCATCAGAGCCTTCCTGCGGGTCTCGCCCACGCCTTCAATATCGTCCAGCACGGAGCGTACCTGCTGCTTGCTTCGCAGAGAGCGGTGATACTCGATGGCGAACCGATGCGCCTCATCCTGAATACGCGTAATCAGCCGAAATCCTTCCGAATGGCGGTCAATGGGAATCTCTGTATTATTATAGTAGAGTCCCCGGGTTCTGTGATGATCGTCCTTGACCATACCGCACACAGGGATGTCAAGGTGCAGTTCCTGAAGCACCCTCAGGGCAACGTTGACCTGCCCCTTTCCGCCGTCCATCATAATCAGATCCGGAAATCTGGAAAAGCTTCCAAATTCTCCGCCGTCCTCCGCCCGCTCAGCCAAGCCGTGGGAAAAGCGCCTCCCCAGCACTTCCTCCATGCTGGCGTAATCATCCGGTCCTTTCACCGTTCTGATCTTAAATTTCCGGTAATCGCTGGTTTTCGGTTTTCCCTTCTCATACACGATCATAGAACCCACCGATTCAAACCCGCTGATATTGGAGATATCAAAGGCTTCCACCCGCACCACATCGGAAAGTCCCAAAAGAGATGCAATCTCTTTCATAGCTCCGATGGTCCGGCCTTCCTCCCGCTTGATTTTCTCCCGGTCCTGGGTCAAAACCATCCAGGCATTTTTTGCCGCAAGCTCCACCAGCTTCTCTTTCGTTCCCTTCTTCGGCACCCGGATATACACCCGCCCTCCGCGCCTTTTTCCAAGCCATTCCTCGATAATCTCACTGTCCTCTATTTCCTCCTGCAGCATAATCTCCCGGGGAATAAAGGGCGTTCCCGAATAAAACTGTTTCAGGAAACTGTTCAGAATGACGCCCGGCGTATCGTGGGGCGCCACCCGCAGATAAAAGTGATCCCTGCCGATCAGCCGCCCGCTCCGCACAAAAAAGACCTGTACCACAGCGTCTCTGTCGTCCGCAGCCAGCGCAATCACATCCTTATCCTCGCCGTCGCCGGAAGTAATCTTTTGCTTCTGTGCAATTTGTTTTACACTGTTCAAAAGCTCTCTCTGCTCTATGGCAGCCTCAAAATCCAGCCGCTCGGAGGCTTCCTGCATGCGCTCCTCCAGCATTTTCAGCACCGGCTTATAGTTTCCGTTTAAAAATTCCACCGCCTGAGCGACACGTTTTGCGTATTCCTCCTGGCTCTCATAGCCCTGACAGGGAGCGTTGCACTGTTTAATGTGATAATTCAGACAGGGCCGTTCTTTCCCAATGTCTCTTGGCAAATTCCGGCTGCAGGTGCGCAGCCGGTAAAGCTTGTTGATCAGTTCAATCGTATCTTTTACCGCCCCGGCACTCGTATACGGGCCAAAATACCTCGACTTGTCCTTTCTCATTCTGCGTGAAAAAAGGACTCTGGGATACGGCTCGCTGACCGTCACCCGGATAAACGGATACGTTTTATCATCCTTAAGCATGGTGTTGTATTTCGGCCGGTGTTCCTTGATAAGATTGCACTCCAGCACTAACGCCTCCAGCTCGGAATCCGTAACGATATACTCAAAGCGGTCGATTTTCGTCACCATCTGTTCAATTTTTACGCCCTTGTTCCGGCTGCTCTGGAAGTATTGGCGCACCCTGTTTTTCAGGCTGATTGCTTTTCCCACGTAAATAATGGCGTCCTTTTCGTCATGCATAATATAAACTCCCGGCTTTGCCGGGAGTTTTTTTAATTCTTCCTGAATATCAAACATTCCTGCTCCTTACTCAGCGTAGCCGTTGGGATTGCTGCTCTGCCATCTCCAGCTGTCGGCGCACATCTCCTCGATTCCCTTTTCCGCAACCCATCCCAGCTCTCTTTTCGCCTTACTCGGATCTGCGTAGCAGGTAGCGATATCGCCCGGCCGGCGCGGCTTAATCACATAGGGCAGTTCTCTGCCGCAGGCTTTTTCAAAGGCATGCAGCACCTGAAGCACGCTGTAGCCGTTGCCGGTTCCCAGATTATAAATGCTCACGCCCTCTTTGTCTTTTAATTTTTCAATGGCTTTCACATGGCCCTTTGCCAGATCCACCACATGGATATAATCCCGCACGCCTGTGCCGTCCGGCGTATCATAATCGTTGCCGAACACACCCAGTGCCTCAAGTTTTCCTACCGCCACCTGGGCAATATAGGGAACAAGATTGTTGGGAATCCCCTTCGGGTCCTCGCCGATCAGACCGCTCTCGTGAGCGCCGATGGGATTAAAATAGCGCAGCAGCACCACATTCCACTCAGGATCCGCCACATTCAGATCTGTCAGCACCTGCTCCAACATTCCCTTGGTCTGTCCGTAAGGATTGGTAATTTTTCCCTTGGGGCAGTCCTCGGTAATCGGAATAAAAGCCGGATCCCCATATACCGTTGCAGAGGAGCTGAACACAATGTTCTTTACGCCGTGGTTTCTCATAACGTCGCAGAGGTTAAATGTTCCGGTCATATTGTTATGATAATATTCAAGAGGCTTTGCCACAGACTCTCCCACCGCTTTTAAGCCTGCAAAATGAATCACTGAATCAATTTCTTCTTTGTCAAAGATTTTCTGCAGCGCTTCCTTATCCAGCAGATCAGCCTTATAAAATGTAACTTTCTTTCCCGTAATCTTTTCCACCCGCTCCAGCGCTTTCTCGCTGGAATTATAAAGGTTGTCCACAACGACTACGTCGTATCCCTCATTCAGCAGCTCCACACACGTATGGCTGCCGATATATCCGGCGCCGCCTGTCACCAAAATTGCCATCTCACATCCTCCTGACTTTTCGTTTTCCGCTTTGGCTGACATATCATATGCCATAAAAAGAAACGCATCCGCGCCCTTTTTCCTAAAATAAGTATATACCATTTTGCGGGAAAATGGTATATACTTTTCACTCTTTCTGAAGTTTTTTATGATCGTTTTTTATGACCTGTCCTGTGCTTCGGCCATTTTTCTGTAAAATATTCCTTTCTGATGGCCTGCGTCCCGTTTCAGAGTTTCCTCAAAAAACTCCCCACATCCAGACCAATGTTCATAATCTACTCTTTCCCCGCTGTCTGGTAGAATTAACGTGATTTTTCGCTACAATAGTCATGGCGAAAGGCAAACAAAAAATGGGTAATGCAAATATCTGAACATTACATTGGAAGGGAGATGATTTTATCGGAATTTACGGATATATCCGTGTCAGCACAAAGGAGCAGAACGGGGATCGTCAGCTAATTGCCTTTCAAGAGCTACACATTCCGGAGAAAAACACTTTCATGGACAAGCAAAGCGGCAAGGACTTTGAACGTCCACAGTACAAGAAACTGGTACGGCGATTGAAAAAAGACGATTTGCTCTACATCAAGAGCATAGACCGTCTCGGGCGTAACTATGGGGAGATTTTGGAACAGTGGAGAGTACTTACCAAGAAAAAAGGCATTGACATTGTGGTGTTGGACATGCCTCTGCTGGATACCCGACGGGGCAAAGATCTGATGGGGACTTTTCTCAGTGACATTGTCTTGCAGGTGCTGTCCTTTGTGGCGGAGAACGAGCGCACCAATATTCGGCAGCGGCAAGCCGAGGGTATTGCGGCAGCAAAAGCAAAGGGAGTACGATTTGGAAGACCACCCAGACCGTTGCCGGAGAACTATTACAATGCATACCAGCAGTGGAAAGCTGGAAAAATCACTGGGACAGCAGCCGCAAAGAAGTGCGGAATACCGCTCTCCACTTTCCGCTACCGAGCAGAAATATATGAAAAAGCCAAGTTGCTGTGACTTGGCTTTTTTACAGGAACGTGTACTTTTCTGTAAATCGTTCAGGTTATCTAATTATTATTAAATATAGCATATATTAGCAGAGATTTCCATACTTTTTTAAATAATTTTTCGATATTTAGCGAATAAGAAAACTATTATTTCTCTTTGCAGAAAAGTACACTTATTTGTACCAACTAATAAAAGGATGGAAGACGTATATGAGAGTATTAATAATTATAATTCTAGTTGCGGTTTTTTACTATCTTGTCATTAAACCACGGAAGAATAACGCATCGACAACATCTTATCAGAATCATGCCGCTGTACAGCAATCCCAAACTGTCGATCAGCCAACTCCTGGCATTAATCACTGTCCAGCAGACGCCTTGATTAACAGCCCATATTACTCAAAATACAAAACGGTATTTGATCTGATCTGGCATGACGGAAAACAGCCAAAATACAAAATAGACTGGTTATTACAGTCCCTAAACATGGGGCGCGAACTGGAAGACTCAGGGACATATGTCTTAGCCTCCATTAAAAATGGCTTGCCGTATTTTTGTGAAACAGAGTATGAATTTGACAAGTTTTTCGATTATGATAAGCCAGTTACGCTAGGATCCATCGACGGATTAATGGATATATGCTTTTTCTATCATGAAACAAACAGAGACCATTCCCACCCAGAAAAACGTCAATACTGGCAGCAGCAGCTTCGCGAACTAGCACTCTCTGGCAATTTAGAGGCACAAGGTGCATTGTGTAGCAATTTTGCAAAATTTGTGTTTTCTGAAAGTGAGGTCGCGGAGTTTAAGGAAAAATATGAATCTTCACTGTTCAGTCTTGCTGAATCCGGAGACGCTTATGCTCAGTTAGCAGTGGGCGAATTTTTATCACCTTATAGGTCACAAGAAAGTCTTGGATGGCTGATTAAAGCAGCAAATCAAGGACTAAGTAATGCCTGGTTTCAGTTGGGCAAAGCTTACAATGCCATGATTTCTCTTGATGATAATGGGCATATTCGCAAAGTGCCGTTGCCAGAAGAAGAAAAACACAGCTTAGAAAGAAAAATTGCTGAAAGCTATTATAAAGGGGCAGAAGCAAATAATGGAGTAATGGCAGCACGCTGTCAACATATCGTCGGTATGTATTACGAAGACGGGAACTCTATTTTTCCAAAAGATATAGAAAAGGCAAAATACTGGTACCAGAAATCTTTGGAAAATAGTGACGCCAACGCAAAATATTAGATAGTCTCAATTAATGAACATCCTGAATGGTATGAATAATGAAAATTTGAAATGTGACAGGGAGGCCGTGAGAAAAATGCAAAAAATATCAACAAGTGATTACTACAAATATAAATCAGCGATTCAAGCCGCCAATGATACAGAAGACAGAGAATCCCTAAGGCAAATCCAAAAACAGCTCATTGCAAAATATGGTTTAGACAATGATGATGTAAAACAACTACTGAAGTATTTTAGATATTCAGTGTGAAAACAAGGAGGATGTTTATGTTCATATTTATAATAATCGTGATCGCTGTTATTCTATTCATTGCCAAAGGGAAAAGTCTGGATGCAGCCCGTGCCAGAAATAGTATAGTGTCGTTGATAACCGGCGAAGAAGGTTTTTGCTGTGAATGTAAGCATTGCAGAAAAGATACGAGCAGGAGATATTCTGACACAGACTGGTTTTGCTCCCTGTCAAAATGCCACCATATCACTCCTGAAACCCGTATGAATTGCTTTGAAAAGCCAAAAGTGACCGAAGAAGATTTGCAGGAATTATTTACCCTTGGAGTATGGACTAAGGAAGGGCAGCAATACATTAGACAAACTATTCTGGGAAAGGCAATGACTTTTTCAGAAGTGGATCAAGTTTTGAAAGACATACCCAATAAACATCCAGAGTATATTGATCCTGACTACGTCGCAAAGAATCGTTGATTCTTACGAAATAAAACTTATGGAGGCATTTATTATGAAGATCAAAGTCCAAAAGAAAGCTATTCCTACCCTCAAATTCAACAGTGATTATTTCAAATGTCCAAAATGTGGATGGCAGTACCCAGGCCCGCTGCTTGTTAAAGGCGATGTTGCATCAACGATACCTTGCCAGAACTGTGGTCACTCTTACTTAGTCCGTGTAAAATAATATGAAACGAAACTCTGCCGCAAGAGTTGTCCTCTCAAACAAAGCATACTGCCAAATCAGAAATAGTGTAACTAACGCAAAAAATAATTTTGAAGTTGGCGGTGTTCTCCTGGGATATAAAATATTAAGACACTATTCTGTTGTTGCAGTAACAGTCCCACCGAAGACAGCAGAAAAATCCAAAGTGTCTTTTACACTTGATGGTGATTGGCACACCGCCCGCGCATTAGAACTTATGCAAACATTCCGACGCAAACCATCAATACTAGGTATATGGCACAGCCATATTTGTGATGGTGATACGTTTTCGGAGCAGGATCGGCAGTCAAATATGCAACTTGCAATATCCTTTCATGGAGTGCTGTCCATGATTGTGATGATGGAAATGCCTTTACGGGATTTGCGCATGACGGCATACTTTATTTCCCCGAATGGAAAGGAACGGCTTTGCCAAGTTGCGGTTGATTGAGGAGGCCAGAAATCCAGACAACATGAAAAGGACAGAGAGGAGGATAGAAATTGAGCAGTAATGAATGTTGCAGCAACTGCGTTTATTGGCAAAACCGAAAATGTACAATGACTGGACAATTCAAAAATGACAGTATTTGTACTTGCGGGCAGTTCAGGAAACGCGAAGAAAACAAATAGCTAAATATTGCAATTTCTTTGGAGCAAAAGGGGCGTACATGCATGGCCGTCAAGCCATACATGTGCGCCCCTTCAAGATTTACACATATTTTCTCTCTTTTCCGCTATGATCATTCCTCCCACAGCTTTTCCGGATACAGTCCTGAAGCCTTCAGCTCACGTATGGCCTGAACTACCATGGGTTTATCTTCTTTATAGGTTACGCCGTACCAGCGGTCCCGTGTCTTAAGCACCTGGACGGAAGCTTTTCCCTCTTTCAGGAGATCATCCACGGCAAAGGGAAGAAAATACTCACATTTCAGCGGATTTACCGGAAGATTCTCTTTTAAGAATACCGGGAAGCCCTTTTCCAGTTCCCCCATCATACTGCGCCCGAAGCCCCACATATTCATGGAGACAATGCTTCCTTTGGGGATCACGGTCCATGTTTGTCCGTCGTCCTCCGTGTAGGCCGTCTCGCTGCCCCGGCGTTCGATTCTGGTGCGTTCGTGAATGTCTGTCAGAAATCCACGTTCGTCCGTCACACAAATGCCTCTTGCCACATGGCCGTTCTCCGTCAGGGTATTTTCAAGAATATAGCCCACCATGGCGAAGCGGTATTTCTCGTCATCCTCATGGGTCGTCAGATAGTCATACATCATGCGGTAAGCGCTGCTTCCATAGTAATCGTCTGCATTGATCACCGCAAATGGTCCGTCGATACAGTCTTTCGCCGAGAGCACCGCCTGCGCTGTTCCAAAGGGCTTCACCCTGCCCTCCGGCACCGAAAACCCTTCCGGAAGATCTGTAAGCCTCTGGTATGCGTAGGCTACCTCCACCTGTTTCTCCATGCGGTTCCCGATACAGGCTTTAAAATCTGCTTCGTTTTCTTCCTTGATCACGAATACCACTTTCTCAAAACCGGCCCGCACTGCGTCATAGATGGAAAAATCCATAATGATGTGACCCTGCTCGTCAACGGGATCGATCTGCTTTAATCCTCCGTAGCGGCTGCCCATTCCAGCCGCCATAATAATCAATGTTGGTGCTTTCACCCTTTCATACCTCCTGCTGCGCCGTCAGTAATTTTATCCGACAGGAATATGCCTGCGGAACTATTTCCAGCCCACATGGCCTGCATCGCTTATTTACGGTTTGTACACACACCGTTTTTGTTGAATTTATATGTTTTCTTTCCTATCTTTTTTGTAACGTTCTTATACATTTTACCATCGCTGCCCAGATAGTACCATTTGCCTTCCCACTTCAGCCAGTAGTTTTTCATCATCTTGCCGTTCTTGCGGCTGAAAAACATCTTCGCACCGGAAACGGTAACCCACTTTGTCTGCATAATGCAGGTGCCCTTGTTGAAATAGTACTTATCCTTGCCAATCGTCTTTAATCCTTTGCAGGCCGCTCCTGTTTTGGGGTCAAAATAATATTTGTGCTTTTTGTAGGTTCGCCATCCCGTGTACAGAAGTCCCTTGCTGTTGGCATAATACTGGTTTCCGCCGTTGCACTTTACAAAGCCCTTCTGGCGGACGCCGTTCTTATTCGTAAGGTAAAGCTTTCCTCCGATGGAAATGACTCCGGTCTGCAGTACGCCGTTTTTGTCGAAGTAATAATACTTGCCGCCAATAGCCTTCCATCCATTCGTCTGTTTTACATTGTTAATGTAAAAATATTTCTTTCCATTCTCTGTCACCCAGCCGTTCTTTCCGACCACGGTACCCTTCTTTTTCAGTTTAAAGTATTTGGCAATTCCCGTCGCATCCGCCACGCCCATCTTCTTCATCTGGGCATTTGTGCTCAGATACTTCCTGCAGTCATTGGGATTGCTGACAAAACAATGCTCAATAATCATGCTTGGAATTTTGTACTTCATACCGTAAACGATAATTCCCAGCCCGTCGTCAATCCAAAATCCGTTGTTGCGCAGTCCCACCTGGCTGTTCAGCTGTCCGAGAATCGTCTTTCCAAGCTCTCTGGCCTTTTTCGCATAAGCCTTAGTGTTTGGATATTTTGATGTGGAAGGCACTGCAGCGTAGGCCCCTGTCAGGCTCGTCTGCATCGTAGCCGTCGAATTAATATGTATGCTCACAAGGGCGGAAGCCTTTTTATTCTTTGCCACCAAAAGCCGCTGCTGGCGGTTCATATAGGAACCTGTCAGGGAATTGTGGGTCAGATAGACCTTCACGCCCTGATATGTTTCCAGCTCCTTCTTTGCATACTGGGCAATCTTCAGATTGATTACTTCTTCCCGATAAGTAACGCCGTTCCAGGTTCTGACCGCACCGCTCTCAGACCGGCCATGGCCCGGATCCAATACAATCACAATATCCTCCGCAGAGGCCTCGGGCGCTGGAATCAGGCCGCAGGCACACAGACAGATAACCGCCGCACACACCAGTTTTTTCAGTAATTTCTTCATTTTTCTCCCTCACTTGATATATCCGTTTCCTATAGGAAAAGGCTACAGCAGACCCTGCTGCAGCCTTTTTCGCTGTTTGAAATACTTATCTTCTTTTCAGGAAGTCCGGAATCTGAATATCGCGCTCCTGTACCCTTCCCTCCTGTGTTCTCAGCTTTCCTGAGGAAGGAACTGTGCCAATTCCGGCCAGCGGGGTCGGCGTGCGAAGCCCGGCTACTGTATCGCTTTTTCCCGTATTTGACGGATATGTGAAATCAGGTACAATTCTTCTGCCGGCGGCGTTCTTCTTCGGCGCCTCCTGCTCAGAACTCTTGTCACTCAGACCCGTCGCGATTACGGTGATACTTGCCTCGTCTGCATATGTATCATCATACATAGCGCCAAAAATAATATTTGCATTCTCTCCTGCCATTTCCTGTACATAACTTGCGGCGTCGTTAGCGTCCATCAGAGAAATGTCGCCGGAAATATTAATGATCACATGGGAAGCTCCGGTGATCGTCGTCTCAAGGAGCGGGCTTGAAACTGCCTGCTTCACAGCTTCCAGGGCCTTGTCGTCTCCCTTTGCCTGTCCAATGCCGATGTGCGCGATGCCCTTGTCGGTCATCACGGTCTGAACGTCCGCAAAATCCAGGTTAATCAGTGCCGGCAGATTGATCAGGTCTGTAATTCCCTGCACTGCCTGCTGAAGAACCTCGTCCGCTTTTTTCAGCGCCTCCGGCATCGTGGTACGCCTGTCCACAATCTCCAGAAGTTTGTCGTTCGGAATGACAATCAGTGTATCTACATTATCCTTCAGCTTCTCAATACCCGCGAGAGCATTGTTCATACGCGTCTTCGCCTCAAAACGGAACGGCTTTGTGACAACGCCGACTGTAAGGATCCCCATCTCCTTGGCAAGGCCCGCAACCACAGGAGCCGCGCCGGTTCCTGTACCGCCGCCCATACCGCAGGTAACAAATACCATATCTGCTCCCTGGATCGCCTGTTTGATCTCCTCTGTGCTTTCCTCCGCCGCCTGCTGCCCTACCTGGGGCTTTGCGCCGGCGCCAAGGCCTTTGGTTACTTTTTCTCCAATCTGTATTGTATGCGGTGCACGGCAGAGATCCAATGCCTGCTTATCTGTATTAATCCCAATAAATTCCACGCCGGCAATCGCCTCGTCCACCATTCTATTTACTGCATTATTACCTGCGCCGCCAACACCAATAACGATAATCTTCGCCGCAGATTCTGCTTCATTTGACACGATTTCTAACAAGATGCTTCCTCCTTTTGGTTTCGCCTCTGTGACAATATTGTCCCACTATTTCTTCTATAATATAAGTTTTTTGTTAAATTATCAAGGGCTTTTTCACATTTCGGTAAAATTTTCTGTATCAATTTAAAATATAGGCTCCCGTATACGGATCAATATATCCATAACCGTCGGTAACGATCTGTCCATCGTCCCCCAAATAGGGCATATCCATATTGGAGGTCACATTTCCCTGCTCGTCCGTATAAATCTGGTTTCCGTCCGCATCTGTGGTGATTCTGCTGGGATCCTCCACATAACCGCTTGAGCCGGAATCCACTGTGGTCTCTCCCGTGGTTTCCCCCTCAGTTTCTCCGGATGCGCCGTCTCCCTGCTCTCCTTCTCCGCCGGTCTCCTCCGGCTGATTCAGGTTCATCAGAAGCTCGTCCTCCTCCTCGCCCTTTTCCCCTTTCTTAAAGCTGATGGTTGTGGCAGAAGGCGTATAGGTCTCCAGATGAAGCGTGCCGGACAGCCCCTCCATCTGCGGAAAAAGCGCTTTTAAATTGGATATTTTTTCTTCCATATAATCGGAGGACCCCAGCATAACCCTGCGGGTACCAAAATAGATGATGGCCTCCTGCTTTTCATCATAATGTATCTCGTCCGGTTCCAGTCCGCTCTGACGCAGCATCTGCGCGGTTTCGGTGATGGAGCTCAGGAAGCTTTCGTCCTCCACCGGAAGCTTTTCTCCCACCGTGGGCTGTCCGATAGAGATGCCGGAAAACGGCGGGACGCCGTCCCGCTCCTCCCCGGAAATTTCCACCACATTGCCGTCCGTATCGAAATATACCCGGGAACCGGAATACATCAGATATCCGGCGATCGTTTTCTCATAAACCCTGATCTGCACATGATAAGGACTGATCATGCTGACTTCTATAGCGCTCAGAAAGGGCAGGGCCTCCGCCGTTTCCGGGTCGCTGTATTTCCAGGTGAGATAAATCGAGTTTTCCGCCAGCGAATCCGACATGATCATATTCTGAATTTCCTCTGCGGAATAAAATTCATTTCCAATAACATCCACCGTGCGGATATGAAACAGTCCAAAAATAATCACCATGCCGAAAAGAACTATGGCTAAAAAGACCAGCAGCGGTATTTTCAGTATATTTTTCTTTTTTCTTTTCTGAAGTTCCATACCAGATATCCTTCCTCTTTGTGTAATTTGACAGATTTGCTATGTGATTTCGCAAATATTCGCCCCAAGTTCCAGAAGATCCCGCACAATATTTTCATAACCCCTGTCAATAAATCCGCGGCCCTCAATCACTGTCGTTCCCCGGGCCGCCAGGCCGGCCGCCACCAGGGCTGCTCCCCCGCGAAGCTCCCGTCCTCTGACGCAGGCTCCGTAAAGGGACGGCACGCCTCTCACAAACGCCCTTCTGCCCTTTATTTCAATTGACGCACCCATCTTTCTAAGTTCCCCTGCAGCCAGAAATCTGGACTCAAATAAATTTTCTTCGATTATGCTTTCTCCCTCCACAGTGCACAAAAGCGCCATCATCTGAGACTGCAGATCCGTGGGGAATCCGGGATAAGGACTGGTGCTCACAATCTCAGGAGCTTTGTCAAGCTGGGAAGCATCCATGCGAAGCGCCCCGTCATGAGCGGAAACATCGGCGCCCATTTCTCTTAGAAGGCCGGTAATCGCCTCCATCTGTGCAACCGGCGTATTCCAAAGTGTGATGCGCCCCCTGGTTCCCGCCGCCGCCAGAAGATACGTTCCAGCCACAATCCGGTCCGGCATCAGACGATATTCGATATCGCGAAGACAGTCTACCCCGGTTACCGTCAGCGTATTGCTTCCAATTCCCTCAATGCGCGCTCCTCTGGCATTTAAAAACCGGCAGAGTTCCTCTACTTCCGGCTCCGCCGCGCAGCCGCTGATCACCGTCTCGCCCCGGGCCATCACGGCGCCCAGAAGAATATTTTCCGTGGCCCCCACGCTTGGAAACGCAAGTTCAATATGAGTTCCTCTCATTTCCTCTGCCGAAAGAGCGATCCCCTTTTCGTCGGGAATCAGCCGCGCTCCCATACGCTGAAAAGCCTGCAGATGAAAATCGATAGGGCGCATACCGATGGTGCATCCTCCCGGGTAGGGCAGGTACGCCCGGCCGCAGCGTCCCAAAAGGCTTCCCATCAGAAGCACTGAGGCCCGAAGCTTCGTCGCATAACGCTCCGAGATGCAGACCTTTGAAAGGCCTGCGGCGTCAATCACCAGCGCTTCCTTTTCGCGGTATACGCTGCATCCGCTTTCCCGCAGAATACCGCACATATATTCCACATCCAGAATACGCGGGCAGCCATGGATCACCGTCCTCCCCGCATGTAAAACCGACGCGGCGATCAGCGGCAGCGCACCATTCTTAGAACCCTGCACCGCCGTTTCACCGCCAAGCGGGATGCTGCCTACTGTCTGTATTCTGCCCACGCATATACCTCCCGCACGTTTTTGCCATACGTTAGTATATGCCGAAAAGCAGTTTTTGTTCCCTTATCTTTCCTCCGTCCTGCTCCACCGGCTGACGGAAAGCGCCAGCCCCATCTCCGACAGCAGAAATAATACCGAGGTGCCCCCATAACTGATGAAAGGCAGCGTAATTCCCGTATTGGGAATGGTATTTGTCACCACCGCGATATTGAGAATCACCTGAATGGCAATGTGCCCCATAATCCCGGCACAGATCAGCGCCCCAAACAGATCCGGCGCATGGGTGGAGATCACCATAAAGCGCCAGAGCAAAATCATAAACAGGAAGATCAACAGCACCGCGCCGGTCAGGCCGAGTTCCTCACAGATAATCGAAAAAATCATGTCATTCTGGGCCTCCGGCACAAAGCCCAGCTTTTGCAGGCTTTCTCCCAGCCCTCTGCCGAACAGTCCCCCGGAACCGATGGCGTACAGGCCCTGGATTGTCTGAAACCCCTTTTCATAGGCCTCCGGGTTTCTCCAGATTGCCAGCCGCTCCAGCCGGTATTGTTCCATGCCCAGAAATACGCCGATAAAACCAATCCCGGTAAGGCCGATCCATATAAACTGCAGGTAATTCGGATTTGATACAAAGGCAAGAATCACGGCAATCCCAAGAATAATAATCGCTGTGCTCAGATTATTCGTGCCCACAAGTCCCACAATCGGAAGAACCAGAGCGATCACAAGAACCAGAAGAAGCAGACTGTTTTTCTTTTTTCCCTGCCGGCTGATGATATATGCCAGAAACAGAATCACCGCCGGTTTCGCAAATTCCGACGGCTGAAAAGACAGCGGTCCCAGCGACAGCCACCGTTTTGAACCGTTGTAGGAATCCCCCACCAGCAGAACCGCGCCGGAAAGCGCCATGGAAAGCAGGTATCCCCACACCGCGAATCCCGCGAACAGATGATAATCCATCCGGGAGATCAGCGCCATGGCAGCCAGGCCAAGGGCCGTGGCAAACAACTGCTTTTTAAAGTAATAGCCCTCGTCCAGGAACCGCACACGGCCGTTATATGCGCTGGTACTCCAAAGTGTGATAAGGCCGAATACCACCAGAATCAGCACGATTATCTGAAGTGTAACATCCTGATTCCTCTGCCTTCGCAAAGCATCACTCCCTGTCAGCCGCCAATTTTCTTACCAGATCCTTAAATACTTTTCCGCGCACCTCATAGTTGGGGAACATCCCCCAGCTTGCGCAGGCCGGAGACAGAAGGACCGCGTCCCCTTTTCTGGCGTTCGCCGCGCAGAAATCAAATGCTTCCACAAAGCTGTCCGCCAGTACAACATCATGAAAACCGCATTTTTCCGCCGTCCGGGCAATTTTTTCCCGTGTCTGTCCAATCAGCACGAGGTAACGCACCTTGCCGTCGAAGGAGCGTATCCACTCCTCATAATCGGACTCCTTATCGTAACCGCCGCCGATCAGCAGAGTGGGACGGTCCATGGCCTGGATTCCCTTGATCGCAGCGTCGGGGTTGGTTCCTTTGGAATCATTGTAATAAGCGACCCCATTCACTTCCTCCACAAACTCTATGCGGTGCTCCACTGCGGTAAAGCGCCGTAGCACATAGCAGATATCCTCCGCAGTCACGCCGCTGGCGAGCGCCATAGCTGCCGCCGCCATCACATTTTCATGGTTGTGCCTGCCGGGAAGCTTCAGTTCCTTTGTGCTGCACAGACGTATTGTTGAAACGCCGTCTCTGTATTCTATCATATCTCCGTTCAGATAGATACCTTTTTCTAATTTACGCAGGCTGCTGAAAAATAATACCTGGCATTTCAGGCTTTCCCCAAACTTTCTTAAAACCTCGTCCTCATAATTCAGAACGCAGGTATCCTCCGCCGTCTGATTCTTTGTAATCAATTCTTTCACACGTATGTATTCTTCCATCGTATGATGGCGGTTCAAATGATCCGGGGTAATGTTCAAAATTGCGCTTACCCTGGGATGAAAATCCTCAATCGTTTCAAGCTGAAAGCTGCTGATCTCCGCTACGGTAACGGAATTATCCCCTGTATCCATTGCAATTCCCGTATAAGGAATCCCGATATTTCCCACCACGAACACTGACTCTCTGGCGTGCTCCATAATTGCTCCAAGAAGGCTTGTCGTAGTCGTTTTTCCGTTTGTACCCGTAACCGCCAGCACTTCCCCCCTGGCGTATTCCCAGGCCAGCTCGATCTCACCCCAGATGGGCAGGCCTGCGCTTCGAAGTTCATTTACCATCGGAAGATCCGTAGGCACGCCCGGGCTTAACACCACCAGCGACAACTGCTCGGCCGTTTCTGCCGGCAGTTCTCCCAGAAATATCTTTGCCCTGCTTTGTCCCAGCTTCCCGCGGATATCTTCTTCCTTCAAGTCTTTGTTTCCGTCAAACAGCACAGGCAGAGCGCCGGCCTTCTCCAGAAGCTTCGCCGCAGAGATACCGCTTAGGCCTGTACCAAAAACCAATACCTGTTTATTCTTTAAATCCATTTTTTACAGCTCCTTTAATCGTATTTGCCGTTTTATCTTTAAAGTCCGCTTAAACATATGAGGCACAAAAGCGCGGTAATTACAGTAAACAGCGCTACGATCTGTGTCTCCGACCACCCGCACAGCTCCAGATGGTGATGGATCGGCGCCATCTTAAAGAAGCGCTTGCCGCCGGTCTTTTTGAAATACGTCACCTGTATCATAACCGAAATCACCTCAATCATGTAGATCAGGCCGAACACAGGAATCAGAATCGGTATCTGCAGCACATAGGCGCAGCCCGCCACGAAGCCCCCCAGCGCCAGGGATCCGGTATCTCCCATAAATACCTTGGCCGGATGGGCGTTAAACATCAGAAATCCAAGAAGCGCACCGGTAACAGCCGCCGTGATAGGCTCGATGCCTGCATCCATTCCCACGGATACCATTGTAAAGAACACGGCCACCATCGTCGTGACGCCTGTGGCCAGTCCGTCCAGCCCGTCTGTGAAGTTGACGCCGTTTACCGTGCCCAAAACCACCAGATATACCAGCGGCACCGTAATCCATTTGCAGTCAAAATACATGCCGCCTGTAAAGGGCAGCAGCACAATCAGACAGTCCGGATCCACCACCAGTATGTAGATGACAAAAATAGTGGTGACCACGATCTGAAGAATAAATTTCTGTTTGGGAAGCAGGCCGTCCGACCGGCGCAGGACAACCTTCAGGTAGTCGTCCAGAAATCCGATAATTCCAAAGCCCAGCGTCAGAAACAGAATTGGAATAATTCTGGGATAGCGTCCGATAAACATCAGCGATGTGACAAGCACGCTGATCAGAATGATGAGCCCTCCCATCGTCGGCGTGCCCGCCTTTTTCAAATGCGATTGCACCCCTTCCGTACGCTCTGTCTGTCCTATTTTCAGCTTGCGCAGAAAGGGTATGACAAATGGACTGAGCAGTACGCTGATGGCAAATGCGATCAGCAGGGATAAAACCACTTCCATACTTATCATTATGTTATCCTCCTGAAAAAGACTATATATGTTGAATTATACGTCTTTTTTCTTTATTTATCAACATCTTCTTTCTCCACGCCCAGATAGGGCAGTATGTTGGAAAAAATCTCCTGCACCACCGGCGCCGCAATGGTTCCTCCATAGTATACGCCCTGGGGATTATGGATGACGCACAGGGCGAGCACCTGCGGATCCTCGGCAGGCGCAAAACCGATAAAAGAGGAAATGTATTTGTTGGCGCTTCTGGGCAGTGTCTCAGAGGTAGCCGTCTTGCCTCCCACCCGAAATCCCTCCAGATAAGCATTTTTTCCTGAACCGCCGTCCACCACCTGCTCCAGCACATACCGAACAGTCTCGGAGGTTTTCTCAGACAGTATGCGCTCCCCTGTCGGATATTCCAATACCTTTAAAAGGGCGCCTTCGCCGTCGCGCACCTCCACGCCAAAGTGGGGCGTAATGCGCCGTCCGCCGTTAATCAGAGAGCTTACGGTGGACGCCAGCTGAATCGGCGTAATCTGGAAGGACTGGCCAAAGGCCACTGTGGCAAGCTCCACCAGCCCCATATTCTCCATATTGTGCATGATAGTTCCCGCTTCCCCCGGCAGGTCGATGCCCGTTTTATTTTTCAGGCCAAACTTTTCGAAATAGTGATAATAATTTTCGATGCCAAGCCTTAATCCCACCTCAATAAATACCGGGTTGCAGGAATTTTGGGCGGCCTCCACAAAGTTTTCTGCGCCGTGGCCCGTCACTTTGTGGCAGCGTATCTTCCGGTCCTCCACAATCTTAAATCCCGGACAGGAAAACTGATCGTTCAGGGACACCACTCCCGCCTCCAGCCCCGCGGACATGGTAATGATCTTAAACGTCGAGCCCGGCTCATAGGTGTCGTTGATGCATCCGTTGCGCCACATCAAATTCCAGGCGTCCTGCTTTTGCTGGTCCGTGAGCCCCGAAGTGTCCGCGCTCAGGGTAAAGGGGTCGTTTAAGTCAAATTCCGGTACGTTCACCATAGCCAGAATTTCTCCGTTCTGCGGCCTCATGACAATCACCGACACCGCATCAGCGCTCTTTTTCTCCATTACCTTGAGGGCCGACTGCTCCGCAAACTTTTGTATATTTGCGTCGAGGCTGATGTACAGGTCGTTCCCCGCTATAGGTTCCAGGCGGCTTTCCCCGGCCTCGGGAAGCTCCACGCCTCTGGCGTCCGTCAGCGTTAAGATTTTTCCATCGCTGCCCTTTAAAATATCTTCATATTTTACTTCCAGGCCGATAATCCCCTGATTGTCTCCCCCGGTAAATCCCAATACTTTGGAGGCGAGGCTCCCGTAAGGGTAATAGCGCTTAAAGTCTTCGTCTACCTTGACTCCCGCCAGATTCATTTCCCGTATCCTGTCCCCCGTTTCCTTGGGCACGTTCGCCTTAATTCTCTCAATGGAACTTCTTTTTTCCACCCGGGCGCGCACGGTTTCCTCGGAAAGCTTTAGTTCACTGCAAAGAGCGGCGATCACCGCCTCCGGATTTTCAATCTGGCTGTGAATCACAGAAATCGTACAGACGGTCTGGTTCGTCGCCAGGACATTTCCTGCGGCGTCAATAATTTTTCCTCTGGCCGCTTTAATATCCCTCTCCCTTTCATGAAGATCCTGGGCCTTTTTCGCATAATCCTCCGACTCAAAGAGCATCAGATCAATCAGCCGCCCCGCCAGAAAGGCCAGCGCCAACGCACAGACCAGAAAAACCGTCACGATTTTCTTTTTATGAAATGTTTTCAGCCTCACACAAAAACTCCGCAGATGTACTCACTCCAGTTTATGAGTATATCTGCGGAGTTATGCGCCTATGTGCCGGCGTCCCAGTATACGTCCTGCTGCGTTACGCCATCGGACCAGTTTTCGTCCACTGATGTGTCTCCCTGCTGCTCCGGCGGATTCACATTTCCGTAAAGATTATCTATCTGTTCCGTGTCCTCCGTATCTCCCGTCACTTCCACCGCCACCATCTCGGTGAGAGGTTCCCAGGTGTTCGTGTCGTACATCAGATTTCCCCACTCATCATATACGTATTGGGCAACCATCTCCGTCTCCGGTTCTTTATCCACCTGTATTCCAAGGCTGTCCTTCTGTTCCTGAGTGATCTCCTCTGTGGGATAAATGCCCATATACGGAAGAATCTCCGACAGGATGTCCGTCACCAGTTTTTTCGTATAGGTACCGTCCTCCTGATTTGCAATATTCGGCTCGTCAATGACCGCATAAACCACTACCTCGGGATCGTCGATGGGCACCGCCGCGATATAAGAAATAATGTATTTATTATTTCCTCTGGGCAGCTTTTCCGCAGTTCCCGTCTTTCCGCCAACGCGGTAGCCCGCAATCTGTGCGTCTGTGGCTGTTCCGTTCGTAACAACCGCCTCCAGGTACTCCCGGAGAATATACGAAGTTTTCGTGGAAACCGGCTGAGACACCAGCAGTGGTTCCACATTCTGCGCCACGCCGCCCTCGCCGTCAAGTATCTGCTTCACCATATGAGGCTTGTAATAATATCCGCCGTTGACCACCGCACAGAACGCCGAAAGCTCCTGTATCATGGTCGCAGTAAAGCCCTGGCCAAAGGTATTGGTACAGAGTTCCATAATGTGCATGGTATTCTCATCATACAGGGCTCCCGAATTTTCGTTGGGCAGATCAATACCGGTTCTCTTTCCAAATCCAAAGTTGCTCTGGTATCTGCAGAACTCCTCCACGCCCATAGCCTGTCCTACCGTCATCATGCCGGGGTTGCAGGAATTTCGGACAACATCCAGAAGCGTTTCCTCCCCGTGGACGCCCGTACAATTGATCGGATCCTCCTCGGCCACCGGCTGCAGATATCCGACGCACTGCACACTGAAATTTGTATCTACGCTTCCGGAATCCAGCGCAGAGGCCACCACAATAGGCTTGTAGGTGGAACCAAGTTCAAAGGCCTCTGATACACAGTAATTATACCAGAGACTGTTCAAAGCCTCCGTACGTTTCTCGTCGTCCATAGCCGCCAGCTCTTTTTCATTGTACCAGCCGGAGAGATTCTGCGGATCGTTTAAATCAAAAACCTTGTCCGTAGCCATGGCAAGAATTTCCCCGGAATTTGGATCGGCCACAATCACTGCCGTATTTTTGCTGGCCCTTCCCGGCGTCTCCTCCTGGGGACCGTTGCAGTTCTGTGCCTCCAGTTCGGCGATATGGCGCTCCACCACCTGCTGAATATTGATGTCAATGGTAGATACCACGCTGCTGCCGTCCTCCGGTTCCACAATATTGCTTTGCAGCTCTTTATCCTCATTCAAATAGCCGTATTCCCTGCCATCCACGCCGTTCAGCACATCCGTGTAGTAGGATTCCAGCCCAAAAATACCGTCGTTCAGCTTATTGGCAAAGCCAAGTACCGTGCAGGCCAGGCTGTTCATGGGATAAGAGCGCACATAATCCTCCTCAAACCATACGCCCGTCACATGTTCCAGCTCCAAGCGCTGGGCGTCGGAAAGGTTTCTGTCCTCCGACAAATCCGTATAATCCTCAAATGCCTGCTTTTCCTCCAGGGAAATTTCTTTTTTTATGACCTGATACTGGCTTTCCCTCGTTTCCTCATTCACGATAAGGTCACGTATCTCTGCCTCGTCCAGTCCAAACACCTCTGCCACAGCCCGGACGGTAGGCTCGATATAGTCCACTTGGTTTTCCGGATCCTCCAGATCGTTGATGGCGTTGCAGTCCAGTATCACATTATACACCTTATCGCTTTTCGCAAGAATATTTCCGTTGCGGTCCAGAATTTCGCCCCGGCGGTATGGAATCGTCCGGCTGTCATACGTCTGCTGCGACAGCACTCTTTTTGCATACTTTTCCCCGCTCTTGGCGTTGATGTAGGCGATCAGAATATTCAAAGCGAGAAGCAGGCATAAAACGGATGCAAATATCGCCGTAAGCTTTATTTGCATCGCCTTTGAAAATTTCTGTTCTCTTTTCTTTCTTGAAGCCATAATTTACTCCGTGGGGATTTCCCCATACTGCCGGATATAATCTCCATCCTGGCTGTTGTACGTAATTACCTGTCCCTCGTCCGCATAGACCATGCCGAGCTGCTTTACCGCGATCTCCTTCACATTTTCCATATTGACAGAAGACACTGCGTCCTCATAAGCGTTGTCATTTGCAAGACGGGCGGTACTCAGCTGGCTCTCCAGCGTGGCAATTTCTTTCCGGTAGGTAGTACCCGCCGCCTGAAGCTTCAGGTAGTTTACACACAAAAAAACAGTTGCAATGGTTGCCGCAGTCAGAAACACTACGTAGGGCATCGTCATATTCAGCGCCCTCTCCCGGTTCCGGCGCGTGTTGACGCTGGCTCTTGTCCTGTTTTTTTGCTGCGGCGAACGGTTGGGCGCTGTCTGAATGTGCCGCACTACGTTGCCGTCAATATATGTAGTTGTGTTCCTCTGGGAATGTCTCTGCCCGTTTCGGCTTCTGTACGTTCCCATTTCATGCAATGCAGCCATTGGTCCCGCCCCTTTACGTTAGTTTCACTCCTCGCTGCCTTATGTGCGGCATATCCTAAATACTCCGCTCAAAGACCCGCAGCTTGGCGCTTTTTGCTCTGCTGTTGCTTTTCAGTTCCTCCTCATCCGGAAGAATCGGTTTTCTTGTAATGATCTTTCCCCGGGAACGGTTCCCACACACGCACACGGGAAATTCCTTGGGACAGGTACAGGGGTTCTCGTTTCTTCGAAAACCATTTTTTACAATCCTGTCCTCCAGGGAATGGAACGTGATAATACAGATACGTCCCTTATCGTTTAAAAGTTTTATCATGTCGTCCAGCGAATCTGACAAAACTCCCAGTTCGTTGTTCAATTCAATGCGTATCGCCTGGAATGTCTTTTTAGCCGGGTGTCCTCCAACCGCACGGATCTTTGCCGGAATTGCCGCTTTTATCACATTAATTAACTCCCCAGTCGTTTCCAGTGTTTTTTTCTGCCGTGCCTGCGCGATGTGCTTTGCAATATTTTTTGCGAACCTGTCCTCCCCGTAGTCGCGGATGATGCGGTAAAGCTCCATCTCGCTGTACCCGTTCACAATGTCTTTTGCCGTGCGCACCTGACGCTGATCCATCCTCATGTCAAGGGGAGCGTCCTCGCGATAGGTAAAGCCGCGGTCTGCCGTATCCAGTTGGTAGGAGGAAACACCAAGGTCCAAAACAATTCCATCTACTGATGTCACTCCCAAGTCAGCCAGTTTCTCTTTCATCTCGCAGTAATTGCTGCGAATAATCGTTACTTTATCTTTAAACTCCCCTAAGCGCTCTGTGGCTGCCGCGATTGCCGCAGCATCCTGATCAATTCCAATCAGCCTTCCTTTTTCGGACAGTCTTCTGCAGATCTCATAAGAATGTCCGCCGCCGCCCAGCGTACCGTCCACATAAATGCCGTCCGGTTTTATCTGAAGCGCATCAATGGTTTCACTAAGAAGTACAGATGTATGACGAAATTCCATACAGTCCTCCCCAGGCTATATGACAAGCCCTATATCTGTCATCTGCTCAGCGATTGCATCCATATCATCCCAGGAATTGTTCTCGCTCCATTTTTCTTTGCTCCAGATTTCGATCCGGTTCAACATTCCGGTCAATACAACGTCTTTCTCCAGACCAGCAAATTCTCTCAGCGTTGCCGGTAAGAGAATTCTCCCCTGCTTATCCAGTTCACACGGCGTAGCCCCCGCCACAAAGAAGCGGGCGAATTGTCTTGCGCTCTTGTTCATGAGAGGCAGAGTACGAAGCTTTTCCTCAAATTCACGCCACGCGTCATTGGAAAACACAAACAGACAGCCATCCAATCCCTTTGTCACTACAAATTCTTCGCCAAGTTCATCTCTGAATTTGGAGGGGATGATCAGTCTGCCTTTGGTGTCGATCGCATGATTGTATTCTCCCATAAACATATGACGCACCTGCTTTCGTTCCGCACAAACTCCCCTGTGCGGCAGCGGGAATTGGGATGCTGTGGTTTTTCGCTCCATTTAGCACCACAATCCTCCACTTCTCTCCACTCATACGTTTATAATAATCCACTTTTGGGAAATTGACAAGCACTTTTTTGTATTTTTGCATGAAAAAAACGCCTAAAATTTAGGCGCTTTTCACAAATTCCACATATTGTGCTTCGTTCTTCTCATGTGTACCACATATTGAAAAATCACGTATAACAATAGCGGCAATAACAGCAAGCAGTAGTCTGCAGAGATGCTACAAAACATTCTATTCCCCTGTGAGCAGCTTTTTTGTTTTCCATTTTCCGCTGGCATAGTATGCAAAACTCACCAGGCCAGGGAAAATATGACATAAAGCCGCACCCCAGAAATATCCGGTAACATCCATATGCAGCACATATATAGTAAACAAGCAAACTGCAATTCTGCTGACGCCGTCCAGCACGCCAATTACAAAGCTCAGCCCAGCTTCCCCGGCTCCTGTAGCCATACATTTGTAAGCACTGACCACAGAATGGATAAAGCAGCCCAGTGCCATAATGCGCAGGTAAGTCACCCCATATTCAATGACTGCCGCATCGGAAGTAAAACAGCGAAACAGCTGCCTTGGAAACAGCAGAAAAGCAGCCGCTCCTAACGCTCCAAATATCATAGAATACAGTAATGTAATATTCTGCGTCTTTTTCACGCGTCCCAGCTTACGTGCGCCAAGATTTTGCCCAATCATTGCACTTCCCGCTCCGGTCACACCATTGAAAAATACATCTACAAATTTTTCAATCTTATTACCTACACTGTAAGTTGCTGATGCCACCAGGCCATAGGAATTGATATTTGCTTTTACCCATAGCATGGAAAACCGCACACAAAACTGACGGATCAATTGAGGAATCCCTAAAAGCAACATTACCCGCATATGCTGCCACTTAATTTTAAAGTACGACAATTTTAATTCAAAATCAAAATGTTCCTTGTGCCTGTTCATAAAATAGAATGCCGCCGCAAAAGCCCCAAATTGAGAACCCACCGTCGCAATTGCTGTCCCTGCTGCCTCCAGAGGAATCCACACCACAAAAATCAGATCCAGCACAACATTCACCACTGCAGCCACACTCACAAAAATCAGCGGTCGTTTCGATTCTCCCATTCCGCGAAGCATCGCGCACACCGCATTATATCCAAAAATAAAAGGCATTCCCAGGCAGGTGATAATCATGTAGCTGCTGGCTTGTCCGAAAGCCTCTGCCGGACAGTTCAGCCACCCAAGAATCTGCCGATAAAACATGATAGGCAGGATCATACATACAACGGAAGTAAGCATCATCAGTGACAACATAGTGCCAATTGCCTCCTTCATTTTCTTCTCATCTTTGGCCCCTGCCAACTGGGCAATATAGATCTGCCCAGCCATGGCCACCGAAGTGGCCACTGGCGTCATCAAATCTGATACTTCTCCCCCGGTAGAAACGCCTACCGTTCCCACACTGCCCACAAACAGCCCGATTACCATCAGATCCACCATAGAATAAAGTTGCTGTATTACATTTGTAAAGATCATGGGAATCGCAAACTGCATCAGCTGCTTATAAATTACGCCCTCCGTTAGATCTTTTCCCACTTTCTTTTTTACTGCCGCCTCAGACATTCTCTCACCTCCGCTGTCATTGTACCACTTCGGCTGATTTCATATATACGCCTCTCTCCCTGTTATAAGAGATTACGCTGAATCCGGGCACCAGCTTATAATATTGAATACGCCTGCGGCCCTCTTTATCTATTTGCTCCGTCTTATAAGTGAAATCGTCCGGATTTTTAAGAATGTCCTCAAGAGTCACCAAAATACTCCTCATTACATGATTTTCCAGATACACCATAAAATGACCTGGAAAAATATAATCAAATTCCTCCAGTCTCTCACACAGTTTTTTCAGCTCATTGCGATACGCTTCCAGTGTACAGTAGATTCCTTTTTCATCCCCTGGACGGCCACCGCTGCCAACGCCCATCACATCACTGCATACACAATCTCCCGCAAAAAGGCGTCTCCTTTTTTTATCCAGAAATACACTGTGTCCCGCCGCATGACCCGGCATCCAGATTAATTCCACGTCATAATCTTCTCCCAGGTTAAAAATGTGATGGTTTGAAACAGCAATCAATTCATATTCACGGTATGCAGGAAGATCCTTTTTATCAAACTGAAGCCAGATATTTTTTCCATCTTCATCGAACATATAGTCCCAGGCATGAGGATTTATGCGCTTTTTAATAGAATCATATTCCAGTTCATGACAGTATACACGGTCAAACCGCACATTTCCAAAAGCATGATCCGGACCAATGTGCGTATTGACCACAATCAGCTCTTTGCCGCCGCTCAGCTCATCACAAAGACCTTTAATATCCCCTATGCCAAAGGCCGTATCAATTAACATGGCCTTTTCAGGGCCTACAATTAAATATTCCCATACATCTCCCATACCGTCGCAGTTCTGGTTAAAGAGCCCGTACAGATTATCCTCAAACTGATATACTTCCACATAAGGATTTACGTTATAAACCTTCGCGCACCTGCTTTCCTCACGAAGCATCTTCATGTACGCCCAGCTCAGTTGATTCTGCTCTGGTCCCCAGAGAATACGTTTTGCTTTCGACAGGCCGTGAATCGGCCACATATGTCCATCCATTCAAATCTCTCCCTTCTCTCATTATCTGTCTCCATTTTATCAAAACGTCCTCTGTTTTCCTATTCGATTTCAGACCCGCTGCTATCCGAAAAGCGCATTATTCTAGGATACCGCATACTGCTGCCAGATAAAGCGCCCCACCTATTTATGCATATTCTAAGCTCTATAACTCAGAAAATCAGTTTGATTGCGGAAGGTTTTTCTTTGTAAAATGATAAAAAATGAAATGAGGATCAAAGTATGGTAGAAGTAAGAGAATTTGGAAAGCTGGAAGACGGACGCACTGTCCACTGCTTCCGTATCACAAATCAACACGGAGAATTTGCTGAATTTCTTGACTATGGAGCTGCCATCCACAATATCTGCACAGCAGACAGCAAAGGACACTGCGGCGACATTGTTCTTCATGCCCGGGAGGCCAAGGAACTCAAACGCGCGCGGGAAGGATTTACTATCGGCCGCTGCGCCAACCGCATCGCTTATGGGCGGTACACAGCAGACGGTCGGGAATATCAACTCGAAACAGGTCCAGACGGTCATTATCTGCATGGCGGAAGCGGCAACTATGCCAGGCAGATGTTTGATGCAAGCGCTTGTGAAGATGAAAATGCTGTTTATATGCATTTTTCTGATCCGGGCATGGGCGGGTTTGATTGTCCCGTTGAAGTAAATCTTCGTTTTTCCTTTGATGATGCACACCGGCTGACTGTAACTTACCGAATGTGCCCGGAAGGAACAACGCTTCTTTGCCCCACCAATCATTCCTTTTTCAATCTGGATGGCGGAGACATCCGCAATTATCAGTTTCGAATTCCTATTTCACGCTATGCGCCTCGGGGAGAACTTGGAATGCCCAGCGGAAAAAGTCTGCCCGTTGAGGAAACCTTTTTTGATTATCAAAATGGAAAAAAACTGGGAGATGTGCTGAAAGACTATGTCCACACGCTGCCCACAGGACAGGAACGGCTCTCCTACGACGACTTTTATGTGCGCAATACCATGGATTTTGGCCTGATGGCTGAAGTCTATGCTCCTGCCTCCGGCAGACTGATGCGCCTTTATTCTGATATGCAGTCTTTAGTTTTCTGTACCCCAGGCCCGCGTTTTTCCGGCGACCCGGACTATCCCTGCTTCTGTATGGAACCCCAATACGTTCCAAACGCTGTAAATTGTAACGGCTACTATGCCGTTCCCCTTTTCCATGCAGGGGAAACTCTGGAAAGTACGACAGTATATGAATTTTTGACAGGCAGAAACGCCAGAAATATTTGACAGAATTCTTTTCTATTGATTACAGCAAATTCAAGCCGTTCATATCATTCCGAACGGCTTTTTTGATCTTTTTAATTATTGTATACTTTCAGCCATCTTTAACAAGCAGCTCTCTTGTTTTCCACTTTCCTGAAAGAAAATAAATTACCCCGGGAATTGCCGCTCCATAACAGGCCATACTGAATCCGAAGAAAAATCCCCACAGTCCCAGTCCAAGCATGCTGCCCAAAAGATAGCTTAGAAATATACGGATAACAAACCCATCCAGAAGGCCCAGTACCATGCTAAGCTTTGCGTGTCCCAGTCCCTGGATAAACCCACCAGTTCCCCTCATGAGAACCATGCCGGGAAATCCCCAAATCACAGCGGATACAAACATCGGGGCAAGCTCAATAACCCTCATTTCATCCGTGAATAGCCGAAACAACCCTTCACTGTTCAGACAAAAAACAACCGTAAAAATCGCATAACATATCCCACAGTAAATCCACGTCCAATAAACCGCCTGCTGTGCGCGCTTCCGTTTCCCAGCTGCCAGATTTTGTGCCACAATCGGCATCAGAGCATTGGAAAACGCAATCGTCAGTTTATGTACAATATCGTCCAGTTTTACTCCTACGCCAAACACTGCCGAAGCATACACTCCATAACTGTTCACCATGGAATTAATAAACATCATGGAAATATTAACAGCACAGGAAGAAATGGAAAACGGCACTCCAAGATTTAACAATACTTTCAATGTATCACTATGTATACGAAAACTTTCAGGTTGGAAATCAAATCCAAATTCTTCCCTTCTGCAGTAAAGAAACAGCAGCGCATAGCCAAAAGCAAAAGCCTGCCCCAAAACTGTCGCCAGCGCGGCTCCCGCCGTGCCCCAGCCAAATCCACCAATAAATACCAAGTCCAAAACAAGATTTATCACTGAGGCAATAGCGATAAAAACAAGAGGATGCCGGGAGTCTCCCATCCCCCGCAGAATTGCTGCCACAGCATTGTATCCAAAGGTAAAAATACAGCCTCCGCCACAGATTATCAGATAATCCCTGGCCATTTGGTATGATTCCTGAGGCGTATTCAAAAGCTTCAAGAAAAGTCTGTTTCCTCCGATTAACAGTGCACTTAAAAAAAACGCAGCCACAAAGAGCACGCTAAAAAACGTTCCTATGCAACGCTGTATATTCTCTTTTTTCCCGGCGCCTAAAAGCTGCGCCACCAGCACCTGCGCTCCGGAGGAAAATCCCATACACAGCATAGTTGGAAAATTTGCCGCCTGACTTGCCACTGAAACTGCTGACAGTCCGTAGCTTCCCACAAAATTTCCTACCACCAGCATATCGATCAGGGAATATAGAAGCTGCAGCGCCGTGGAAAGAATAAAAGGAATGCCAAAGACAAGCAACATCCCTGGAATACTTCCATTTGTAAAATCACTGCTCAACCCTTTTGTTTTCAGCAATATCACCTCCATTTTCAATTATCTCAAATTTTTCTTTAATATGCGTCACCAGATGACAAACTGCCTCATTTTTCATCCGTTTCTTATTATAAACAAAATAATAGGCCACCTTCATCTGGGGAGAAATCTCCAGGCGCACTATATCCGGAAACTGCTCCGGCCTGCAGTTTTTGCGCAGCATAACGCCCACGCCCCAGCCAGCTCCCGCCAGAGAAATAACGTCCTTTCCTACACTGGTCGTCAGTGTAATATCAGGATGAAGCCCCGCTCTGGCGCAGGCATCCATCAGCATTTGATTCACAGCTACATTTGCATTATAGAGAATGAGCTTTTCCTGACACAGCTGTTCCAGCGAAACCCTCTGCTGTTCAGCCAGAAAATGCTTATGAGGCACCACTGCCGTCACCATATCCGTAAGAATACAGATATACCCCAACTGAGGGTCCGGCACATATTCATTCTGCGAAATACAGCCGCAGTCCAGCTCGCCTTTTGCAATGCGCCGTACAATCTTCTCCCGATCTACTGCACTGATTTCCAAATGGATATGGCCGCACATTTCTTTAAAATCAGAGAGTTCCTCCATAATTCCGGTAAGACGCAACGTATCATTATATCCGATCTTAATACCATTTTGGTTGGACATCTGATACTGTTTCAAATCCTCCTTCATGTTCTCATAAAGTTCCACCAGTTCTCTTGCATAGGGGACTACCTTTTCCCCTTCCTGCGTCATTGTCACACGACGCAGAGAACGATCAAACAATTCGACTCCCAGACTGCTCTCCAACTGCTGAATATGCCTGGAAAGCGCAGCCTGAGAAATGTACTGTTCCTCTGCGCTTTCCATAAAATTATTGCTCTCCACCACCGACAGAAATTCTCTCATATATTCCAGCTTCATTCGCATCTTCCTCCATCCAAAAGCCCTTTTTTTCTCTCTGCTTTGCAGAGTCCCGCCAAAATCACTGCGGCCAGCAAGTAAGAAAGCGGATAATAGAGCTCACTTTTTAAAAGGAAGGGGCTATACAGAAAAACAGCTGCTGTGCATGAAAGGGCTGCGGCAAGCATTGCCGCAGTCCCCGCTTTGCAGGCCCGTACAAAAAGCGTCGGTTTCCAGAACAAACATCCCATGCCCCATCCAAGGCAGGCTACTGCACAGGCCTGAAAGATTGTCACAAAGTCCAGCGTATTGTACAGAACAGGATCTGATGCACTTTTAGCAAAAGGCACAGCAGCGCACACCAGGATAAACATATAAATTCCTCTGTAAAGCAAATAGCGCCGTCGAGACATAGCTTTTCCCTTTTCTCCAATTCTAGCACTATCTTTAGCCTCCGCCTGCCTTATCCGATATCCCTCTATATCATATATTTCCAGGCTTTCCCTCAATCCATTCCTGTCAAGTGTTCTATTTCTCATATTCTGTACCCCTGTATGTTATCCGTTGATCTCATCTACGCGGCAGCATGCTGCGAAGCGATTGTTTTCCAACTCGCGAAGCACCTGAGGCTCGCTACATTTTTCTGTAGCATATGGACAGCGTGGTGCAAAGCGGCACCCAGGTTTCGGATTGATCGCCGATGTAATCTCTCCTTTCAGCTGCACCCTCTGGAAAGGCTTGGTGATATCCGTAGAGGGTATTGCAGACAACAGCGCCTTTGTGTAGGGATGCATAGGCTTCTTAAACAGCTCCTTTGTGGGACTTTTTTCTACAAGCTGGCCCAGATACATTACACAGATATTATCCGAAATATGGCGTACAACAGAAAGATCATGGGTCACAAACATATAGGAAATGCCAAGAGAATCCTGCAAATCCATCAATAAGTTCAACACCTGGGCCTGAATCGACACATCCAGTGCGGACACCGGTTCATCGCAAACGATAAACTCCGGATTCAGTGCCAGCGCCCGGGCAATCCCCACACGCTGGCGGCGTCCGCCGTCAAGCTCATGAGGATAACAGGAGCGAAGCCTCTCATCCACCCCCACCAACTCCAGAAGCCTGTTGGCTTCCTCTCTGATCTGCGCTTTATTCTTAAAGCGTTTTGAATAGGCCAGTGGTTCATAAACGGTACTCTCAATCCTCATGCGGGGATTCAGAGAAGAATAAGGATCCTGAAAAACAATCTGCATTTTCTCCCGAATCTGTTTCAGTTTCTTTCCCTTCACATGCGTGATATCTTCTCCATTCAGGAAAATCTGTCCGTCCGTAGCTTCCTGTAGATGAATGATCGTTCGTCCCAGGGTAGACTTACCGCACCCGGATTCTCCCACAACCCCCAGTGTTTCTCCTTTTCCAATGGTAAAAGAAACATCATCCACCGCATGGTTAAGCCCCATAGGAACTTTAAAATATTTCTTGAGATTCTTTACTTCAATTAATGTTTCCATCTCTTATTCCTCCCGAAGTTTCAGCCAGCAACGGCAAAAATGTCCCGGAGATATCTCCACATTGGGAACCTCTCCTTGTCTGCACCGTTCCTGTGCATAAGGACAGCGCGGATGGAACAGACACCCCTGCGGCAACTCCGTGGGATTTGGCATGGAGCCCTCAATAGGCGTAAGTCGCTGAGCGTCTTCCACCATGCTTGGCAGGGATTGAAACAGACCAACCGTATAAGGATGAGCAGGAGACAGAAAAATATCCTTTTTCGTACCCATCTCAATAATCTGTCCCGCGTAAACTGTAGCCACCTTATCACAAGTCTGCGCCACAACGCCAAGATCATGTGTAATCAGTATCATAGACGTATTGAATTTTTCTTTCAAATCGGCAATCAAATCCAGCACCTGCGCCTGAATCGTCACATCCAGCGCAGTGGTAGGTTCATCTGCCAGCAAAAGTTCGGGATTACAGGCTAAGGCCATGGCAATCACAACCCTCTGCTTCATCCCGCCGGAAAACTCAAAGGGATACTCCCCGTACCGTCCCGCCGGAATTCCTACCCGCTCCAGCATTTCCTCCGCCTTTTTTCTGGCTTCCTCTTTTGTGTAATCATTGTGCAGCATCAAGCCTTCTGAAATCTGGGTTCCCACTGTTTGAAGCGGGTTGAGAGCCGTCATGGGGTCCTGAAAGATCATCGATATTTTTTCACCCCGCAGATGCTGCATTTCATTCTCGGAGAGCTGATTCAGCTCTGTACCATCAAAATATATTTCACCTCCCAGCACTTTAGCCGGAGGATTCGGCAGGATACGCAGAATCGCCTTCGCTATCGTCGTCTTTCCCGCACCGGTTTCCCCAACCAGCCCCAGTGTTTCTCCCTTTTCCAGTTCAAAAGACACTTTATTCACCGCGCGCACGATCTTTTTTCCGGAGGTATAAATCACTTCCAGATTCCTGACCGACAGGAATTTATTTTCTGTTTCGCTCATAATCGACCTCTCCTTTAGCTTCTTAATTTAGGATCTAACGCATCACGCAGGGCATCTCCCAGTAGATTAATTGCAAAAACCGTAAGCGCAATAAAAATACCAGGCCATATAATCATATGGGGATATACCAGTATGTAGCTTCTGGCGTCCGCCAACATTGCACCCCATTCCGGGGTCGGCGGTTGCACGCCCAGGCCAATATAGCTCAGAGTAGCCGCCATCATAATATTGTTTCCAATTCCCATTGTACACCCAACCAGCATCGGTGAAAATACATTAGGTAGCAGATGGCCAAACATAATTTTTACTTTGGAACAATTGATAGACTCCGCCGCTTCCAGATATTCCATGGATCGTTCTTTCAGAATCTGCGCTCTGGTCGTACGCACACCGCCGGGCAGAGTACTGACCGAAAGCGCCAGGATCGTGTTAAAAAATCCTGCGCCAAAAGCTGTGGAAATCAGAATACACAGAAGGATTCCTGGAAGCGACGCCCAGATATCCATCAGACGCATAATAATATTTTCCACTTTTCCTCCAAAATACCCCGCTATGCTTCCCAAAATTACACTTAACACCATGCCGAACACTGAGGATGCCAGACCCAGCGCAAGAGAAAAGCGGCCGCCGTACAGCAAACGGCTGAAAATATCCCGACCTAAATTATCTGTTCCGCACAGATGCTTCAGGGAAGGCCCCTGACACATAGCTGTCAAATCCATATCATTCTGCCCATATGGCGCAACGAGTGGCGCAAACACACAGCAGAAAACCAGTACTATCAGAATAATCGTACCAATTCTGGCATTGACGCCCTTCTCCAAACGTTTCAACGTCTCCAGAAAATAATAGTTCTTCGCAGATTTTTCCCGTTTCATTTAGCTTTCCTCCTTTTCCCTCCGGTATAACGGGCTTTGATTCTTGGATCAAGGAAAGCGTATGCAAGATCCGTAACAATCATAGCAAGAGAGGCAAATACCGCAAAAAACAGAACGCAGGCACGAATTACCGGATAATCCCGGCTGTTGATTCCGTTCAGCATATACAATCCAACACCGGGAATGGAAAATACGCTTTCAATGATCGCACTCCCTGCAATAACGTTGGAGAGCGCTCCGCCCATGGCAGTAATTGCAGGCATCATAGCGTTGGGCAGCATATGTCTCAAAACCACCTGATTTTCCGTCTGGCCTTTTGCCCGGGCCGTTGTAATAAAATCTGCTCTAAAGACATCCAGAATACTGGAACGCATCTGACGTGCATTCATTGCCACTCCGGTCAGAGCCGAGGCAATCACTGGCAGAATAAAACATGTCCACGTATTGATTCCATACGCCGGAAGCCATCCCAGTTTCAGTGAAAACACAATAATCATCATCAATGCCAGCCAGAAATTCGGGCAAGAAACAAGCACCATCGTGATAGCCATAGTTACGGAATCCTGCCATTTTCCAGCATGGGTTCCAGCAAAAACACCAAGACTGATTCCCAGCGCAAAATTCAAAATCATAGATGCAAAGCCAATAATGAGCGTGTAGCCCAGACGATTTGTCAATTCCTGATATACCGGAACACCGTAAAGCCAGGACGTACCAAAATCAAATTTCAAAAATGTATTGTACATAAATTCTCCCAGCTGTACCAGATACGGCCGGTCTGTTCCCAGGCTGTGGCTCATTACCTGAACTTCCGCCTCTGTGGCGGAGCCTCCCAGCAATACGCGGGCCGGTTCCCCCGGCGTAAAATACAAAATTGTAAAAATAATAAATGCAGTCACAAACACGATCACCACTGTGGTAAGCAGCCGCTTTATCACATATCTTCCCATAAGTCACATTCTCCTGATTGCTGTTGATATAGGCTTCGCCGCCTGGATTACAAAATAGCAGGCGGCGAAGTATATTACTTCATTTTCAAATTGTCAAAACCGCTGTTTGGGATTATTCCAAATAGAAGGTGAAGCTACTGAAATTCGGCTGGATTCCTCCCGGGAAAAACGCCACTTCCGCAATATCTGCAGATGCAATCATATTCTGATACGGAGCAAACAGGAAATCGTGGTACGCATTCTCAAGAATGTAATTTTTGAGTGCCGTCATATTTTCATCTGTATGGCCTTCTAAAGAATACGCTGTCTGGAAGGTTTCCTCCAACGTATCATCTGCCACAAAACCGAAAGCCATATCATTGCCGTATTCCTTTTTATTAAGGATACGATTCAGGCCGTTAATCATGTTGGCACCACCTGCCCCATAGGTTACATACAAATCCCATGCCGTCTCGTCCGCACAATAATTCGGCAGAAGATTCGCTTCCACGATTGCCAGCTCTGTCTCTATTCCCACATTTTTCAGAAGGGCCTGAATCATAGTAAGCGCATTCTTTGCATTGGCGCTGTTGTCTCCCATCAATTTCAACGTCTCTCCATTATAACTGCTCTTGTCAAGGTATTCCTTCGCCAACTCCGGGTCAAAGGTGTTGATATACGTTTCTTCTTCAAACCATTCTGCCGGAATATCTGTCTGGTAAGAACTTCCGATAGTAACCATTGGCTCACAGTTTCCTACCGCCGTTGCAATTGCCTCATTATTCAGCGCATAATAAACTGCCAGGCGGAAATTAATATCATTGCCAACATGCCCCTCCAATTGGTTCGGCGTTATATACCACCACTGTCCATTCAATTCACTGATTACAGAATATTGATCCGCATAGGCTCCGCCTTCCTGGAAATCGCCGATACTGTCTGCAGAAACACTGGCTACAAAATCTACCGTCCCATTCTGCAGAGCAATAACCTGCTGCGCTGCCTCCGCAATCACATCAAACTCGATCGTCTGCACATTCGCCTGTACAATCTCCGACTCTGCCAGTTCATCTTCCTGCCAGTAGTTTTCATTCACTGAACAAACCACAGAAGAACCGCTGGTAAAGCTATCCACTACATAACGCCCTGTACCGACAGGCTCTGTTGCAAAATTACCTTCTTCAAAAGCCTTCTGGCTGAAAATAATCGTTGTGCCCCAGATAGCCTGCAAAGCACTGAGACTGGTAATCGGTTTCGTCCAGGTAAAGCGTACCGTATAGTCATCCACCTTTTCCACGCTCTCGTAGTAATCGTACTTTACAGCATATCCCGTCTCCTGAAGATAATTGTAAGAATATACTACATCGTCCGCCGTAATGTGATTGCCTGCGCTGTCGTATACATTATCGTATATCTCCACATCACAATGCAAATCGTCTACCTCCGTATAGTTCTTACCGATCAGAGGCTCATATACGTCTGTTCCATTTTCCCAAAACAATGTCTGATAAATCAGTTTAAAAATATATTTGCGGTCGCCTGTATTATAATTACAGGGAAGAAGATCCTGAGGATCAGACCCGATCGCCACCACCAGTTTTTCGTACTTTTCATCACTGTTAGCCGTACTTTTACGGCTTTCATCCACTGTGCCTTCCGCTGCTGCTGCCAGTGGAGCCACTGCCACTGCTGCTGCCAGTAACAAAGACATTGCTTTCATACGTTTTCTCATAAATTCACCCTTCCTTCTTTATTCTCATATCTCCGTATAAGATAGTTACACCATATCAGACAATCTGCACATAAGCAATCCGATTTCCTATCCTGCTTTTTGCAAAAATCGCATAAATCTTTTTTTACTATCCAATTTTTATTGTGTATTTTGTCTCATTTACATTTAAAAAAGCCGCCGTATTCATACGGCAGCCTTTCATAGTAATCATATCAACGTTCCCTGTACTCCCGCACAAAAGCGGCAAAACGCCGAACCACCGGTGAAACCTCTCCTACCCGGCAAATCATATTCAAAGCCAGTCCCATCTGCGGTCTGATAGGGATCATAATTACATCTGTAATATTGTTCGACGCCAAAAATTCCATAACAGGAAACCTTGTTACCAGCGCCACACCTACGCCCCTTCGCACCATCTCTATATATTCGTTGGTGCGAAGTCCAGAAAAAACAATATCCGGATCCAGCCCTTCTCCCCGGCACATTGCCATGCCATACTTGTAAGCCGAAGAATTCACAGGCATCATAATAAATTTCTCATGGGCAAGCTGTTTCAGCGATACGTATTCCCTATCTGCAAATCTAAAATCTTTGGGGACAAGCACCGCCATCTGCTCCGGCATTACAAGTTCCCTGAAATACTCCGCATCCTGCATATTTTCCAGTTCAATGTCAAAACCTATGTCACATTCCTGGCTGCTCAGACTTTGCAGAAGTGCGTCACTCTCCTGCTCCATGATATTAAAAACCACATTGGGAAAGCGCCTTGCAAACTCCATACACAGATCGCCAATTCGATATGCGCTGTAATTCCTCATAGACGCAACCCTCAGATAATATTTTTTAGATTTTTCTGCTTTCTGACGTTCCAGTATCTGATCCATCTGCTCCAGAACCTGACTACTTCTCCTGGCATACTCATAAAAAATACGTCCCTCACTCGTCAGCTCTAACTTTCTTGTGGATCGCTTCAAAAGCTCGGTCTGCATTTCTGCTTCCAGTTTCTGAAGATGTCTGGTTATGGCCGTCTGTGTCATGTTCATCTTTTTCGCAGCCGCTGTAAAACTGCCCGAATCCACCAAGACTACAAACTCCTGTAAATATCTGAGCCGCATGATTCTCTCCTTAACCGTCATTTTATGACATTATTATCGCACATTTTCTATGTTTTTTCAATTCATCGCCGGAAAGAACATCTCGGTCATTTTATGGAAATATTTTACAACTTCTGAATATCAAAAAGATCAATCAATTTACCGCTTTTCTGATCTCTGGCAAAACGGCGCAGAAAAGACCAGCTCAGCCACGGCGCATGGGCGCTTGTCGCATGAGGCCAGTTCTCAATGGTGATAACCCTCAGATGGACTTTTCCATCCACATTTTTTATATCTGCCACATAACACTCGTCACCCTCAAAATATATGACCTCAGAGCGATCATTGGGAACACCTACTTTTCTGGTGGCATAATCACAGCTTTCAGCTGCTGCCAGAATCTCCTCTGCACTTCTCATCGGACAGCGGGAGGCCCGAAGCCTGTTTTGCCAAAAAACTACTTTCTGCTCATCCGTCATCCTTCTGGCCCGGCTGTTTGCCGTAAATTTGCAGGAATATTGATTCTCCCATTCACCATCAATATTGATCACAGGCATATCCACATGACTCATCAATTCAATGGCTGCCTCCGTCGTCTGCACATTATCCGTCAAGTTTCCCAGCCCGTGAGGATTTCCCAGCGTCGCTACTCCTGCCAACATCCCCGGATGACGGCGCATAAATTCCATAGTAAAATGACCGTTATGAGAATGTCCAGTCATATATACCCGGCTTCTGTCCAAGAAAGGATACATCTGCGTCGCTTCTTCAAGGAGTTCCGCATATATGTCATTGCTGTCGGCATCCTCCAGGGCAAAAAACATCAGCATCATATCTCCTGCCGCTGCAATGTTCAAATATTCATACCACAGGCTGTAAGCCGAAAGTATCGAATGGGGATCTGCTTTTACAATCTCCTGCATGATCATCATACAGGGAATCCGGCAGTTCTCATCATCATAAGCGCTCAAAGGCGTTACTGTCAGCCATCCCCGATTATTTGTTTCGTGATATTCCCCGCGCAGGCCCTTTTCCTGCAAATGACGCTGTACTTCCTCCTCCTGTCCAGTCAGATAATCATATTCCAGCCGCATTGCGTCCGCCATACGCTTTCCCACTGCGCTGTGCACCAGCCGCTCATAAGAAAAGGGCAGGTTACCAATACGCCCCGGGGTAAAATTGGAAAATTCCAAGCTTTCACATGTAGCCCATTGCTTCGAAATATTGAGTACAGGAATTTGCAGAGCACCAAATTTTTCTACCGCTGCAGCAGGATCTTCTAACATCTCCCCCTCAACGCCGCGATAGCAAAAATCCGGAACATCCCTAAGGCTCTGACCGCCTTTCGCCAGCGCAGACACATCCATATATAGATTTGTATAGTTGACGTTAAATCGCTGGGATATTTCCCGCACCATAATTGTAGTCAAATCCACCTTTTGGGGATCGCTCGTGATCGTGAACAGCAGCATCATTTGCTCCTCTGCCGCCATTTTAAAATATTCCCGATATTCTTCAAATAAATCGGTTGTCCAAAAAGGATTGTGCGTATCAAGGCACCGCATCACATACAAAATTTTCGGTTCGTGCTCCTCCTGCCGTTTTACTTTCTCCGGGAGAAGTACAAACCATGGATCAGCCGCCGCACCATAAGCATAATAAAGTCCTTTTTCTTCCAGTTTTTTCAGAACACCCGGAGAGATATACCTTCCCAGGGCGATTGCCTGTGCGTCGGCCCCCTCCTCATACTCCGGCTCCCATGTTTCGTGCTCCTTACACGCAAAGTCCACCGCTCCGCTTTGACACAGGAAGCGGGCCAGAGCCTGCATCGGGCTGATCTTGCAGTCCCATGCGCCCCGCTCCCAGAGTTTTATATTTTCGTATGTATAATAGCGATTCATGCGATTTCCTCTCTCATATAAAGTTTACTTCCGATTTCCTTCAGGTGCTCTTGAAAATAATCTGATCCGCGAACTGCATCCATATAATTTATCAACTCCACGCGATTTTCTTTAATCCATTTCTGCAGTTTTGGAGACGTCAGAGCCAGCGCGTCTACCAGCATGCAGCCGTCAAAATAAGTGCGGTCATACTTATACCAGAACATAAAGTCCTCGTACATATAAGTGTCAATATACCCCGGATGAAACACACACATAGCAATATCTTCCTGAAGCAATCCATCCGGATCACGCAGCAAATATCCCAGCGGATCATATTCATTATTTCTGATTCTGCTGTCCTCGCTGTAACGAGGTCCCGTATGAATAGGGCACCAATTGCCATGGGCCATTTTCATCTTTCGACACTCCCGGTTCGGCAAAATCTCATAATCTTTACAAATTCTGTCTGCCGCCTTCGCCAACGGGCCCTCTGATATTCCCACATAACTGCTGATATCCGGCGTTTTCCCCAGATACTTTATGTATTTTTCCATCTGCGCCTGCATCTCCAGATAGGCCTCATCCTCATCCACATCCAGCATCGCCGAATGTTCCGGGCAGTCCCACATATCCCGGCGAAATTTGAATTTTCCTTCTTCGTCCAGGAGAGACGGTATCTTCGCCGGATCTGCACTGGGCCTTCCCCACCAATGCACATGCCAGGCCGTTGAAATCCATGGATATTGCCGTATGGTCTGCATGGCGTCAATCGCGCCGGGCGTATCCGGCATAATCTCCACATGAGTCACTACATTACACTCCAGAGCATCCTTCAATCCATAATTAAATACATTCGTATAGCCAAAATCATCACAGCGTACGATCAATTTCATTGCAATTCCTCCTTTTCACGTTAAATATGTATGTTATTTTTATCATAACGAAAAAAGCAAGGCATATGCAATTCTCTTTTTTAAAACACAAAATCCGGAAAGTGAATAAATGCTTTACCCCTTCGATCCTATTTTTGCTCCGCCTCCCATCAAATTGCCGTTCTTATCATAAATGCGGCCGCTGGCATCCACATGTCCTCCCACCGGAACCTCCCAGCCTCCGTCCTTTTTGTTAAACGTATTTCCTTCCGGATCCACAACGTTGCCGTTTTGATCTGTATGGGAGCCCTTGGGCGGCGTCCAGCTCTGCACTCTTTCTCCCGCAGTCCCGGAGTCTGCGCTTTCCTTAGAGGAATTTGCAGCTTCCTCTGTCCGCGTTTCCGGCTGTGCGCCCGCCTGCGCCTTCTGGGAAGTCTGTTCGCCGCAACCTGCAAGCCCTGTCAGGCACAAAAGCCCGCACATACATAAGATGATTCTTTTTCTCATTTTTATCGCTCCTTTCCGCTTTGTCAGCCAAGTCCTTCTTCCCTGCTTCCTGAAAAATAAGCTTCTTTTTCCTCGTCAGAGGCCTCCCAGATTACATGCTCCGTCCCGTCGGCGTCGGCATAAATTCTCTTGATCTCGTCTTTTTTTAAAATAAGGTGAATATGATCAAAGGGATGAAAGAGGCACTCCACATACCGTTCCCAGAGGCTCTGTTCGAAAGAAATCCTGTTTATTCCCGTCTCCCGGTCCACCTGCGTCATCCAGTGATAATTTCCTCTGATTCCCGTACTGTAATAAACGCTTTCCGCATCCTCCTGGTCAATTGTAATTCCGGCGTCCTCATACGCAATGTCCAGCACGCAGCTGTTCATAAATATTGTGCCTCCCAGCAGAAATACAAGAACAACAAGCGCAGACGTCAATGCGGTGTGGAGTCTCTTTCTTCTGAGAAATCTTTTAAAGTTCTTCAGATCCTGCGTTTCTTTGCCGCCCTCATCCTCAAAGACAGCTGGTGCCTGAAACTCCCTTTGTATCTCGCTGCAGAGCCTGCGGCAGCTTTCACATTTTTTCAGATGCTCCTCCACAAGTTCCCTTGTATCGCTGCTTGCCGTACCATCTATGTAGATCGGCAGAATATCGTGGACTACATTACAGCTAATCGTTTCCATGCGGCGCCTCCTCTCTGCTCATCTGTTTTCGTATCATCTGTCTAGCGCGATGGCAGGTTACTCTCGCCCACCCCGCGCTTTTCCCATAACAGCCGCCAATCTGTTCAAAGGAAAGTTCTCCGTATATCCTCAGCCGAAACACCTCTCTGTAAGGCTCCGGCAAAAGTTCTGCATTATACTTGGCTCTGCTGAGCGTCTCGCTCCTGACAATCTGTTCCAGTACCGGCGGCGCCGGATCCTGCATGGTATCCAGAAATTCCTCTCCCATATAGATCCGGTTTCTTCTGCAGTGACGGTACCAGAGGTTTCTGGCAATCACAAACAGCCATGCCCGCACGTCCTTTTTCCAGTCAAACTGCCCGATATGCTTCATAGCTCTCAAAAAGGTTTCCTGTGCGATTTCCTCAGACACGCTCTCATCCCCCGAAAGTGCACGGATATAAAGAAACACATCATGGAAATATTTCCGGTATATATCTTCTATTTCCGTTTTCTGTTCCTTCATCTTCGCCATACGCCCTGTCTCCGGTCTCTTTCAAATTTGCTCAGGAATGTCTTTCTATATAATTAAGTCACAGGTATGGGAAACGTTACAATTTTTTGAATAAAGTGTGCGCTTGTCGCACGCTTTCGCGCCCGAGCGATGCTGTTTACAGCTAACTTCTTCTTCGCGAGGTGCGCATCCTTTGTATCATGGAAACGCAGTTTCCTATGATACAATATCAGCCAGCCCGAAATCTCGAAGCTGGCTGTCACAATTATTTAACGATCCATTTTCCTTTGCGCGGTGAGCCCACGTGTTTTATTCTTCCCTGTTCCTGCATTTTCCTCATATAATATTTCACCGTATTTACATTTCTGCTCAATCGCTCTGCAATCTGTTTTTGGGAAAGCCCAGGTTCCCGCTGAATCAAAATAGTAATATCCTGTTCCACTTTTATATCCCCGGAATACGTAATTTCATCAAAATAGCGGGTGGTTGACTGGGTGGCTGATTGGGTGGCCGATTGGGTGGTCGTTGAAACATCATCCTGACTCCCAATGTACAAATAATTGTCATTCAATGGCACGACAATTCTAAAAATATCATTTTCAATAAACTCGGGCTCTCCTCCTGAATAATACTTACAGTATTTGAATAAATTTCTTACACCAGATCCCAATTGATCTGCATATCCTATATTTCTAAAGAAAGATGCAATAATTGGATTTTTGGGATTGGGTTCCATATTCTCTGGTGTAATAATGCTGTTCTGTGCAGAACGATTCGCATTTTCCACATACATTCGATCATTTTCAATTACGAATTTTGCCTGATAAGAACTTGTATATTCGCGGTGAATTAGCGTATTGGCAATCATTTCACGTACGATAATGCTGCGAAGGCTCTTTCTCTGATCTCCTTCCAGAAAAAACTTATCCGGCAAATGCTTGCGTCCGAACTCCATCAACCGCTCATAGCTTTCGACCAAATTCGTCTGAATAATCTCGCGATCATCATAGCGATCAATGTCAACCCGTCTCAGCAAAGCATCTGTTAAGTAAGCCGGAGCTATATCCAATATCACCTCATCCCGCCCCAAAAGCATGATTGCGGCAAGATTATAGCCCTGTGCTCCGGTAATTCTATCTGTTCCATAAAGCCTGGCACTTTTCAGCAGTTCCTCATCCGACATGCTGCTCCACGGATGTTCAGCTCCACTATTATTATTTGCCGCCATTATCCGAAACTTTGGCAGCAAATCCAGCCTCAAGTCCTCCATCTTTACATAAGGATAAATCTTTCTTTCTGTAAAAATGTCCTGTTTGCGAATATACATCTGAGCGATCTGCGCTGTAGCTGTTACCTTCACATCAGAATCATCTACCCGATCATAAATAACCTTTCTGAAACTATGAACCTCTGCACTGGGTGGAATATGAATATGAATAATTGTTTTATCCTCATATTTTATAATCTTCGGACTTAAGTAGACCGTCGGAGAAAATAGCGCCGGATTACTGACACAGCTAATAAAATTCTTTACCAGATCCGGTGCTATCGCTTCCGGCACCCCAGAAACAGTACCATCGTCTAAAACTCCCAGAAAAAGCTCTCCTCCAAATCGATTCAAAAAAGAGCAAACTGTTTCGTAAGCATCGCTTTCAATCCCATTGCCGCAGCGTTTAAACTCAACCGCAATGGTTTCTCCAATCTCGAAAATTGTTTTCAATGCTTTGCTGTCCACAGAATAGCATCCTCCATTTCTACACCCCATCAATTTGTTGCTTCAATATAATCCTCAATCAATCTGTCCAGCTTTCTGCTCTGCCCGAGAACTTCTTCCATCGTCATGGTCTCCAGCATTTCATCCAGCATCTTTCGTTCTCTTTCAATTTCCGCTCTCAGTTTTTCTACTTTACTCATCTTTTTTGTCCTTTCTCAATCTTCTTTTGACTACAAGTATCATCAGGGCGGCCGCCGCCAGCAGTACCGACAATATCTGCGACACAGCAAGCCCCGTCCCCGGCAGCAGGAGCTGGTCTGTCCTTAGTCCCTCAATCCACGCCCTGCCGATTCCATATCCCGCAAGGTAGAGGAGGAAAATTTCTCCATGAAATTTTTTGCGTTTCATAAACCACAGAAGGAATAGAAGCAGCGCTGCGTTCCACAGACTTTCATACAGAAATGTGGGATGCACCTGGATAAACTCCACCTGGCCAACCGTCTGAATGTGCTCCATCATGGAGGCTGTGATTTCTCCGGAGCGAACTGCATTTTTCGGAAGCGCCATGGCAAACAGGCCGTTTGTGTATTCTCCAAAAGCCTCCCGGTTAAAAAAGTTTCCCCATCTGCCGATCGCCTGTCCAAGCACCAGTCCCGGGCAGATCGTATCGGCCAGCAGGCCGAATTTCTGTTTTTTTACCCTCCCGAATATCCATACTGTCAAAATCCCTGCCAGAACGCCGCCGTAGATTGCCAGGCCGCCTCCCCGGGTATTGAAGATTTCCAGAAGATTGTCCCGGTAGTCTTCCCAGGAAAACGCCACATAGTAGAGGCGGGCGCCTACTACCGCGCAGACGATTGTAATCAGGCTGACGTCCAGGTACATATCCTTGTCCTGCCCTGTTTTCCCTGCGATTCTCTGGATCAGCAGTACCCCGCAGGCCATCGCAAAGGCAATGGTTATTCCATAGTATGCAATCTCAAATCCAAATACGCTGATCGTTTTTCCCACGTGGGAAAGCGTGATTCCCAGATTGGGAAAAAGAATACTCGATTCACTCATATCCTGTCTCCATTTTCCGTCCGGCCACGGCTGTGTCTGTCAGACATTAAAGCGGAATAAAATCACATCTCCGTCCCGCACAACGTAATCCTTTCCTTCCAGTCCCACCAGGCCCTTTTCTTTTGCCGCAGCCAGGCTGCCGCAGTTTAGAAGGTCCTGATAATTTACGACCTCTGCCCGGATAAAGCCCCGCTCGAAATCCGAATGTATTTTTCCTGCCGCCTGGGGCGCTTTTGTTCCGATTTTGATCGTCCATGCCCTTGTCTCCGGTTCTCCTGCCGTCAGATAACTGATCAGTCCCAGCAGACGGTAGCTTGCCTGTATCAGTTTTTCAAGGCCCGACTGGGATAATCCCAGATCCTCCAGAAACATTTTTTTCTCGTCTTCTTCCAGCTCCGCAATCTCCTGCTCGATCTGAGCGCAGATCACAAACACTTCGCTGCCCTGTTCCGCCGCAAGTTTTCTCACCGCCTGCACGTGTTCGTTGGAGGCTCCGTCGTCGGCCAGATCATCCTCCGCCACGTTTGCCGCAAAGATCACCGGTTTGCCGGTCAGCAGGTTATAGCCCGAAAGCCACGCCGCTTCTTCCTCATCCTCTGTATGAAAGCTGATTGCCAGCCTGCCTTCCTCCAAATGTTCTTTCAGACGCTTTAAAAGCTCCAGCTCCTTTGCCTGGGCTTTGTCATTTTTGGCGCCCTTGGAGGTTTTGGCAATCCTTCTCTCCAAAATCTCAATATCAGAAAAAATCAGTTCCAGATCGATTGTTTCAATATCCCGCACAGGATCTACGCTTCCATCCACATGGATCACATTGGAATCCTCAAAGCAGCGGACCACATGGACAATCGCGTCCACCTCACGAATGTTTGCCAGAAACTGGTTTCCAAGTCCCTCTCCATGGGAAGCCCCCTTTACCAGTCCCGCAATATCTACAAATTCTATCACCGCCGGTGTCACCTTTACTGAATGATACATATCAGCAAGCTTATTCAGGCGCTCATCCGGCACCGCCACAACGCCTACATTCGGGTCGATGGTGCAAAAAGGGTAATTTGCCGATTCTGCCCCCGCCTTCGTCAGTGAATTAAACAATGTACTCTTTCCCACATTGGGCAGTCCCACAATTCCAAGTTTCATTTCTATCCTCCCGGTATATTCCACAAAATTCACAATGATCTTCTAGTATTGAACAGTTTAGCACAAAATACGACACCAGCGCAAGCATTTCCGACCGTGCCAAATCGACAGGAAACGACAGACAGGCCAATGTTCCTTCCTTTTACGCCGCCGGACTGCCGGCCCGGTCCCTGGATTCAATCACAATCAGCCGTCCTTTATCAAAGAAAATACTGGCTTCCTCCTCTATGATTTCGTTGCTTATGCCAATGGCGTCGTCACAGGTCATAGTATATCCGCAAAGCGGATAAAAAAATCCTTTCAGAGTCAGATTCTGCACCGGCTCCGCATAGGCCAGCAGGGAAACGTATTTTCCAAACTGCTCGTCCTTTTTTAGCGTCAGCGGCCTGTCCGCCAGATACATATTATTGCAGGGATCCACAATCCGGCAGGGCACCCCCTGACGAAGGGCCAGAGACAGATTCTTAAGGTTCCCCAGCATATGGTCTATCCGGCCGCCGGTAGCTCCCAAAATAACGATTTCGCTGCTCTTTGCTTCCAGCGCCGTCAGCATGGCAATCTCCGTATCCGTAGAATCCTTCTGGGGACGGTACGCCCGTATCTGCGCATCCTGCCGGCGGAAATACTGAAGCGCCTCCGAATCGCAGGAATCAAAATCTCCCACAATGCGGTCGGGCTGTATGCCGGCCTGCCTGCAAAATTCCATGCCGCGATCCGCCGCAATCACAAACTCAAAGGATTCTTTTCTGATAAAATCAAGGGCAAAATCAAAGTCGATATTGCCCCCGCTGATAATCAATGTCTTCATTTCATTATTTCCTTCAGCATTTTTACATTTTTTTCAATGTCACCCTGAAAAACTGCGGAACCTGCCACAGCCACATTCGCCCCCGCTTTCAGGACCGCAGGCAATGTATCTTTGTTGATGCCGCCGTCCACCTGGATATCCGTCTTAAGTCCCTTTGCATCCAGTTTTTTTCGAAGTTCGCTGATCTTTTCCAGTGTTCCGGGAATAAATTTCTGTCCTCCAAATCCAGGATTTACTGTCATAATCAGCACCATATCCGTTTTATCCAGGACATAGTCCAGCGCATTTAACGGCGTGGCCGGATTTAAAGCCACCCCGGTTTTCAGCCCGGCCTCCCTGATCTGCTGAAGGGTTCTGTCCAGATGACGGCACGCCTCGGCATGCACCGTCAGCAAATCTGCTCCGCAGTCTGCAAAATCGCGGATATAGCGCTGGGGTTCCTCTACCATCAGATGCACGTCAAACACTTTCTTCGTAACCTTCCGTATGGAAGAAATCAACGGCATCCCAAAAGAAATGCTTGGGACAAACATTCCATCCATCACGTCAATATGAATATAATCGGCTCCCGCCGCATCCGCCTGTCTGATCTGTTCGCCAAGCACGGCAAAGTCTGCCGCCAGTATGGATGGTGCCAGTAAATTCATAAGTTTTCCTCCTTATTGCGTCCGCGGCTTTGTTTGAGCATTGGACGATTCAATATTTCTTTTTTTGCTTTAACTCCTCATACATTCCGCAGTAATTTTTATACCGCTCAGAGCTGATTTTTCCGGCTTCCAGCGCTGCCTTGACGCTGCAGCCCGGCTCGTGGGTATGGCTGCACCCAAGGAAACGGCACTCTCCCTCGTAGGGCGCAAACTCAGGAAAGCAATCCTTAAGTTCCTCCTTCTCCATGTCCCAGACATCCAGGGAGCTGAACCCCGGCGTATCGCAGATAAACGTCTGATCCTCCACCCACAGAATCTCCGAGTGGCGGGTGGTATGTCTGCCCCGGTCAATCTTTTTACTGATCTCTCCTGTTTCCATCTGCGCCCTCGGGGCTAAGAGATTCACCAGGGAAGATTTTCCCACGCCGGAGGGACCCGCCACCGCCGTCGTTTTGTCCTGCAATATTCTGCGCAGCTCCTCAATCCCCAGACCGAGGCGCGCGCTGGAAAACAGAACCTGACAGCCGCATCCCTCATAAATCTTCTGCAGATTTCTGCACTCCTGCTCCGTTACCGTGTCGCTCTTGTTAAAGCAGATCACAGACGACACCGACTGACGTTCCATGGCCACCAGGAAACGGTCCAGAAGGTTCAGATTCGGTTTTGGCTGCGCGGCCGCAAAAATAACCAGCGCCTGATCAATATTCGCCACCAGCGGGCGAACCAGCGCATTTTTCCTGGGCAGAATTTTTTCGATGCTGCCGGTTCTTTCTTCCTCGTCCAGAACCCTAAGCTCCACATTGTCTCCCACGAGAGGCTTTTCTTTGTCCTTTCGGAAAATGCCTCTGGCTTTACATTCATAAATGCCGGATTCCACCACCCAAACGTAGTAGAATCCGGCGATCCCTTTGATAATCTTTCCCTGCATAAATCAGTCTACTCTCTCGAAAGACACATCCCAAGTTGCGATCATATCATACTGTCCCGTCGCCTGATTAAGGACGGAAAGCTGTACCTGTCCGCTGCTCATGCCCTGCTCTCCCTCGATATAAAGATCATATGGGAAGGTGACCGGACTGCCGTCCGCAAGCGTCACCATACTGCCGCCCTGCACCAGCACAAGCCGCGCCGTCTCACCGTTATAATTAGGCGGAACATCCAGCTCTGCATTGCACATCCAAGTACCGCCCGAAGCGTCCGCCCCTGCCGTCTGCTGGCTGTCGCTGCTCTCAGGTCCGGTACTGACGATAAGAATCGCCGTGCTTCCCGGCCGCGCCGTACCCGTCAGGCTCTGGGAGATCACCATGCCCTCAGCGTAATCGCTGCTGGCCTCATCCTGCCGGTCCACATAGAAGCCTGCGGCCATCATCATATCCACCGCCGTTGCATAGTCAAGGGATACCACATCAGGAACCGCTACCTGTTCGCTCTCCAGATCCTCTGACTCTGAAGCCTGTGTTTCCGAAGCCTGTGTCTCAGAAGCCTGCGTTTCCGAGGCCTGCGTCTCCGACTGCGTACTGGCTGCCGTCGTCTGCGTCTGCGCCGTATCCGTCTGCGTATTATCCGTGATCTGTCCGCCGGCAGAGCCTGTATCCTGAGATACAGCATTTGTTCCGTCTGCAGTCTGCTCCGTGGTCTTATCGCTTCTTCCGCTCAGAATCGACGGAAGGCTGAACTTGATAATTCCCAGCGCATTGGCAATCAGTCCCAGAAAGATGCAGGCAATGATCACCGCTATAACGATGCTTCCCACTGTCATAATCTTCTCCAGCTTCGGATTCAGCATGCCGTCGTCCTCATCATCTTCCTGGAAATTCCTTCCGTTTTCATACATGTCTTCCTCATAATCATACCCGCGGTTTCCGTATGCACGCCCGTACGTATAAGGATCGTAAGGCTGATTATATGCGTCCGCATTGCTTCCGGAGCCAGAATAATTTGTATTGGAATTTGGATCGTAGGACCCGCCGTTTACGTTTCCCGTATCCCGCGGCATGGCGTTCGTCTGAGGCTCTGCGCCCCGGTCGCCCACGTTGATGCGGTTCGGCACATAGCCGTCCTTGATTGCTCCCAGCTCCTCCCGGGAGATCACCACCGTCTTTCCTGTGTTGCTGGCATTTGCAATATGCACAAAATCGCCGTCGGGATTAATCAGCGACTCCTTCAGGTCGTAGATCAGCTGCGACATATCCGCATACCGCCGATCCGGGCTTTTCTGCGTACATTTATAAATAATCTGTACCGTGCTCTTTGGAAGATCCGGCACATAAATCTCAGGGGACTTCATTTCCTCCTGAAGGTGTTTGATCGCGATAGCTACCGTCGTATCCCCATCGAAGGGCACGTGTCCCGTAAGCATTTCATACATGGTGATTCCAAGAGAATAAATATCGCTCTTGGCATCGCTGTACCCGCCCCTCGCCTGTTCAGGGGAGCTGTAGTGAACGGAGCCCATCACCGTGGTATTGATCGTATTGCTGCTGGCCGCCCTGGCAATGCCGAAATCCGTTACCTTCACCTTGCCGTCGGTAGAAATAATAATGTTCTGCGGTTTTACATCCCTGTGGATAATGCCGCTGTTATGTGCCGCTTCCAGCCCCTGTGAAACCTGTATGGCGATACTCGTAGCTTCCCGCACTGCGAGCTTGCCTTTTTTCGTAATATACTCCTTCAGCGTAATCCCCTCTACCAGTTCCATAACGATAAAGTTTACGCCGTGATCCTCTCCCACATCATAAATATTTACAATATTGGGATGTGCCAGTCCTGCCGCCGCCTGCGCCTCTGCTCTGAATTTTGTAATAAATGCCTTGTCTCCCCGGAACTCCGTTTTCAGAACTTTGACAGCTACAAAGCGGTTCAGCTTATGGTCCTTCGCCTTGTAAACGTCCGCCATGCCGCCGGTTCCAATTTTCCCGACGATCTCATAGCGGCCCTGTATAAACATTCCTTCCTTTAACATTTTTTCACCTCATTCATCTGCATATGAAACAGCAGCACCGTAATATTATCCTGACCGCCGTTTTGATTGGCAGTGGCTACCAGGCGGTTTGCCATCGTCTCCAGATCGTGTTCTTCATTGATAATCCTTGCAATCTCTCTGTCGGTGACCATATTGCTCAGGCCGTCGGTACACATCAGCACCGTATCGCCGTCCCTCAGTTCTTCCTCAAAAAAGTCTGCGGCTATGGCCGCCCTCACTCCGACAGCTCTTGTAATCACATTCTTATCGGGATGGCGTCTTCCCTCCTCACGGGTAATCCCGCCCGCCCGGATCATTTCTTCCACCAGGGAATGGTCTCTTGTAATCTGGCGTATACGGTTTCTCAGAAGATACAAGCGGCTGTCTCCCACATTCGCCACATACATGGTACGCCCTACGACAGTAGCAGCTACTATCGTGGTTCCCATTCCCCGAAGCTCGTCCGCCGAAGCCGCTTCCTCCAGCACTTTCGCGTTCGCTTTTTCTATCGCCCTGCGAATAATTTTGATTGGCCTTTCCTCTGTCTCTTTTCGGATACTGTCCAGAAATACTTCAACCGCATAGCTGGACGCCCGGTCGCCGGCATTGTGGCCTCCCATACCGTCCGCAACGACATAGAGGTTCGGCAGATTTCCCACCGGCGTATCGGATGCAAAAACAAAATCCTGGTTCACATTCCGAACGCGTCCAACATTCGTAATACTGTATGACTCCATGTTAATCCTCTCCCTTGCCCCCGGTTCTGTCCAGATAACTCTTTCTTAACTGTCCGCAGGCGCCGCCGATATCACGGCCCATTTCTCTCCTAATTGTAACATTAATTCCGTATTTTTCAAGTTTTCTTTTAAAATCTGCCGCTGCCTGCCGATTCGGCGGAACGAAGTCCCTCTCACTGATAGGATTGACGGGAATCAGGTTCACATGACAGTTCCTGTCCTCCAGAAGCTTTGCCAGCCTTTCGGCATCCTCTCCTGAATCATTTACCCCACCCACCAGACTGTATTCAAAGGTCATTCTTCTGCCGGTCTTCTGAAAATAAACCCGGCAGGCCTCCATGACTTCCGGCAGTGCATATTTATTGGCGATAGGCATCAGCTCCCGGCGCTTTTCCTGGGTAGATGCATGCAGCGACAGCGCCAGCGTAATCTGCAGCCCCTCCTCCGCCAGGCGGTAAATCCCCGGAACAATGCCGCAGGTAGACACCGTAATATTTCTCTGACTAATATGAAGGCCATGCTCGTCGCTGAGCATACGGATAAATTTCACCACGTTTTCATAATTGTCCAGAGGTTCCCCCGTTCCCATAAGCACCAGGTTGGAAACACGTTCACCGGTGTGCTTCGAGATCTTATAGACCTGGTCCAGCATCTCTCCCGGCAGCAGGTTTCTGGTAAGCCCTCCCAGAGTAGAAGCGCAGAAGCGGCACCCCATCCGGCAGCCTGCCTGAGAAGAAATGCATACAGAATTGCCGTGGTGGTACTTCATTAAAACGCTCTCGATGACATTGCCGTCTCCCAGGCGAAACAGATACTTGCGCGTCCCATCCGCCTTCGACTCCAAAACGTCCACTATTTCCAAATCCGAGCAGGCGTACTGCGTACACAGCGTATTCCTAAGCTTTTCCGGAAGGTTTGTCATTTCCCGGGGCGTATCTTTCATCTTTTCATGCAGCCACTGGTAAATCTGCCTGCCCCGGAACTCTTTCTCCCCCAGGCGCTCCATTTCCTCCTGTATTTCACTGTAATCCAGGGACCTTATGTCCTTCTCCATCTTATTCTATCCTCTTGAATCTCGCAATAAAAAAGCCGTCTGTGCCGTGAACCCCCGGCAGAAGCTGAATGTAGCCTGCCTTTGTGGTGCGGCCGTGAAGCTCCTTGCAGAGATACGGGTCAATGCTTTCCAGGCGGAACGGATAATTTTCCAGGAACCATTTTACATTATACTGGTTCTCCTCCGCTCCAATCGTACATGTGCTGTATACCAGCGTACCTCCCACTTTCACATAACTCCAGACCGTATCGAGAATCTTTCTCTGCAGCTTTACGAGTTCCTTTTGCTTTGCATCCGTCATTTTATATTTAATATCCGGCTTTCTTCCAATTACGCCCAGGCCCGAGCAGGGCAGATCTGCCAGAAGAATGTCCGCCTTTTCCACGGAAGCGCCGTCAAATATAGTAGCGTCCTGGCGTATCGCCGTCATATTGATGCGTTTCGTCCGCTCCACGTTTTCCTTCATCAATTCCACTTTATAATCCGTCAGATCCCGCGCTTCCACGTAACCGCTCCCGCTCAGCTTGTCCGATAAATGCAGACTTTTTCCGCCCGGCGCCGCGCAGACGTCGATACAGTAATCGCCCCATTTGGGCGCCGCCACCTCCGCCACCAGCATAGAACTGACGTCCTGCACCTGAAACAGCCCTTCCTTAAAGGCATAAACCGCCTGCAGGTAATTGTAGCCGGAAATCTCCAGGGCATAATCAAGATAGGGCACATCTTTCACTTCAATGTTCTGCTCTCTCAGCCGCGCCTTCACTTCCTCTTTTGTGGCAAGGCTTAAATTGCAGCGGATGCACGTCCGGCTCTCCCGATTCATGCTTTTTAAAATATTCTCCACCGTCTGGAAATCAAACTGCGCCAGCCATTTATTGAGAATCCATTCCGGCATGGAATAGCGCACCGACAGATACCGGCGGGGCGTTTTCTCAGCATCCGGCCACGCCACCGCATCCAGTCCCCTGGCAGTATTCCTGAGCACGCCGTTGACAAAGCCTTTCAGGGTATAAAATCCCTTTTTCTGTGCCAGGCGCACGGCCTGATCGCACACGGCAAAGTCTTCTACCCCATCCATATATTTCATCTGATACACAGACATCCGAAGAAGACTGCGGATGAAAGGCTTCATATCCTTCACTTTCACCGTAGAAAACTGCTCCAGAATATAATCCAGCTCTATCATGTGCTCCACAGTGCCTTCCACCACACGTGTGATAAAAGCTCTGTCCCGTTTTTCCAGATATTGATATTTCCCTAGAATTTCCCGCAGCACAATGTGGCAGTACTGTTCTTCCTCTGTGATCTCCATCAGCGCTGCGACAATAATTTCTCTTGTGTTCACCGGTCTAGTCACGATCCCGCCCCCTGGCAATTAAAATCAGTCTCAAAAGCTGCAGCATAGAGCTTGCCAGCGCAGCCACATAAGTCATAGCCGCAGCCTTCAGCACCTTTCTTGCCCCGGGCATCTCCTGTTCCCCCAGCATCCCGCTGGTGTCAAGGATCTTCAGCGCTCTGGAGGAAGCGTTAAATTCCACCGGCAGCGTGACAAGCTGAAAAAGCACCGCCAGGGAAAAGAGAATGATTCCCGCCATCAAAAGCGGCTGCAGCGAAAAAATCAAGCCGGCAAAAAAAATCGGCCAGGAAAGCTGGGAGCCAATATTTGCCGCCGGCACCAGAGTGCTGCGAAGCACCAGGGGCCCATAGCCTTTCTGATGCTGTATCGCATGGCCACATTCGTGAGCAGCCACGCAGACTGCCGCCACTGAATTGGAAGCATAAGTGCTGTCCGACAGATTCAGCGTCTTGTTTCTCGGATCATAATGGTCTGTCAGTTTTCCGCTTACCCGGCGTATCTGTACATCATAGATGCCGGCGGACTGCAGTACTCTCTGGGCAGCCTCCGCCCCGGTCATCCCTGCCATGCAGCGGACTTTATTATATTTTGCAAAGGTGGAATTTACCCTTGCCGAGGCAATCATCGTAAGGATCAGCCCCAGAATCGCCAGAAGCATGGTTGGATCAAAATATGTCCTCCCATACCCGCCGTAACCGTAAAAATGATTCGCATAACTTAACAGCATAAAATAACCCCTTTCCGATGCCGCAAGGCCCCACTGCCCGGGCACTTTTCAATTGCTTCTCAGCCCAACACTTCTCCCTCGTGCAGCGCAAATCCCCGAAGGAACGCGTCCGCCGTCATTCTCTTTTTTCCTTCCAGCTGTACTTCCTCAAGCATCAATACGCCGTTTCCGGTCTGCACTCCAATCTCCTTTTTCGTCACACAGACCACCTTGCCGCAGGCCATGGCCGAAGACTTTACGCCACCGCCGCAGGCTTCAGGTTCAGCATTTCCGCCACCGCCGCAGACCATGGATTCAGCTTTTCCGTCACCGCCGCAGGCTCTGGCCTTCCAGATTTTCAAGGTCTTGCCTTCCAGACGCGTATATGCGCTGGGCCAGGGATTCAGACCCCGGATCAGCCGCTCAATCTCCGGTGCACTTTTCTGCCAGTCGATAACTCCCATCTGCTTTGTCAGCATAGCCGCATAGGGCGTGGGGCTCTCCTTTGGCTGGGGTGTGGGAAGAAGATTTCCCTCCTCCAGGCCCTTCAGGGTTTCTATCAAAAGCTCTGCCCCCACGGCGCTTAATTTTTCAAACAGGCTTCCCCCGGTTTCATCAGGAGCCAGTTTCACTTCTCTTTTCATCAGCATATCGCCGGTGTCGAGCCCGGCATCCATCTGCATGGTCGTCACGCCAGAAACTTCCTCGCCGTCGATCACCGCCCACTGAATAGGCGCCGCCCCGCGGTATTTCGGCAAAAGGGAAGCGTGCACATTGATGCAGCCGTATTTCGGCAGTTTCAGTATCGCCTCCGGTATGATCTGCCCAAAGGCCACCACCACAATCGCCTCCGGCCCAATTTCCCGAAGCGCTAAAAGAAACGTTTCTTCTTTTACCCTTTCCGGCTGGTATACCGGGATTCCTGCGCTCAGAGCCGTCTCCTTCACCGGGGTAAACTGCACCGATTTTCCCCGGCCCTTTGGCTTATCCGGCTGCGTAACAACCGCCGCCACCTCATGTTCTGAAGCGATCAGAGCCTTAAGCGTACCCACCGCAAAATCCGGCGTCCCCATAAACACTATCCGCATCTCTATTCTTCCTCCTCCGGCAGTTCGGAATTGTCATAAATCCTTCCTTCCACCAGCTTCGTATACATAACGCCCTCCAAATGATCACATTCATGGCAGATTGCCCTTGCCAGAAGCTCTGTTCCTTCCAGGACGTACTCTTTCATCGTTTCATCCATAGCGCGGACACGCACATAATTCGGACGCGTCACAATACCGCTCTTTCCGGGAAGGCTCAGGCACCCCTCGTATCCCCGCTGCTCGCCGTCCGTCTCCTCAATCACAGGATTAATCAGCACATGGGGATCTTCCCCCGTATCAATTACAACGATCCTTTTCAGTATGCCTACCTGGGGAGCCGCCAGCCCCACGCCGTTTTCTTCATACATTGTATCAAACATATCTCCGATCAGCGCCCGGATGCGGGGCGTCATCTCTTTTACTTCCCTGCATTTCTTTTCCAGCACAGGATCCCCCTGTATCCTCACATTACGGATAGCCATACTATTTCCTCCTTCTTCTTTTCAGCTGTTCATGTCGAACTGTATATTTACCTTCTGATAACCTTCATTTGCTTCTATATATTGTTCCAGACGGTTTTTCACCGCCGTCAGTTCCTCCGCCCCGTCAGCCTTGACATACAATGCCATGCGGTACATCTCCTGAATCCTGGCAATGCTCTCATAGGCCGGACCGATGATATTTTTGGGATCGGTTCTGTAAATTTTCAAAAGAAACTTTTTCAGATATTCCATTGCCGTCTGCAGATGTTCTTCTTCTCTGCAGGCTCCGTGAATGGAAAGCATCTTTCTGGCCGGCGGATAACCGACCACCATGCGGTAGCTCATTTCTTCCTCATAAAATCCGGCATAATCCTGCGCCGCTGCCATGCGGATGCAGTAATGCTCAGGATCGTAGGTCTGAATCAGCGCCTCTCCGGGTTCTCTGCCCCGGCCTGCCCTGCCCGCCGCCTGGGTCAGAAGCTGGAATGTGCGCTCCGCCGCCCGGTAATCCTCCGCATACAGCGATAGATCTGCCGCCAAAATCCCCACCAGAGTCACATTTGGAAAATCGTGGCCCTTTACAATCATCTGGGTCCCCACCAGAATATCCGCTTCCTGATTTGCAAAGGCCGAGAGAATCTTTTCGTGTCCGTCCTTGCTGCGGGTTGTATCCATATCCATGCGAAGAACCGTGGCCTGGGGAAACTGTTTTTCCACCATTTCCTGCACCTGCTGAGTGCCAATCCCAAAAGCGCTGATATATTCCGAGCCGCATTTGGGACAGCGCATGGGCCTTGGCTCCTGATGTCCGCAGTAGTGGCACACCATTCTCTGATTCCTGTGAAGTGACAGAGATACGTCGCAGTGCGGGCACATGATCACATGGCCGCACATACGGCAGGACAGGAACCCCGAATAGCCCCTTCTGTTTAAAAACAGCATCACCTGCTGTCCCCTGTTTAATCGCTCCCCGATGGCTTTCTCCAGGGGTTTGCTGATAATTGAGCGGTTTCCCCGTCGTATTTCCTCTCTCATATCCACAATAACCGGCGCGGGCATCCTGCTGCCGCAGGCTCTCTTTTCCAGCGTGTACAGGGTATATTCCCCCGCCAGCGCCCGGCTGTATGCCTCCAGGGACGGCGTTGCCGATCCCAGCACTACCTTTGCATTTTCAAGCTCCGCCCGCTTTACCGCCGCCTCACGGGCATGATATCTGGGCGACAGTTCGCTCTGATAGGAGTCCTCGTGCTCCTCGTCCATAATAATGATTCCAAGATTTGGAAAGGGCGTAAACAGTGCTGAGCGGGGGCCGATCATAATATCAATATCCCCGCGCTTTGCCCGCAGAAACTGGTCGTAACGCTCTCCGGCGGACAATCTGGAGTGAATGATAGAAATGCGTCCCCCAAATCTGCGGTAAAAACGCATCACGGTCTGATACGTCAGGGCAATTTCCGGGATCAGCACAATCGCCTGCTTTCCCCGCCGGATTGCGGCGTCAATCAGCTCCATATAGACTTCCGTCTTTCCGCTGCCGGTTACGCCGTGAATCAGAAAAACCCGCTTTCTTTCATCTTCCCAGCTGCCGCAGATGTCCTGCACAATGGCTGCCTGCCGCTCATTTAACTGCACCTTCAGGCCCTTTGTCCCCTTTTGTTCCAGCGGGTTTCGGTAAACCGTCACTCTTTCGCACGTTAAAATCCCCTGCTCCTCCATAGCTTTTACCGTTGCAGAGGAAACATGCAGTTTCTCCGTGATAAATTCATATGGTATCTCCGGCTCCCGGGCCAGCGCCTCCAAAAGCCGAAGTCTTGCTTTCTGATTTTTCTGCCGGTAAAACGCCAGTCTTTCTTCCGTCTGTTTCCCGTCAAGCAGCAGGCGGACGCTTTTCTTCTCCTTTGGTTTTACCTTCTGTTTCACCGGAAGTACCGTTCTCAGCGCCTGTATCATTGTGGAGCCATAAGTTTCCCGCATCCAGGCCGCCAGCGCCACCAGCCGGTCTTCCCCGGACAGTTCGGCATCCGTGAGGAGTTCCTGCACGTCCTTGATCCTGCACAGCTCGCATTTCGGCGTATCTGTCACAGACAGCACATATCCCTTTGTCATGCGGTTTCCCCGGCCAAACGGGATCTGTACAACAGACCCCTGGCGTATCTGATCCTTTAGCCGTTCCGGTATTCGGTACTGAAACGTACGGTCCAGCTTTTCATGAGAAATATCCACAACAATATCCGCAAATTTTGTCAAGCCTTATCCTCCGCTAATATCTCCTGTATCAGCACACGCTCATCCATCGGATGCTTCACGCCGCATATCTCCTGATAATCTTCATGGCCCTTTCCGGCCAGTACAATTACGTCCCCGGGACGCCCGTGATGAATCGCATAGGCAATGGCTTCCTTACGGTCCGTAATTCGGATATATTCTCCCTCCGTCTTCGAAATTCCCGTTACAATATCGTCTATAATCGCTTCCGGCTCCTCATAGCGGGGATTATCCGAGGTAATAATCGTAAAATCTGCCAGCCGTCCCGACACTTCGCCCATCTCAAACCGTCTGGAACGGGCCCGGTTGCCCCCGCATCCGAACACGCATACAAGCCGTTTCGGATGGTATTCTTTCAGCGTAGTCAAAAGGCTCTCCAGACTCATGGCGTTGTGGGCGTAGTCGATCATCAGCGTAAACTCATCAGACACCTTGATCATCTCAATGCGTCCCTTCACTTTCGCCTTTTTCAGCGCTTCGATCATCTTCTCCTCATCTACGCCAAAATAGTCGCAGACCGCGATCGCTGCCAGCGAATTGTAGATGCTGAACTTGCCCGGAATATCGATCTCCACAAAAAAATTGCGCTTTCCGGTCACATGGTAGGCAATGCCAAGATACCCCGGCTTCGAGACAAGCTTTGCGTCGGAAGCCCGAAAATCTGCATTTTCGCTGAATCCAAAGGTCTCCACGTCGCAGGTATGGCCCTCCAGAATTGCCGGAAGATGCGCGTCATCCGCGTTGAAAATACCGTGGCGGCACTGCTTAAACAGCATTGCCTTGCAGCGCAGATAGTCCTCAAAGCTCTCATGTTCCGCTGGCCCGATATGATCTGGCTCCAGATTTGTAAAAATGCCGATCTCGAAGGTAAATCCTGCTGTTCTGTGCAGCATCAGTCCCTGGGAGGACACCTCCATCACCACGCAGTCGCACCCGATCTTTACCATCTCGGCAAAGTACTTCTGAATCGCAGTGGACTCCGGCGTCGTATTGCTGGCCGGGATCACTTTATCTCCGATGATCGCCTCGATGGTTCCAATCAGTCCCACCTTATGGCCTGCCGCCTCCAGAATCGATTTTATCATATAGGTGGTAGTGGTCTTACCCTTTGTTCCGGTAATGCCGATCACCTTCAGTTTTTCCGCCGGGTAGCCGTACCAGGCGGCCGCAATCAGCGCCATCGCATAGCGGCTGTCCGCCACCTGAATCACCGTCACATCCTTTGGAACTTCCACCAGATCCTGCACCACCAGAACCTTTGCTCCCTTTGCCACAACGTCAGGCACATATTTATGGCCGTCCGACACTGCCCCTTTGATGCACAGGAACAGGCAGCCCTCTCTCACTTTGCGCGAATCGTTGACAATGTCTGTTACCTCTGTCTCAAGATCTCCCTGTATACATTGATATTCTAATCTTTCCAGCAGTTCTGACAGTTTCATGCTTTTCTTCTCCCTCTGCTCCAAATTTGCGGGCTGCTCAGATGTTTCGCCCGGAAACGCCTTAAAAATCAAGGCGCTTTCCACATTCGTATATTAGAATAACATATTTTTTTTCGTATTTCAATGTTACTGCATCAAAGCGCCAAAAGTTAATAAAAGCTTAAAAATGTTTCAGGGGCAGGCGCGATCTTTATATCGATCACGCCTGCCCCTGTATGGGACTATTTTTCGACAGTCCGTTCACTGTTCTGAAATCAATTGTTTTATTCCTCTGCGGGCTCCTCGGCAATTACAGCGGTTTCCTCAAAGGTATTTGTTTCTTCCGTGGTTTCCACCGCCGGAGTATCCTCGATGTCCTCTGGCTCCTCGGCAAGCATCAGTTCCTTTTCGTCCTGCATGTACTCCGTATTCAAATGCACGTTGCGGTAGCGCTTCATACCGGTTCCGGCAGGAATCAGCTTACCAATCAGCACGTTTTCCTTCAGGCCGATCAGCGGATCGGTCTTGCCCTTGATCGCCGCCTCGGTCAGAACCTTCGTGGTCTCCTGGAAGGAGGCGGCGGACAGGAAGGAGTTGGTAGCCAGCGCGGCCTTGGTGATACCAAGCATAACCTGCTTGCCCTCCGCCGGCTTTTTGCCTTCTGCGATCGCTTTCTCGTTGACGTCCTCGAACTCCAGCGCATCCACCATAGTGCCCGGCAGGAAATCGGTATCGCCATTTTCCTCCACGCGGATTTTCTTCAGCATCTGGCGCACAATCACCTCGATGTGCTTGTCGTTGATCTCCACGCCCTGCAGACGGTATACGCGCTGTACTTCCTGCAGCATATAATCCTGCGCCGCACGCACGCCCTTGATCTTTAAGATATCGTGGGGGTTGATGCTTCCTTCGGTCAGCTCGTCGCCTGCCTCCAGAACCTGGCCATCCTGCGCTTTAATTCTGGAACCGTAGGGAATCAGGTAGGTCTTCGCCTCGCCTGTTTCTTCGTTTGTCACGACAATCTCGCGTTTTTTCTTGGTATCGCGGATTTCTACCCTTCCGGCAATCTCCGTGATGATCGCAAGGCCCTTCGGCTTTCTCGCCTCAAAAAGCTCCTCTACACGGGGAAGACCCTGTGTGATATCGCCGCCGGCCACACCGCCGGTATGGAAGGTACGCATGGTAAGCTGTGTACCCGGTTCGCCGATGGACTGGGCTGCAATAATACCCACAGATTCGCCTACCTGTACGGCCTCGCCGGTAGCCATGTTCGCGCCGTAGCACTTTGCGCAGACGCCCACATGGGATTTGCACGTCAGTACCGTACGGATTTTTACCTTCTCGCAGGGATTTCCCTCTGCATCTACGCCCTCGCTGATGATGCGGGCCGCACGCTTCGGAGTAATCATGTGGTTTGCTTTTACGATTACTTCGCCGTCTTTATTGCAGATCGTCTCGCAGGAGAATCTTCCTGTAATTCGATCCTGCAGGCTCTCAATTTCCTCTTTTCCATCCATGAACGCCTTCACGTACATGCCCGGAATCTCTTTGCCCTCGCAGCAGTCTACCTCGCGGATAATCAGTTCCTGGGATACGTCCACCAGACGTCTTGTCAGGTAACCTGAGTCTGCGGTACGCAGAGCCGTATCGGACAGACCTTTACGCGCTCCATGGGCGGACATAAAGTACTCCAGTACGTCCAGACCTTCACGGAAGTTCGACTTGATAGGAAGCTCGATTGTATGACCCGTTGTATCTGCCATCAGGCCTCGCATACCTGCCAGCTGCTTGATCTGTTTATCAGAACCACGGGCGCCGGAGTCCGCCATCATGTAAATATTATTGTATTTATCCAGGCCGTCCAGCAGCGCCTTGGTCAGAATATCGTCGGTATTCTGCCAGGTCTTTACAACTTCCTTGTAACGTTCTTCCTCGGTAATCAGACCACGCTTATAGTTTCTCGTGATCTTATCCACGGTATCCTGTGCCTTCGCAATCAGCTCCGGCTTTTCAGGCGGCACGGTCATATCGGAAATGGATACGGTCATAGCTGCTCTCGTGGAATATT
>JAUNFZ010000064.1 GCA_030524785.1 Eubacteriales bacterium
TGATAGCCACTACTTCATAACCTTCAGCACCAAACATCTGTCTGAATGCCAGACGGCCGATACGGCCAAAACCATTAATTGCTACTTTTACTGCCATAATCGCAATTCCTCCTAAAAAATATTGTGATATTTTTTCTCCGCCTTCCGGCGGACTGTTTCCGTTTCCAAGGATTGTTAAAGAAACGTCAACCTATAACCCATTTTACCCAATTTGTCCCAAAAATTCAAGATGTAATTTGAAATTTTTACTACTAATTAGCCATGCACTGAGACAAATAGGCGCTATGCGCAAATTTATTTGCGGCAAAGCGGATATTTGGCGAAGTATAGGGCGCTTAGCCCAAAGCGAGAATGTTTACATTCGAGCTTGCATGGCTAATTTTCCTTTCAGGCCATGCACCAAGACAAATAGGCGCTATGCGCAAATTTATTTGCAGCAAAGCGGATATTTGGCGAAGTATAGGGCGCTTAGCCCAAAGCGAGAATGTTTACATTCGAGCTTGCATGGCCGGGCATGACTTACAAAGCCACAAACTCAGGCTTTCGCCCGCGAAATACCGTATAATAACGGAATCCGCACTCCAGAAGAAGTTCCCTCACTCTGTCGAAATCGGCGGCCAGCCGCTCGGGGCTGTGCGCGTCGGAGCCAACCGTTATAATCTCTCCGCCCAGCCGCCGGTATGCCCTGATAATATCCGGGCACGGATTCGGCGTGCCAAGCCCCTTGCTGTAACCTGCCGAATTGACTTCCAGGCCGACTCCCTTTTCAATCATTTTTCTCAGCGCCGGTTCTATCACGTCACGGTATTTTTCAAACGTATAATATTTGTTTTTATTGGGGCCATAACGCACCACATAGTCCAGATGCCCATAGGTGTCGATATCCGAAAACACGTCCAGGTTTTTCTCTATCGTCTCAAAGTAACTCCGGTAGGCTTCTTCTTCCCCGCGCCCCTCATAAAACTCCGGGAAATAGGGATCTCTCCCCTCCACGGTGTGGGAAGAACCGATCACAAAATCAAACTTATATTCATTCACATAAGACTGCAGAAATTGTGTATTCGCAGGTTCCAGTCCAAGCTCTATCCCAAAGAGCAATTCTATTTTTCCCTGATACTTTTCCCTGGCCTTCTGAAAGCCCTTCCGGTATGCCGGCGTATCCACCTCAAAAGATATGCCGTTTTCCACCATTCCTCTGTCCATATGCTCTGTAAAGCACATAGCGTTAAGGCCCAGTTCTATTCCCCGCAGAATCATGCGTTCCATGGGAGTATCCGAATCTCCGGAAAAATCTGAGTGTATATGATAATCCGTTGCTATTGCCATAGTTTCTCCCTTCAGCAGATCGTACCGCCGCCCAGGACATTATCCCCATCATAGAATACGACTGCCTGTCCCGGCGTCGCCGCCCGCTGAGGTTCCTGAAAAATACATTCCACCTGGTCCTCGCCTGCCATGCGGATTCTGGCCGGAGCGCCTCTGTGGTTGTAGCGTATCTTTGCCGTCACCTGCATCTCTCCCGAAATTTTCGGCACCGCCATAAAGTTTAATTTTCCAGCATACAGGCGTTCTTTAAAGAGTTCCTCATTTTCTCCGACCACTACCTCGTTTGTTTCCGGCCGGATCTCCGTCACAAATACCCGGCGGCCCATAGGCAGATGAAGTCCCCGGCGCTGGCCGATGGTGTAATGCGCGATTCCTCTGTGCCGCCCGATCACGTCTCCTCTGCTCGTAACAAAGTTTCCCTCCGGCAGTTTTTCTCCGGTATATGCCTCAATAAACGAAGCATAATCATCGTCCGGCACAAAACAGATTTCCTGGCTGTCCGGCTTGTGAGCCACACGCAGTCCAATCTTCTCCGCAATAGCGCGAATCTCCTCTTTTGTATACTCTCCCACCGGCATCAGCGTATGGGCAAGCTGTTCCTGCGTAAGATTATACAGCGCATACGTCTGATCCTTGTCCGCAGTTGCGGAACGGCAGACCGTATAGCGGCCGTTTTCCAGCCGGCGTACCCTTGCGTAATGTCCGGTAGCAATGTAATCGGCTCCTATATCCAGGCTCCTTTTTAAAAGGGATTCCCACTTGACATAGCGATTGCAGGCAATGCATGGATTCGGCGTCCGCCCATGCAGATACTCGTCCGCAAAATAATCAATCACTTTTGCTTTGAAATCCGCCTTAAAATTCATCACATAATAAGGTATATCCAGATCCTGGGCTACACGTCTGGCGTCGTCCACAGCGCTTAAACCGCAGCAGCCGCCGTTTTCCTGCTGAAGGCTTTCTTCTTCATCCTGCCAGATCTGCATGGTAACGCCGATCACATCATAGCCTTGTTCCTTTAAAAGCCATGCCGCCACGGAGGAATCCACTCCGCCCGACATGCCTACCACAACCTTTTTTTTCATATTCTCCGCTTAATATTCTTCAGCCTCGTCTTCTTCGCCTTCGTGAATATCCGACTTTGGCTTCGAGAGTCCTTCAATCTTGATTCCATGTTTTTCGGCATAATCCCACAGAGCTGCATGGATTGCTTCTTCCGCCAGCAGGGAGCAGTGTACCTTTACAGGCGGAAGGCCGTCCAGAGCCTCCATTACAGCCTTATTCGTTACCTGGAGAGCTTCCTGAATATTTTTCCCTTTTACCAGCTCGGTGGCCATACTGCTGGTGGCAACCGCAGCGCCGCATCCAAAGGTTTTAAATTTTACGTCCTGGATGATGCCGTTATCGTCAATATCCAGGTACATACGCATAATATCGCCGCACTTTGCATTTCCTACCGTTCCAACGCCGCTGGCGTTCTCAATTTCTCCCATATTCCTTGGATGCTGAAAATGATCCATTACTTTTTCACTGTACATTTTATATTCCTCCTTCATCCGCATCGGATACTATTTTCTTGCCTGTTTTTTTACAAAATCCTCATAAAGAGGCGACATACTGCGCAGCCTTTCCACAATTTTCTTGATCGTTTCAATGACAAAGTCAATATCCTCCTTTGTCGTCTCCTCCCCAAGCGTCAGACGCAGAGAACCGTGTGCAATCTCGTGGGGCAGGCCAATCGCCAGAAGCACATGCGACGGATCCAGGCTTCCCGACGTACACGCAGAACCGCTGGAGCCGCAGATTCCTTCCATATCAAGCATAATCAACAGAGATTCCCCTTCGATAAACTGAAAGCTGAAATTCACATTGTTCGGCAGCCGGTCATAGCGGTCCCCGTTCAGCCGTGTATAAGGAACCTCCCGCAGCACCCGGTCAATCAGATAATCACGAAGCTGACTTTCTTTGGCCGTACGCTCCTGCATCGTGTCTGCCGCCCGTCTGGCAGCTACACCTAATCCCACAATGCCCGGTATATTCTCCGTACCTGCCCGACGTTTTCTCTCCTGGGCTCCGCCGTGAATGAAGGAACGGATCTTTACTCCCTTGCGGATATACAGGAAGCCGATTCCCTTCGGCCCATTTAATTTATGGCCGCTTGCGCTCAGCATATCAATATGACATTCATCCACGTTGATCGGAATCTGCCCAAATGCCTGCACCGCGTCTGTGTGGAACAGAATACCATTTTCATGGGCGATCTCTCCAATCTCCTTGATGGGCTGAATTGTTCCAATCTCATTATTTGCATACATCACAGAAATCAGGATTGTAGTTGGGCGGATTGCTTTTTTCAGCTCGCTTAATTTAATTTTACCGTTTTCGTCCACATCCACATACGTCACTTCAAAACCGTTCTTTTCCAGATACTCGCAGGTATGCAAAATTGCATGGTGCTCAATCTTGGACGTAATGATATGGTTTCCCTTGGACCGGTATGCCTCCGCCGTAGCTTTCAGCGCCCAGTTATCCGATTCAGAACCGCCCGCCGTAAAATAAATTTCATTTTCCTGGGCGCCCAGAATGTCTGCAATTGTTCCTCTCGCCTCGTTCATAGCCTTTTTGCTGTTTGCGCCAAGCTCATAGACCGTTGATGCGTTTCCGTAAAACTCTGTAAAATACGGAAGCATTGCATCCACAACCTCCGGCGCCGTCCTTGTTGTCGCAGCGTTATCAAGATAAATTATTTTTTTCATAGAATCCACCTCAATTCTCACATTTTACAGCGGCACAGCCGCCTTTTTCACGGGTTTTTCTGCTCTCAGCCACTAACTGATCCAGCTTTATATCGTCTACCGCTCTGGTGATGCTCTCGTTTATCTGCTGCCACACATATTTTGTAACGCAGACGTCCGCTCCTTCGCAGCCCTCGTCCTCCCGCAGACCCGGGCACTCCACTGCCTCCAGATTTCCCTCCAGAGATCTCAGGATATCCCCCACAGAGATATCTGAAGCGGGTTTCGCCAGCTGATATCCTCCCTGGGCGCCGCGCACACTGGTGACAAGTCCGGATTTGCGAAGCCGCCCAAACAACTGTTCCAGATAGCTTTCTGAGATTCCCTGCCTTGCAGCAACGCTGCTGATGGGTACTGCCTCCTCCTCCGAATACAGAGCCAGATCAATCAGCGCCCGCAGCCCATATCTGCCTTTCGTGGAAAGTTTCATGCCGCCACCTCTTATCCTCTTTTCTAAACCCGACTAATTTACTCGGATTTGCTAGAATGAATATAGCACTCATTTTAGGTTCTGTCAAGCCAAACCATGGAATATATTACAAAGAAAATCATTCTTTCCGGGTACAATATATGATTCAGAAAAAAACGGTCTTACAGGGTGCTGCGCTGCTTACCGCCGCCGGTATCGCCGGCAGAATTATCGGTTTCTTCTATAGGATATTCCTGTCGCGCACCATCGGTGCAGAGGGCGTAGGCATTTACCAGTTAATTTTCCCGCTCTACGCTCTCTCCTTCTCTCTGACGGTCTCTGGTATCCAAACCGCCATTTCCCGGTTTGTGTCTGCAAAAACAGCCGCCAACGACCAGGGCGGAGCCCGGAAAATTTTCCATATAGGACTGTTTTTCTCCGTAGGCCTGTCACTGGTTGTCTCATTTATTCTTCTTCAGTTTCATACTTTACTCGCGTCAAATTTTGTAAAAGAACCGCGAAGCGCCGGACTTCTGCGCCTTTTAGCCTACGCGATTCCCTTCGGCTCTGTTCACGCCTGCATCAACGGATATTACTATGGCTTAAAGCAGGCAAAGGTGCCCGCCGCTGTAGAGGTTCTGGAGCATATCGTCCGCCTTGGCAGCGTTGTGCTGATCAGCCGCATCTATGCGCAGCAGGGCGCAGTTATTACGCCCTCCATTGCCGTCTATGGAATCATTATGGAAGAACTGTTTGCCGCTCTTATTTCCGCCGCAGCATTGACCCGATACTCTTTATCCCGTCCGCCGCTGCCAGCGCCCGTACATCCGCTCTCCTTCTATGTGAGGGAAATGCTGACGCTCTCCGTCCCGCTGACCTTAAACCGCGTTCTGGTCAATGTGCTTCAGAGCATCGAAGCTCTGATGATTCCTCTGCAGCTTCGTATGTCCGGTATGACCGCCTCCGCTTCTCTGAGTGTTTACGGCGTACTGACAGGGATGGCCCTGCCGCTGATACTGTTTCCGACGGCTTTGACGTCTTCCCTGTGTACCATGCTCCTGCCGGTCATCTCAGAAGCCCAGGCCACAGGTCAGCTCTTAGCGATCCGCACTGCCTTAAAAAAAATATGCCTCGCCTGCCTGGCGCTTGGCGGCGCATGCTTCCTTTGCTTTTTTCTTTTTGGCGGATGGCTTGGAAATCTTCTGTTTCACGACGCGCTGGCCGGTTCCTTTATCCGGGCTCTCTTCTGGATCTGTCCGCTTCTTTACCTGAACCCGGCGCTTTTTGCCGTTTTGAATGGGCTTGGCAAAACTGCTCAGACTTTTATCCACAACCTCACAGGTGTGCTGATCCGCATCATCTTCATTGTATTTGCTATCCCTCAGTTCGGCATCAGCGGATTCTTTATCGGTATGCTGGTCAATCAAATCATCGTATTTCTTTTGTCAATGCGAACCATTTTGCGGGAGCTGAAAGATTCACATCCTCACCCATGCAAAACATATAATAAATCAAATGTTCTTTGAGGATATGATGAATGTATATATTATTGGGAATCCTGCTTTTCCTTTGTGTTCTCTTTTTTCTTATAAATTACCGGCGCAGAAAGCGCATTATCCGCAAAATCTGCGGCATGAGCCGGCAGGAAAAACAAAACCGGCTAAACGTTCTGATCCGTCCTTTTGGTTTCCTGTACGATAGCTGCGAAGATATCTTTCTTTCCTCTGTGGACGCCTGGCAGCGGGAATTTGGCTACCGCGCCCTGTTTGACCGGGCAGCGCCCGGCTTTCAAATGGTATTTGACTGCGAACCGATTTACTTCGACTATGACGGCCGGACATGGCTGATTGAGTTCTGGAAAGGCCAGTACGGCATCAATACGGGCGCAGAAATCGGCATATATTATGCTGACAGAATCCTGCTGCCCCAGGAATATTCTTTCGCGCGGTTTCACAGCGTTTCGGACGGCCAGATGCTCCCTATGTCCATGACTCTTGCCTCCTGCGGTCATCCTCTGTTTCATATGGAAAATCTGCACTGGTGGCTGGCGGGCTTTCGCATGGGAACCTTCAGCCGTCCGTCGGATCTTAGCGCTCATATATCCCTTACCTTTCCAGACAGAACTATAATGGAAAGCTTTATCCGCAGCCTTCAGAAATCCGGTTATAACGTCAAAGTGTCCTGCGACTGCGGCCTTGCCGTCTCCTTTTCTTTTGCAGAACCCACCTTCAGACAGGCGGGACTTTTTTACCATTTCCGCTGCCAAATGGCCCAGTTAAAAAACCAGCTGTTCGTCCGCTTCTTCTGCTGGATTACCCGCCCCTTTTCCTGTACGGAAGATCGGCTTCTCTACCTGTATGATTTTCTGCCCTTTGCGTTTCGGCGCACCGTCAGTCTCCGCCGTTCCTGCTGCAAAAGGCATGGGTTTAAAAGCCGCAGCAGAAAAGGGCATTGTGGAGGGCATGCGTCATGAACGCCGCGAAAAAACATTATGAAGGAGTATGCGTCATGAGCGCCGCAAAACGACATTATAAAGGGGCACCATCATGAGCGCCGCAAAACGGCTTGGCGCAGCCTTCAAAGACGCTCCCATCCTCCTTCTGGCCCAAAGTTCCCGTTATGTAATCATCAGTGATTGTCACCGGGGCACCGGCAAAGCCGGCGACAATTTTTTAAAGAACGAATATCTGTATCTGGCCGCATTAGATTTCTACTTTCGAAAGGGATTTACTTATCTGGAACTTGGAGACGGCGATGAACTCTGGGAAAACCGTTCTATCGCAAGAATCAGAGAGCTGCACAGCGCAAGCTTTGAAATGATGAACCGCTTCTTTCTGGAAGGCCGGCTGTATGAACTATATGGAAATCACGATATGGTAAAGAAAAAACCGTCCTTCTCTGAACGGCGCATTTACTCCGGTATGATTCTAAAAGACTGCGAGCAAAAAAGGGATATTTATCTGACCCACGGCCACCAGGCAGACTTTTTGAACAGCTCGCTCTGGCGTTTCTCCCGCTTTCTTGTCCGATATGTGTGGCGCCCGCTGGAAGCACTGGGGATTCCCGACCCCACCAGCGCCTCCAAAAATAACACCCGAAAAGAAAAGTCCGAGAGGACGCTGACCAGATGGGCCGCCGAAAACAATTGCGTGCTGATTACCGGTCACACCCACCGTCCCATGATCGGCACCAAAGATGCTCCTTACTGCAACAGCGGAAGCTGCGTCCATCCCGGCGATATCACCTGCATAGAAATTGAAAACCGCTGCCTGACGCTCGTCAAATGGAGCGTAAAGGCCAGACACGATTTTACTCTTTACACCGCCCGGGAAATTCTTGGAAAAACAGTCTGTCTGGATGAAATGTGAATCTGTTTTACAAAATCAGCATCACATTCTCTTTTCCAATACACGAAAAACGATAACTCCAGCCAGCCATTGAAAGACAAAAAGCAGGAATACCATCGCTATTACCCATGTTTCCGCTCTAAACAACGCAAGTATAAGCGATAAAATGAGTAAAGTAAATATCATGATTTGATATGTGACATGGCCGGCTTTCATCCGTAAAAATTGTTTTCTCTCATCAACACTATTGATATGAGCTTCCCGCTTTTTCGCTTCATACTCCGTATAACGCTTGGGATTTTGCCAGTAAATGATACGGAATAACTGTACGGCAGAGGCAGCTAGTACTCCAACGCCCATAGAAAAGAACATGGTCGAATAATAATCAACCCTGATAATAAATCCAACGCATATCAATGCAATACCCACTAAAATTTCAATGATAAACGGCTTCTTTTCTCTCATTTTGACTCCTCCTCATAGATAAAAATTTCTTCGATACTCATGTTAAAATAACGGGCAATTTTAAACGCTAACTGAATAGACGGATTGTAGCGTCCGTTTTCTAAAGAGCCAATGGTTTGTCGTGATACTTCCAATGCGTTTGCCAGTTCTTCCTGTTTAATTCCTCGTTGCCTGCGAAGTTCTTCCAGCCGATTTTTCATACAGTCCTCCCTTGGATGGAAAGTTTGCTTTCCATGCTTTTATTATATCATGGCTTTAGCAAATGTCAAGTATACTTTCCATAAATTTCCCGCTATACTTCTCTGGATGGATGAAGTATAATGAAACCAGTGACAATCAGAAGTTATGGGGATGAAAATTTTTGTATGATAGGATTGAAAAAAGGTATTGTAAAACTGGCAGAACATCAGGAAGATTGGAAAAACGAGGCAGAACAAACGATTGCAGAGCTAAAAACCTTTTGAATGATACCGCCATTGATATTCAGCATATCGGAAGTACTGCCATTTCTTCGATTCATGCAAAACCTATTATTGATATTGCCGTGGGAGTAAATGATTTGAATGATATTTTGCCATTTGTTGAAAGATTAGAGAAGAACCATTATTTCTTTCGTGGGGAAGATGTCCCCAATCAGTTCCTGCTTGTAAAAGGCGATTTTGAAAAAGATATCCGCACACATCATATACATGTAATCAAATGGAACGGAATTGAGTGGAATAATTATATCAATTTTCGTGACTACCTGAATACATTTTCTGAAAAAGCCAGGTTGTACGATATATGCAAACTGAATCTGGCAAAGCAGTTTTCGCAGGATCGCAAGTGCTATACAAACGGGAAGCAAAAGCTGATTGATGAATTGCTTGTTGAGGCAAGGATGTGGAAAGCTGAACATTAGCATTTCCGAAAAGCATATTGCAAACCTCACCCGCATATGCTATAATGCCAGTAGGCTAAAAGATAAGAGTTGTCCTTCAATGCAAGCGGCAACGAAAACCCCGGAGGTTCCAGCTCCGGGGTTTTCTATTCCTACTTCTGGCAATACGTTGTTATTCCCATTTGTTTTTCAAAATAGATTTTCATTTTAATTTCATTAATTTCCTCTTTGTTTTTATTGTCAAATATTTTATAATCTGCTATACTGTTTTTACAGTTGGGGCGGTTTTTCGTTCCGCCCCTTCTGTGTGCTCTGAAGCCGATTTGCTAGGCTTCTTTTTTCTTGTCACCTGTGATGTATTCGATACACTCTACAATCTCATCACTTGTATGCCCGTGTTCCTTTAACCATTCAATCAGGCGGTTTACTGTTACCTTTTCCATATCTTCCATTTGCTCTCCTTTCTCCCTTTCGGTTTTCCTCTTGACAATTGTATAATACACTTTTTTATATCCCGCCAACTGCTTTTTATACTTTTTATTTTTATAAAATACATATTTTTTATATAATCGGCATCCCTGTTTCCCTGTCAATAAACGAAATTTTAAGATCAGCATCAAAGGCATTTGCAATTCTTTCCAACTCCGAAATTTTGAATGTATTTCGTTTATATTTGTTATTCATATTCTGCGGTGTCTGTCCTGTTCTCCTCGCCAGCTCTGCCTCTGTTATATTTCCCTTTTTCACCCGGCAAAGATTTATATATTCTCTTACGTTTGTATGCATTTTTCCACCTCCTTTTTATGTCATACACTTATTTTTATAATATATCAATTATTTGATTTAAAAATACAAATTTTTTATATGAAACTTTTATATTATATAAAAAACAGTGTATAGCATGATCATCAAAAAAACAACAATGGCAAAATGCAATCTGTCGCACACCGCGTCCTTTTTTCGTGTTATAAACCCAACAAATGTTAGAAAACGGTGTTAAACGATAAGCATCGCATCCCCAAAGCTGAAAAACCTATACCGCTCTCTCACCGCTTCAGCGTATGCCTTTTCGATATTTTCTTTTCCGGCAAGCGCCGATACCAGCATCAGCAGTGTGGATTCCGGCAAATGAAAGTTTGTGATCAGCGCGTCGAGGACTTTAAAACGATATCCCGGATAGATGAAGATATCCGTCCAGCCGCTTCCGGCGTGGAGCACGCCGTTTTCATCGGAGGCAGATTCGACGGTTCGGCAGCTTGTCGTGCCGACGCAGATAATGCGCTTTCCCGACGCCTTTGTACGGTTAATCAGCTCCGCCTGATCCTCCTCCACCCCGTAAAATTCTGAATGCATGTGATGCTCTGTCACATCCTCCACCTTTACCGGACGGAAGGTTCCCAGTCCCACGTGAAGGGTCACGTGGGCAATATTTACGCCTTTTTCTTTTATTTTGTCGAGAAGCTCCGGCGTAAAGTGCAGTCCCGCCGTAGGCGCCGCAGCGGAACCATCGTGTTTCGCATAAACGGTCTGATACCGGTTCTTGTCCTTTAACTGGTGCGTAATATAAGGGGGCAGCGGCATCTGTCCCAGCCGGTCCAATATTTCCTCAAAAATTCCCTCGTAGGTAAATCGGATCAAGCGGTTTCCCTCCTCGGCCACTTCCAATACCTCGCCCATCAGAAGCCCGTCTCCAAAAGAAATCCTTGTGCCGGGCTTTGCCTTCTTCCCCGGCTTTACCAGCGTTTCCCAGACATCCCCCTCACGCCGTTTCAAAAGCAGGATCTCGATCTTCGCGTCCGTTCCCACTTTGCTGCCGAACAGGCGCGCCGGAATCACTTTCGTGTCGTTTATCACCAGGCAGTCGCCTGGGTTCAGATAGTTGACAATCTCTTTAAATACATGATGCTCTGTCTGCCCCGTAGCCTTATCGAGCACCAGAAGCCTTGAGGCAGACCGGTCCTCAAGAGGATCCTGCGCAATCAGCTCCTTGGGCAGATCAAAATAAAAGTCTGAAGTTTTCATATCTTCTCCTGATAATAGGTTATATTTTCCTGCACAAGCCTGGGAATACCATTCGTACATTCCACCACTGCCACACCGCAGTTCGGAGCCACGCCTCCATGCCAGAAATCGCTCATCTCATACGTTCGCAGGCTGTTCAAAAGTCCCCTGGCAGCAGCCCCGTGAGTGGAAACCAGAATCGTTTTATTCTCCAGTTCCCTGCGGCTGCAGATGTCCCGCATAAAATCTGCTGTCCTGGCCAAAAGCTGCTCTATTGTCTCACCGTTTTGTACCGGCACATACCGCTCGGGGTGATGGAAGAAATTGTAGATTCTCTCGTTTCCCGCCGCACCGTCTTCTTCTGTCCAGCGGGTTCCCTCCAGTTCTCCAAACCCTATCTCAATAATCCTCTCATCCTCAAGAACAGGAATACCGCGCTGCCCAAGTACCAGCCGCGCTGTTTCCTTTGCCCGTCCAAGAGGGCTGGTAAAGGCAAGGTCAAAGGGAATATTCCTCATCCCCCATGCTGTTTTCTCAGCCAGGGCACGTCCGTTTTCATTCAATTCAATATCGCTTCTGCCCTGCATACGCCGCATTTTGTTCCACGACGTCTCTCCATGGCGTATAATGTATAATTTCACCTGTTTTCTCCCCGTATGAAAACCGACGCGCACCTGGCACGCCGGTTTTTGTTCTACTGACGCAGTGAAATGCCCATGGACTGCAGGCCGTGAAGTATCTTTTTCATAGCCGCTGCCACATCCGCTTCCTCCAGCGTCCTGTCTTTCGCCCTGAATACAATAGAATATGCCATAGACTTATAGCCTTCTCCGATCTGCTTTCCTTCATAGAGGTCAAACAGGCCACAGCTCTCCAGGTATTTTCCGCCCCGCTGGGCAATCATCGCCTCGATATCCCCGGCAAGGATTTCTTTCGGCACTACCATGCTCAAATCCCTTGTCACTGCCGGAAATCTTGCAATTCCCTCAAATTTGCGGTCAAAGGTAGCGTATTCCACAACAGAAGGCATATCAAGAACGGCGATATACACGCGCTCACCGATATCATAATTGTCTGCAACCTGCGGATGCAGTTCCCCGAGATAGCCGAGAAGCTTGCCGCCGTACATGATGTTTGCCTGACGTCCCGGATGAAGATATGGCCTTCCCGCTTTCGGATCATAAGTCACCGTGTCGTGCAGTCCCGCTTTCTCAAAAAATTCCTCCACAACGCCTTTCATAACATAGAAATCGCCGTCGCCGTACATGCCAAGCGTCAGCTTCATCCGCTCCTCGGGAAGCTCCGACAGCGGAAGCTGTTTCGGAAGATATACGTTTCCCAGCTCATACAGGCGCACATTTTTATTACGGTGATTATAATTAAATGCCAGCGACGTCAACATTCCGTTCAGAGAAATAGTACGCATAATACTGAAATCCTCTCCCAGCGGATTGGAGATCGTCACCGCCCGGCGCAGTTCATCCTCCGCAGGAATCAGCAGCTTATCAAATACCTTCGGGCTCTCAAATGAATAACAGTATCCCTGTGAAAATCCACAATACTCCGCAATATCTCTCGCCGTCTGTTCCACCCGCAGGTAAAAGGGCAGCTTTCCTGTTGTCGCCTCGCCCTTCGGCAGCGTGGTGGGGATATTGTCATAGCCATAGAATCTCGCTACTTCCTCCGCCAAGTCCGCCGTACGGAACAGGTCATGGCGGAACGTAGGCGCAATGATCTCATTTGCCGCCTCATCATATTCCAGCTCTACCCGCTGAAAATATTCCAGCATATCTTCTCTGGAAATATCTGTTCCGAGAAGATCATTTATTTTTTCCGGCTCAAAAACAATTCTCACCGGCTCTTTCTTCCTGCTGTAGACGTCTACCATTCCGCCTACCACCTCACCTGCACCCAGTTCCTCTATCAACTGGCAGGCGCGGTCAATCGCCGCCTGGGCATTGTTCGGATCCAGGCCTTTCTCGAATTTTCCGGATGCGTCCGTGCGCAGGCCGATCTTCTTTGCAGACAGACGGATATTTGTACCGTCAAAGCATGCCGCTTCAAACATCATTGTTTTCACATCATCTGTAATCATGGAATTTTCGCCGCCCATGATGCCCGCAATGCCGACAGCCTTCTCACCGTCGCAGATCATCAGAACGCTGTCGTCCATTCTGCGCTCCTGGCCGTCCAAAGTTACAAACGTTTCATCCTTTGCCGCCCGGCGCACAATAATCTCATGTCCCGCCAGCATGTCGTAATCATAAGCGTGCATCGGCTGGCCGTACTCCTCCATCACATAGTTCGTGATATCTACCACATTGTTGATAGGCCGGATGCCGTTCACCGCAAGACGCCTCTGCAGCCATTTCGGCGAGGGGGCAATCTTAATATTCTTTACCACTCTCGCACAGTACCGTGGGCAGAGGTCCGGATCCTGTACCGTCACCTTCACATAATCGTTGACGTTTTCGCTGTTTCCCGTCTTTTTTACCACCGGCGGTACAAAAGGCTTTCCAAACGTTGCCGCAGCCTCTCTTGCAATGCCAAGTACACTGTAGCAGTCCACGCGGTTGGAGGTAATCTCATACTCAAAGATCACATCATCCAGTCCCAGCGCTTTTACCGCGCTTTCGCCCACTTTCGCATCCTCCGGGAAAATATAGATGCCATATTCCGGCGCTTCAGGATACATCTCCTTTGTTGAACCCAGTTCCTCTATGGAACACATCATACCGCAGGATTCCACTCCGCGCAGTTTGCCCTTCTTGATTGCAATACCGCCTTCCGTCATCTTTCCGTCATGGTTTCCCGCTACCCGGCCGCCGTCAAGAACCACCGGCACTTTATCCCCCTCTTTTACATTGGGAGCTCCCGTAACGATCTGCACCGTTTCGCCGCCAATATCCACCTGGCAGACAATCAGCTTGTCCGCATCCGGATGACGCTCAATAGAAAGTATCTGTCCAATTACAATTTTATCCAGATCTCTGTCCAGCTTTTCAAATCCCTCCACTTTTGTGCCGGACAGCGTCATAGCGTCCGTATATTCCTGCGCTGTGCAGGAGAGCTCCGGCACATACGCTTTAATCCATGATAATGAAGTATTCATTTTCGTTCTCCTTTCCCGTGCTAGAACTGTTTTAAGAATCTGATATCGTTTTCATACAAAAGGCGCATATCATCGATCTCGTATTTCAAAAGCGCAATTCGCTCCAGTCCCACTCCGAAGGCAAATCCCGTGTATTCGTTGGGATCAATGCCGCACATTTCCAGCACATGGGGATGTACCATACCGCATCCAAGAATCTCAATCCAGCCGGATCCTTTGCAGAAGCGGCATCCTTTTCCGCCGCATTTAAAGCAGCTCACATCCACTTCGGCGCTGGGCTCTGTGAACGGAAAATGATGGGGCCTGAATTTCGTTTTCGTCTCCGGTCCGAAAAGCTCTTTTGCAAACTCCTCCAGGGTTCCCTTAAGATCTGCAAATGTAATATTTTTGTCGATTACCAGTCCCTCAATCTGATGGAAGGAGGGAGAATGAGTCGCATCTACCTCGTCAGAACGAAATACGCGTCCCGGTGAAATCATGCGGATCGGCAGCTTGCCCTTCTCCATCGTACGCGCCTGTACCGGAGAGGTCTGCGTGCGGAGCACAATATCTTTATTGATATAGAATGTATCCTGTTCGTCCTTTGCCGGATGGTTTGCAGGAATATTCAGCTTTTCAAAATTGTAAAGGTCGTACTCTACTTCCGGCCCTTCGATCACCTCATATCCCATACCGATAAAAATGCGCTCCACTTCCTCCAACGCAATTGTATTGGGATGACGGTGCCCTACGTTATTCTTTTTCGCGGGAAGCGTAACATCAATTACTTCCTTCTTAAGCTGCGCCTCTCTGGCCGCTGATTCCAGCTTCTTTTTCGTTTCCTCCAAAAGCTGTTCAATCGCGGTTCGCGTCTCGTTGACCATCTGCCCTACCATGGGACGTTCTTCCGGAGCAACCTCCTTCATTCCTTTCAATACAGCCGTCAGTTCGCCCTTCTTTCCCAGAAACGCCACGCGCACGTCATTCAGTTTATCCAGCGCATCTGACTGCTGAATCTGCTTCATTGCTTCTTCTCTGATAGCCTGCAATCTTTCTTTCATAATGTCTCCTTCCATATTTTGCGGAACATTCCGCCGGTCATTGACAGGTGCCCGAACGCCCTGCCCACCTCGGAAGCTTTTGCTTCCTCGGTCGCGGGCTTCGCCCTACTCCACGCCGCATACGCCAGGCTCCTCTGTGCCCTGCCCACCTCGGAAGCTTTTGCTTCCTCGGTCGCGGGCTTCGCCCTGCTCCACGCCGCATACGCTAGGCTCCTCTGTGCCCTGCCCACCTCGGAAGCTTCCGCTTCCTCGGTCGCGGGCTTCGCCCTACTCCACGCCGCATACGCCAGGCTCCTCT
>JAUNFZ010000065.1 GCA_030524785.1 Eubacteriales bacterium
CAAAGTGTGGTGGAATTTACCTCTGCACTGGAATTTACTTTTTCAAGTTAGCTTTATCAAAATTTATCAAAATTTCTACACACAAGTTTCACATTTTCGTGCTATACTTTGTATTATTATTTTGAAACAGAAAGGATAAATCCATGAAAAAGAAGACTGCGTTACTCTTACTGACTGCCGGCGCTGCCGGACTTCTGGCCGGATGCAGCCAGAAAAGCAGTGTGAAAGACTATTCAAAATACGTCACCCTTGGAGATTACAAAAATTTGACAGTGGAACGTGTTGTTATGACTGTCACAGACGAGGATGTGCAGACAGAAATTGAAAATGAGCTGAGCTATTCTGCGGACTACGCTGAAGTTACCGACCGTGCCGCTCAGGAGGGCGATATCGTCACTCTCGATTTTATTGGCACTGTAGACGGAGAAGAATTTGACGGCGGAAGCGCCGAGGACTATGAGCTTGAGCTTGGCAGCGATACCTTTATCGACGGCTTTGAGGAGCAGATTGTGGGCATGCGCACAGGCGATACCAAAACAATTTCTGTCACCTTCCCCGATTCCTACGACGGTATTCTTGACGGAAAGGACGCTGAATTTGAAGTCACTTTAAAAGGTATCTCTGAGACGGTTCTGCCCGAGTATAACGACGCATACGTTGCCAGCATATCCGATTACTCTACCACCGCCGAGTATGAAGCGGCGCTGAAAAAGGATCTTCAGGAAACCTACGACACCGATTCCCTGAATATGGCTTCCGAAAATGCGCTTTACCAGCTCATTGAGGACTCTGAATATAACGGTTATCCCGATGATCTGTACGAATCCTGCAAAGAGATCGTGGAAGAAGAAAACGCAGCCTTTGCAGAAATTTTCGGCATCGACGACGTCTCAGAGCTTTACGGCGACGACTATGATGAGGAAGCCGCCATTACTTCTTATGTCAATGAGCGGATGGTTGTCTACACCCTGGCTTCCAAAGAAAAACTCTCTGTCACAGACGAAGAATACAACGAGGCCCTTGCCCAGGAGCTTCTAAGCTCCGATTACTCCAGCGTAGACGAACTCAAAGATGACATTGACGAGGAGGAATATAAGTATCAGCTTCTCTATCAGAAGGTTCTCGATTTTCTGGCGGAAAACTGCAGTTTTATTGATATTTCGGAGGAAGAATATTATTCCGACACAGAGCTTCTGGACGACGAATCCTACGAGGATCTGACAGAGGAAGACGCTGAGACAGAGACAGAGACAGAATTTTCCACCGAGGACGCCGAAGTTTTTGATCTCACGGATGAGTCCGAAGTCGAAACGGATATTACCGGTGAATCTGAAGAAAACGCAGAAGCTGACAACGAATCTAAGCAGGATGCAGACGCTGCCAACGAATCAGAAACAGAAACAACTGAGGCAAAGTAACCCATGAATTCTTCAAAACTGCCTTCCATAAGCGGAAGTACTTTAAAAATAATTGCCATTATAAGTATGCTGATCGACCACACAGGGGCCGCCGTGATCAGGCCCCTTCGCAGCGCATTGCCGCCTGATGCTTTTGCACTGCAGCAGTTCCTGAATACCCTGTATCCACTGATGCGGGGCATCGGCAGACTGGCCTTCCCCATCTTCTGTTTTCTGTTGGTAGAAGGCTTTTTACACACAAGAAGCGCCGCCCGATATGCCGGACGGCTGTTTCTGTTTGCTCTGATCTCCGAACTACCCTTCGATTTTGCCCTGGCCAACCGCCTGTTCAGCAATCACCATCAGAATGTCTACTTTACGCTTTTGATCGGTCTGCTGGTCATGATGGGCATTTCCTTTTTTGAACAGAAAACAGCCCAAAACGCCTTTCAATATTGGGGATATGTTCTCCTTGAGGCCCTTGTGGCTGCGGGAGGCCTGCTCCTTGCAAAATATATGTACACAGACTATGGATTCAAGGGGGTACTGCTCATAGAAGTGCTCTATTTTCTGCGGTCCGACCGCCGCATCCAGGCAGTTCTCGGCGCCGTAACCATCTCCTGGGAGACCTGGGCGCCGTTGGCCTTTGTCCCCATATGGTTTTACAACGGGCAGCGCGGCCGTCAGATGAAATATTTCTTTTACTGGTTTTATCCGGCACATTTGATTCTGCTTGGTTTTATCAAACTGGCAATCACCGGAAATTTTCAGATATGATTTGCAAAATTTCCTCCGGGCAGCCTGCAATAAATTCTGCCCGGTTTTCTTCCAGCTCTTTTCTTTCACGAAATCCCCAAAGAACGCCGACGGTATGCATCCCGGCGGCATTTCCAGTTTTCATATCCGTATCCGTGTCACCGATATAGAGACATTCCTCCGGCAGCGCGCCCATTTTCTTTGCCAGAAATAAAGCTCCGTCCGGCGCCGGTTTTATGGGGATTCCCTCCATCTGTCCCTGGACTGCCGCAAAGGTATTCTCCGGAAAGGTATCGCTGATGACTTTCACCGTCTGCTCATGGGGTTTATTTGACAGCACGGCAAACGCAATGCCCTGCTTTTTCAGCTGCTCTGTCAGCTCATTGATCCCCTCATAGGGGCGGACTTCATACATACAGTCCACCGCAAAATACTCTTTATATCTTTTCAGCACCTCGTCAAAATGGCTGCACTTCGTATCTCCCGCCGCTTTCAGGCACCGCCGCACCAGATTTGCGGCTCCGTCGCCCACAAAATATTTATAGGCACGGCTGTCAAAAACAGGAAATCCAAAATCCGCCAGTGCCCTGTTCGCACAATAGGAAATCGACGTCAGCGTATCCAGCAGTGTACCGTCGCAGTCAAAAATACAAGCCTTTATCATTCTGGTAACTTCCTTTCATTTTTCATACTATGCTCTTTCATGATTTCATGGAACTGGCTGCCGCAGCGCTCCACCTCACCCAGCACCACATCAATTTTTTCAGCGTCCAAATGCCAGTTATCCCTGGTAATTCCCCTGGTATTTACCGGGCATACAAGAAATTCCGTATTCGGAAAAAGGATCTGATAATACAGGAGACTGCGCCTGGCATGAAACGCCTGGCAGACAAGGATTGCCCTTTTCACCGTCTCGTTTTTCAGAATCCCGGCTGTATAAATAGCGTTTTCATATGTATAGCGGGCCCGGCGTTCCTGAAGAACAGCGCTTGCGGGAACTCCTCTATCCGTCAAAACCCGGGTCAGAAAATCACATTCTGTTTCAAACGTCCATCCAACATACTCTTTCGGAGATACCGGCCCTGCAAAGGAATCTCCCAGAATACTGTACCGCCCGGACACAACGATATGCATGGCCATACCCGCCCGGTAGAGCTCTGCCGCCTTTTGGGCCAATTCTCCGTACCCGCTGCCTGGTATAAAAATATAGTCCGAGGGAAGCGGCTCATCCTCCACAAAGATAAACTTTGTCAGCGCATCATAATATTTCATGGATTTTCTCCTAACTGTCTTTTTAGCAACCCATATGTCTCATTCTATCATCTTCCCTTATCTTTTGCCAGCCCTTTTCGCGAAGATGGCTAAGCGCCTTTTTCGCGAAGGCAATTTGCTTGAAAATCATTTTTTCGTATGATATACTTTAAAACTGTACGAAAGATTGAAAGAATCAGGAGATGTAATTATGAAAACAAAGGCGCTGAAAGCCGCGTTCCCCCACACGCTTCCCGTTATGGCCGGATATCTTTTTCTTGGACTTGGATTCGGTATTCTTCTTGAAAGCAAGGGCTATTCCTTTGTGTGGGCATTTTTTATGAGCATTATCATCTATGCCGGCTCTATGCAGTACGCAGCCATCGAGCTGCTGGCCGGCGGGGCAGGATACCTCTATACCGCTATCATGACGCTGATTATACAGATACGCCATCTTTTTTATGGTCTTTCCCTGATCGTCAAATATAAAAATGCCGGCAAAATCAAGCCGCTGCTGATACATGAACTGACCGACGAAACATATTCTCTCATCTGCTCCTGTGAGCCTCCAAAGGATGTGGATCCGAATCTGTTTTATCTGTTCATCTCCATGCTGGACCACAGCTATTGGATCTGCGGCTGTACCCTCGGCGCGCTGCTGGGCTCTATGGTGGATTTCAACACAAAGGGCATCGATTTCGTCATGACCGCCCTGTTCCTCGTTATTTTCACCAACCAGTGGCTGAGCACAAAGGATCACCGTCCCGCCGTCATCGGCGTGGCATGCTCGGCTGTCTGCCTGATACTTTTCGGGCCGGATCGCTTTATTATCCCCGCAATGGTATCCATCGCCCTGCTTTTGACCATTTTCCGAAAAACATTTGAAAAAGAAGGTGAACCGCAATGAAAATCCCTGATACACAGGCAATCATCATGATATTGATTATGGCCGCCATCACTTATCTTGTGAGAGCGCTGCCGTTCCTTCTGTTCCCCGGAAACAAAAAGACCCCTCCCTATATTTTATATCTGGGAAAGGTACTTCCATTTGCTATTATCGGTATGCTTGTGGTATACTGTTTAAAGAACGTATCTGTGCTGCAGAGTCCCTTCGGTCTCCCCGAGCTGATCGCATCTATTGCCATTATCGCCGTCCATGTCTGGAAACGAAATACTCTGCTCAGTATCGGCGGCGGAACTCTGCTTTATATGTTTCTGGTGCAGGTTGTTTTCGTATAGCATATCCGGACGCCCGGGCAAATGCCCGGCAGACATCCCATGGAGGTATCATGAAAAAAGAAACAGAAAAAATTGAACTCTGCAGCGAGCATCATGTACATGACCACTCAAAGCTTCCGGTTCTTCCGAATGAAGACGTACTCTACCATATTGCAGATCTGTTTAAAGTCTTCGGAGACGCGACGCGCATCCGAATCCTTTACACCCTCTCCTACGGCGAGCTCTGCGTCTGCGATATTGCCGACGTCCTTGGAATGACCCAGAGCGCTATCTCACACCAACTTCGGATTCTCAAGGAAAAACATCTTGTGAAATTCCGCAGGGACGGAAAAACAATCTATTATTCTCTGGCAGATTCCCATGTGGAAACCATACTGCGCCAGGGATACGACCACGTAACGGAATAATTCTTATGTATGCAGCCGCCTGATGAGCCGGTAAACAATCTCGTGCTCTGTCACCAGCGGCTTTTTATGTGCAAAAAACACAATTCCATCCACGGGTGCCACCACCTGGGACATCACATACCCCTCGTAGGGATGCAGTATCTCCGCCATCACTTCCCCACATTCCACCTCTTTTCCAGGTGCTGCATAACGCCGGTAAATCCCTCCCGCGTCTGTCCGTATCACCCTCAATTCCTCCTCATGGATAGTGGAAGCAATATATCCGCTGTGGCTGTGATACCGGATAATGCCCATGCGCGTCAGGAAACGAAGCACAGCGGCCACCGCCTGTTTTGCCGAATCTTCATCTATACAGTCCGTCTCCTTGGTATATACGGAAAACGCATTGCTCTCCCAGATCTGCCAGTTATAATTGAGCGTAGTCGTATCTATGGGGCGCGGTTTCCGAATCACCACAAACGGCAGTCCGAACAGATTTGCAAGGCTCTCATTGGTATGTCCCGTATCCATCATTCTGACATGAGGCACGAAATCCCCCGGATGATAAAAGCTGGCAAACTGAATCCCATAGCTGTAATCTTTTACCTTTTCAAAAACGCCGTCCGCAATCCGCTGTGTCGTCTCGCCGCCGCTGTATCCGGGAAACATCCGGTTAATGTCTGTATTGTCCAACGCCCAGAAGCGCTTTTCAATATTCATAGAATAAGTATTCACCACCGGTATCACAGCGATCTCGTTGTCGGCCACCAGAGCTCCTCTTTTTTCCAGTGCTTCCAGAGCTCTCACCAGCTGAGAACACACATAAAGCTGCTGCACCTCATTGCCGCGCATGGATCCTACAATGCACGCCGCTTTCTTTCCTTTTCCGAAGTAATAGCCTTTCACCGACATGGGCTCCCGATAGGGACCTTTGATCGAATAGATTTCCTTTACCTTCACGATATTACACCCCCTAAAATCCTGGCCAGGAGAGAACCGCTGTATACAATGGGATACTCTCTGCGGGTAAACACCATTCCCTCAATGCAGGCGCAGATTTTTTCCTCCACATCGCCCGTCAGAGGATTCACAATATCGCCCATATGCTGTCCCTTCCGAACGTAATCGCCGTGTTCAATCAGCGGCACAAAAATGCCGGAAGCGCCCGCGTTGATAAAGCCCACATGATGGTCGGTGGAAATCACCGGTTCAATCACAGGGCCTGTCTCTCCCTCCCATATACCGAGTTCCTTCATCAGATTTAAGATGCCTTCCGTAAGCTGATCACAGTATTTCTTTGTGATGCGCATCCCTACTCCCATTTCCACCACCAGCGTCGGAACGCCCGCCGAGTTCAGGCTGTGGGCCAGCGTAGACTCCAGCACAGTGGCAGAGGCATGTACCCATACAAAATCCACATTCAGGTGCTTCGCCAGGGGCACCAGCGTTTCCGCTGTATTTTCATTGATACGCACCTGGGGTATCTCCATCAGAAAAATATTGCTGGAATGGATGTCCACACAGGCGTCGGCTCCTTTGATATCCTCCACAATATCCCAGGCACAGTTTTCTGCAATGCTTCCCTCCCGGTTTCCGGGGAAAATACGATTCATATCCAGATCAAAAATAGGAATACTTCTGGTGATCGATTCGATTCCCAGAGGATTCAGCGCAGGGTAAATATCCACAATCCCCTTAAGGTGCTCTTTTTCCCGGTTTATTCTGCGGATTAGCTCATAGCATACAAACTGGCCCTCCAATTCATCGCCGTGGGTTCCCGTAACAATGCAGATACGCTTTTCCCCACCATGAAGCTCCTCCGGCTCCAGCCGGTTTTTCTGTATCAGCAGATGCTCCCCCACCGGCAGCTCCGCCGATGAAACCGTCGTAATCATACTATCTCCTCCACATTTACATAAATTTCCTGCTCCTGATTGGCCTGTCCGTAAAAAATTCCCCGATCCAGGATACAGTCCGTATAATCTCTGCCATGGGACAGCTTGATATAAACATCATCCACAAACCTGTTGTGGGTTGGATCGAACCCCTTCCACATGCCATCCTCATAGATCTCCGCCCAGGCATGGGTAGCTCCCTCTCCAATCTGAAGTCCCGCCACATACCGGGCCGGAATACGGCACTGCCTGCACAGGGCAATAAAAATGTGTGCGTAATCCTGGCACACACCCCTTCCTCCCCGAAGGGCTTCTCCCGCCGTTGTATAAATATCCGTCGCCCCCGGCTCATAGGCAAATACATCGTAAAGGCGCTGCATCAAAATACACGCCTTTTCAAAGGCGCCGCCGTCCGGAAGGCAGACATTCTCCAGGAAACGCTTCACCTCCGGCTCCCCGGCCGTCAGTTTTGAGGGATAGGCGTAACACTCCCTGCAGGGTTCCTTGACACGGCAGCCTGCGTCCACCTTTGCTGTTCCCTTCACTTCATACATAAAATAATCGTGAGGACGGCTGCAGCGGCCAATGTAAAGGTGGTTTCCAAAAGCGTCCCTCTCCTCCTGCAGCCAATCTGCGGGCTCCACCGTTTTTCCGGCAATATCTATTCTCTGTACGCTGTCTGAGTATGGTACGAAGCGCAGCGCGAAATCGTGCTCCTTCACCGGCTGATCAAACGTAAGCCTCATCCGGTAATAAAATCTGAGGTTCTTCATTTTTATACCTCAACCGCCTCTCCCAGCAGTTCCAGCGCTTCCGTGTATTTTTTCTTCCGCGCCTCCGGGTTTCTGACAATCTGTATAAACTCCTCCAGCTTTTCGTCGTAACATACCAGCTTGACCCGGCACATGCGGTTTTTCAGCTTGCTGTATTCTTTTTCCAGCATAGCCGTCGGATAATCAAATCTGAAATAAAGATCCAGCCGTTCCAGATATTTCCCGCATTTTAAAACGTTTCGTGATTCCTCATTCTCCACATAATCGTCGGCGCAACCCCAAAATGCCAAAAGATAGTCTGTCACCTTCTGAAGTTCCAGCACCGGCGCGGCACATCCCGCGGAGAGTTTCAGCGCGTCCAGAGACATCTGGATATAGCTTAATACCTCGCTGCTGACTTCCTCCCGGATTACCACCGCATTATCAAAGGCCCGCATCAAATTCGCATACATCGAGTCCGCATTGTTTCCGTCAAACAAATAAGACTGCGTAAAATTTTCCACATCCGTATAAATATCAGGTATTGCCAGCCGCCGACAGTACTCCTGGTATTCCATGGGATTTTTGTCGATCATAACGTCATAATACCAATCGAACATCCGAAGCGTTGTGTAAACGCGTTCCGCATACCGCCCCAGCCAGAACAGATGATTCATTTTTTCTAATGAGATAGTACCCATGTATCTTTAAATCCTCCTCCCTGAGATGAATTAACTACAAAAGAATCCGGATTCCGTGAAAACCGGGTCAAACCGCTGGCCCAGACCCGCGTCTTCTCACCGGTCAGGACAAAGGCGCGAAGATCCGCCTTTCTCTCCACCCGTTCATATCCCTCCACAATTTCCAGATCAAGGAAATCAATTACTTCCTGGGCAATAAAACGTCTGGACTGAGTGATAAGAAGCCCCCTCATTCTCTCAAGCTGCTCTTTATCCAAATCGCGTCCGAACACAACGCCGTATCCGCCTGCCTCCGAGACGTCCTTGATGACAAGTTTCTCCAGATTTTCCAGCACATAGCTGCGGTCCTTCTCATAGAAAGGCAGGTATGTGGGCGCGTTCTTTAAAATCGGTTCCTCTTTCAGATAATATTCAATCATTTTCGGCACAAAATAGTAAATGCCCTTATCGTCCGCCACTCCATTTCCAGGCGCATTGATGACCGACACATTGCCGGCCCTGTAAGCAGACATCAGGTTTGGAATCCCGATCAGAGATTCCGGCAGAAACGTGCAGGGATCCAGGTATTCATCGGAGATTCTCCGATAGAGAGCCCCCACCTTCTGCTTCTTCTGACCATATCCCTTATAATAAAGACAGTTATTTTCCACAAACAGATCGCTGCAGGTGGCAAGTACGCTGTTTGTGCGCTCCGCCAGATAGGAATGTTCAAAATATGCCGCGTTATATCTTCCGGGCGTCATAATCACGCAGATTCCCCCGCAGTTTACATGCTCCATGGTTTCCTTAAGAAGCGCCGCATAATTGCGGTTGTCAATCACTCCGTTGTTGCGGAAGGTAGCCGGAGACGCACGGCGGCAGAGTTCTCTGGCAATCAGCGGGTAGGAAGCCCCTGATGGGATTCTCAGATTATCCTCCAGTATATACCAGCTTTTATCCTTCGCCTGTACCAGGTCAATCCCGGAAATATGGCTGTAAATCCCCTTCGGCGGCAAAATCCCCTCACATTCGGGGAGATATCCGCTGGAAGAAAAAACAAATTCTTCCGGTATCACGCCGTCCTTTACAATTTGCTTTTTCCCGTAAATATCCTTTAAAAACTGATTCAGCGCGTCCACCCGCTGAACCAGTCCCTTTTCCATCACTTCAAATTCTGCTTTCGTTATCACTCTTGGAATCGCATCAAAAGGAAACAGCTGCTCGTGAAAGGTATTGTTTTTGTATATTCCAAATTTCACCCCGTAGCGTGCCAAAAGCTGGTTAATCGTTTCTGCTCTTTCAATCAATTCATTCATATCTTTTCTCCCATTCCTGTATGCGGACGCGCCGCAGGCGGCTTTTCCGAAGGAACAAAGTGTTCGCTTGTCGCACATCTTGTTTACAGCTAACTTCTTCCCCGCGAGGTGCGCATCCTTTGTATCATGGAAACGCAGTTTCCTATGACATCAAAAAAGAGACCTCCGCATCTTGCAGAAGCCTCTTTGCTCTCATACTTATTACTATACAGGATTCGCTGTCATTCGTCAATTTAAAAGATTTCATTACTGCCATTCAAGATTTACATAGCACTTCGGCCAGAAGCTCCACACCCTGCCGGATCCTGCTCTCCTCAAGATTTGCATATCCAAGAATCAGCGTGGCTCCTGATGGCTGCCCCTGCACATAATATGCCGAAAGGCCATATACGCCAACGCCTTTTTCGGCAGCTCTCTCAATTATCCTTTTCTCCTCCATGCCCTCCGGCAGCTTTAGAAGTATATGCGTCCCCGCATATTCCCCGGATATACGCACCAGATCGTGATAGGGTTTCAGACTCTCCAGAAGCACATCATGCCTTCCTTTATATACTGAACGCATCCGGTTTAAATGGCGTTCATAATAACCATCCTGGATAAACCTTGCCAGAATTTTCTGATCCATCCGGGACACCGTAGAGGAAAAGCGCCTTCCCCGCTCCCGGTATCTCTCAAGAAGACGTTCGGGCAATATAAGAAAGCTGATTCGTATGGCCGGCGCAATGGATTTGGAAAAGGTGCCGAGATAGATTACCTTCCCCTCTGTGTCGAATCCCTGCAGGGCCGGAATCGGTTTTCCCTTGTAGCGAAATTCGCTGTCGTAGTCGTCTTCAATCACGAAGCGTTCTTCGCTTTTGGACGCCCACTTCAGAAGCTGCAGGCGGCGGCCCGCAGGCATGACAATTCCCAGCGGATACTGGTGGGAGGGCATCACATAGGCAATGGAAGCCTTACTTTCCTCCAGGTCTTCCACTTTCATTCCATAGGCGTCCATTTCCACCGTTTTCACCTGATTTCCAAGGGTTCTGAAAATATCGTACGCCTTTTTATAAGTAGGATTTTCGAGGGCATACACTTTCTTTTCCCCAAGCACCGCATCCAGAAGCATCAGAAGATAATCGTTTCCCGCACCGATAATCACCTGATTCGGCCGGCACTGTACACCTCTGGCCTGGTGTACGTAATTTGCTATGGTCCTCCTCAGTTCCTCCTCTCCCTCCGGCGGCCCCAGGCGAAAAAATTCCTGGTTGTTTTCCATCAAAAGCTCCCTGGAGATTTTGCGCCAGGCATTATGGGGAAAACTGTTTAAGTCCACTCCCGAAGGTGAGAAATCGTATTGAAACTGTCTTGGCCTTTTTTCCGGGATTTTCTGAATTTCTCCGCCGCCTCCGTTGATCTGATACAATCCCTCCAGATCATTGACAAAGTAACCGCGGCCCGGCTGGTTTTCGATATATCCCTCCGATAAAAGCTGTTCATACGCCAGCGTTACCGTACTGCGGCTGACCTCCAGAAAAACGGACAACTTTCTCGTAGAGGGCAGCCTTTCATGACAAGGCAGCCCTCCGTTCTGAATTTCCTTTTTTATATGTTCATAAATCTGCTCATAGAGCGGCATGGAAGCATGGGCGTCCAGCCGAATTGTCAATTCATTCATTGTCTATTTTTCTTCCGGTTTCGGCAGCTTAAAGGAACTTTTCAACGATACAATGCGGTTGAATACCAGCGCATCCGGCCTGGAATCGTGGGAATCCACACAGAAAAATCCCTGGCGGACAAACTGAAAACTGTCGTATGCCTTTGCCTGTGCCAGCTCCGGTTCCACCATACAGTTTTTCAGCACGGTAAGGGAATTTGGATTCAGGTTCAGACTGCCATCCTCATTGTATACGCCCTTTTCCTCATCAATAATATTTTCGTACAGGCGCACCTCCGCCTTCACTGCCGAGGCGGCCGCTACCCAGTGGATTGTGCCCTTTACTTTTCTTCCGTCCGGGCTGTTGCCGCCCTTGGAAGCCGGATCATACGTACAGTGAATCTCTGTGATCTTCCCCGACTCGTCTTTTACAAAGCTTTCGCACTTTACAAAATAGGCGTTCATCAGGCGCACCTCATTGCCCGGAAACAGACGGAAATATTTTCTGGGAGGCACTTCCATAAAGTCCTCGCGCTCGATATAAAGCTCTCTGCCAAAGGGCACCCTGCGCGTTCCAAGTTCGGGATTCTCCAGATTGTTCACTACTTCCAGATACTCCACCTGATCCTCGGGATAATTGTCAATCACCAGCTTCACCGGATCCAGCACCGCCATCATGCGCGGCCGCTTTAATTTCAGATCTTCCCGGATGCAGTACTCCAGCATAGCGTAATCGACAGAGCTCTGGCTTTTTGAGATTCCGCAAAGCTCCACAAAACGCCTGATGGAATCCGGTGTAAAGCCCCGGCGCTTCAGCGCAGCAATCGAGACAAGCCTGGGATCGTCCCAGCCGTCCACAATGCCTTCCTCCACCAGCTTTTTAATATATCGTTTTCCTGTAACTACGTTCGTAAGATAAAGCTTTGCAAACTCTATCTGTTTCGGCGGTTTCTCATAGCCCAGTTCCCGCACTACCCAATCGTACAGCGGACGGTGATCCTCAAATTCCAGGGTACAGATGGAATGGGTAACTCCCTCAATAGCGTCCTCAATTGGATGTGCAAAATCATACATGGGATAAATGCACCATTTATCGCCGGTATTGTGATGGCTCATATGCGCCACACGGTAGATAACAGGATCCCGCATATTAATATTCGGAGACGCCATATCGATTTTTGCCCGCAGTACCTTTTCGCCATCCGCATATTTTCCCTGGCGCATTTCCTCAAAGAGCCGAAGGTTTTCCTCAATGCTGCGGTCGCGGTACGGACTGTTTTTTCCCGGCTCTGTCAGCGTTCCCCGGTATTCTCTGATCTGCTCCGCCGACAGGTCGCAGACAAAGGCCTTTCCCCTTTTTATCAGCAGCACTGCGGCTTCATACATCTGATCAAAATAGTCAGAGGCAAAAAACAGCCTGTCCTCCCAGTCGGCTCCAAGCCAGGCTACATCCGCCTTGATGGACTCCACAAATTCCATCTTTTCCTTGGTAGGATTTGTATCGTCAAAACGCAGATTGAACTTTCCGTGATACTGCTGGGCCAGTCCATAATTCAGCAGGATCGACTTTGCATGTCCTATATGCAGATAACCGTTGGGTTCCGGCGGAAATCTGGTACACACCGTGCTGCACGCGCCCTCCGCCAAATCTTTGTCTATGATCTGTTCAATAAAATTTCTGGAAATTGTTTCTTTTTCCATAACGCTCCTCCGTCATTTGCTTTCTTTCCGGGGCAAATACCGCCTCATTGTTCCCATAGTAGCATAATTTTCCCATAAATTCAATGCGTTATAATTTACTTTTTGCGCATCTTCCTGTATGATAATAACAGCCCGGTTATAGACCGGGCGGACAAAGGATAAAAGGGATGAAAGCGCCAAAAGGCGCTGGCAGGAGGCTTAAATGTACTGTTTTATCGTTAATCCGAAATCCTGCTCCGGCAAGGGATTAAAAATCTGGGGCAGTGTGGCAAAAGAGCTGCAGGAAAATCAGGTGGAATACAAAGTGTTCTTTACAGAGCACCGGGGACACGCCTGCGAACTTGCAAAAAAAGCGTCTACGGAATATCTTCCCTGTACTATTGTGGCTGTGGGCGGCGACGGCACAGCAAACGAAGTAATTAACGGCCTGTGCAACTACGATTCGATTCAGTTTGGATATATCCCCACGGGCTCCGGAAATGATCTTGCCCGGGGACTCTCCCTGCCTGCCAAGCCAGACGCAGCTCTTTCCTGTATCCTTCATCCAAACCGCATCCAGTATCTCAGCGTGGGAACAAACCTCTTAGACGGCGTCCCCAAACGCTTTATCGTCAGCACCGGCATGGGCTTCGACGCCGCTGTCTGCCACGAGGCTATGCAGTCAAAAATTAAATCTGCTCTGAACCGCTTCGGCCTGGGAAAGCTTACCTATCTGGGCATTGCCCTAAAGCAGCTTCTTCTGCTCCGCCCAGGCTCTGTCACTCTCAAAATGGACGGCGAAAAGCAGCAGCGTTTTGAACATGTATTCTTTGCCGCAGTAATGAATCTGAAATATGAAGGCGGAGGCTTTATGTTCTGTCCCCGGGCCAATGCCCAGGACGATTATCTGGACATCTGTCTGGTGGAGCAAATGCCAAAATTGAAAATTCTGTTTCTTCTTCCCACGGCCTTCAAGGGACGTCACACAAAGTTCAAAGGCATACATATTTTCCGCTGTAAAAAAGCTGTGCTTCAGGCCGACGACGTTCTCACCGTCCACACGGACGGAGAGTCCCACGGTTCCCATCTGTGCATGGAAATTTCTTTAAGCACCCAAAAGCTCCCCTTTATCACGGGATAAATCGAGTAGGAGGGTTACTACATCATTAGTGTAAATTCTTTGGATTTAATGGAATTAGGATTCAAAGAACATAAAGGAAATAATAGAGGGCAGTCCGGTAATAGGTCTGCTGTGCGATCAGGAAACGTTCTAAGTTGTTGTTCAATCCAATTCCGCACCAGTAACCATATAGACTAGCATAGCCACGAGAACGATCCACAAAAGTCGGATACGCCATTTAATTTTAAATGAAGTTTCATCATCCTGTGGCTACGCAAAAGGCCCGGAGCCTGACAGAATCATTCCTGCCAAATGCTCCGGGCTGTATCTTAGATTTCTTTATCTATAATAAAGAGGGGCCTTTTATCCCTCGATGGCAATGTACCGGTTCGCCTCTACCTCCGGCTTTTTCTCCTTGATCTTCGGAATACTCAGCTTTAATACACCGTTTTCATATTTTGCATGTACGTCTTCCTGCTTCAGATCCTCACCCACATAGAAAGATCTGCTCATGCCGCCGGCATAGCGCTCCCTACGAATGAATTTTCCGGTCTTCTTTTCCTGTTCGTCTTTGTCGAGGCCTTTCGCCGCGCTGATCACCAGATAACCGTCTTTCAGTTCCAGGGTCAGCTCGTCTTTCTTAAATCCGGGAAGGTCAATATCCACTTCATAGTGGTTGTCGTGTTCCTGCACATCGGTTTTCATCATGTTTGCCGCATGGCGTCCATACAGCTTTTTCTGTGCCTTCTGCATTGCCTTATCGTCAAATGACGGGAAATCGAAAAAGTCATCAAAGAAATCATCAAATAAGTTTTCTCCAAAAATGCTAGGTGTCATCATAAGTCATCGCTCCTTTTCCTATTTACACAATTTGTTTATTGGAACTGGGGATGATCAGGAAGAATCAAAAGCCTTTGTCCGGCTTCTTTCTTTCCTCCTCCTTTGTTCTATATGTGTTATAACACCTATATTATCACTTGTCAAGAGGGAGTGCTAATATTTTTTGTGAACTTTCTGTGTCCGTTTTTCAGAACCACTTTTTCTTTTTAAAATAGAGAATCAGTCCTGCGATTATTACGATGCTTGCAAGAATAAACAGCGGATAGCCAAGCTCGGAAGAAAGCTCCGGCATCCCTTTAAAATTCATTCCATACCATCCCACCATAAGCGTTAGTGGAAGAAACAGGGTTGTGATCAACGTAAACACCTTCATCAGCTCGTTCTGCTCAATATCAATCTGCGCCTGGTATGCTTCCCTCATCTGCGTCACATAATCCTGCAGGTTCAATACGGCGGCATAACATCGGTCCACCCGGTTATGCAGGATATTGAAATGCAGCATTTCTTCTTCACAGATCAGCATGTTTGCATTATCAAGCAG
>JAUNFZ010000066.1 GCA_030524785.1 Eubacteriales bacterium
CAGGAATCAGGTGCTTTCTATTTTTAATTTTCCTACAAAAATTTTACCCTAGCTTCTTCTTCCGACCGCTTCCGAACCGTGCTACACTATGGTACGGGAAAGAGTAGTGCTGCTTTATTAAGGAAGGAATCAATAGCAGCTGCAAAAAAAGATATCCGATTCCGCTTCCATAAATTACAGGCGAAACCAGATATCTTTTATCAAAATTTCATCAGGCTTATTCTGCGTTCTGTTCGGCAATCGCTTCCTTTATTTTTTGAAGCATAGCAGCATCGCCCTCAGGGTCATCCGGAAGAGGGATGTCTTTTTTGTTCAGCGCCGCTTCATACAGATCTGCTTTCTTCTTTTCAGCTGCAATTGCAGCCCGGGCCAATGTTCTTCGAATACGCGAATCGCTCTGCTCATTCTTCATACCAAAATCCAATAAATCCATAATGCCTTCCTTTCATACAACATGCAATCTCTTTCCTTTCTCAAAAAAATATTCATGGAGGTCTATCATGACAGATACAACCATCAAAACAGTCGCCGGAACTCTGCGCAGGCTGCGCAAAGATGCCGGATATACTCAGGACAGGGTCAGCCATTTGTTAAAAATCCAGCGGGCTACCTACTGCAACTATGAAAACGGCAGCCGTACTCCGCCTCTTGAAATCATCATCGCTCTGGCGGAACTGTATCAGGTGTCTGTGGACTACCTGGTCCGCGGCATAGACACAGTCCCATGCACGGGGCCGTTCTCTAAAGAGCTGCTCAGGGAAGCCGATCTCCTCCCGGCAGAATTCCAACGAGAGGTGCTGGATTATATTCGTTTCAAAAAGCTGCGCCTCAATAGCCAACCGTTCCCGAAATACTGATGCATATTTTTATCATGCAGCTGCAGCTTGATCCCTAACATTATATCAATTGTATTTTTTAATTGCAATCTTTTAATTTGCAAAAGCACTTTTGTGCATTGTTTTGTTTTTCCTCCACAAATACTAAACTATAGCAAAGGAGGAGACGAAATGACAAGCAAACGTGAAAATCAGTATCGCCAGCTCGGCCTTACTATAGCATATTACCGCAAACTGCGGGGATTGACACAGCTTCAGCTTGCAGAATCTGCAAACTTAAGCAGAACACATATCAGCAATCTGGAAGCGCCTAACATGCCGACCTCCATTTCACTTGAAAAACTATTTGATATCTCCGATATTCTCGACGTACCTATCGCAAAATTATTTGAATTTCGTGAATAAGCCTGAAAAATGCTGTGGCGACCCCACAGCATTTTTTATCCTATCTTACCCAGTATGAAATTATACAGATCCGTATAGACCTGTTCCTCATAATGTACCCCATCTCTCGTATCAACGCCCCGGGATTTAATGTACTTATAGGAATTGATATAAACAGATGAGCCAAAAGCTGCACTTATCTTTTTGTCAAATGCAACAATCTGAGAATTTTTCACACTGTATCCATACTGCGCTCCCTTTTTTTCATCCACAGGATTCACAGACAAAACATAAAATTTTGTTTTCGGATACTGTTTTATCAGACTGCGGTAATACGTAATATAGGATTGAATGTTGCCAAGATCATTTGTCCCGAATGCCAGTACCACCTTTACATTCGGATTTAAATTCAAATAGTTCTTCAGAATCGGTCCGGCATCACTTTTGAGCCATGAATACCCGGTATTCACCTTCGCAATATATAAAGTGTCCGCAGGCGCAATCACATTTTTCATTTCCAGGATTCTTGAATCCCCGACAAAAATATATTTCCCGGTAAATTTTTTCACCGTCTTTTTGCCATTTGCTCCTAAATAATAACCGTCTACGACACAATTCGTCTTGCGGGCTCCATTGGCATCCACGTAATAATTTCCGACCCATTGCTTTACTGCTTTGGCACCGTCAGCGCCGAGATAGTAATATTTGCCCTTGTATTTCAGCCATGTACTCTGCAGCCGCACCCCGTTTTTGTTGAAGTAGTACCTCTTTCCTTTGTAAGTAATCCATGCAGATTTTACCCGGACTCCCGACTTATTTACGTAATAGTAAGTCTTTCCTGAAGCAATCATCCTGCTTTTAGCCATCTTACCGTCGCTGAGGAAATAATAATATTTTCCATTTTTCTTCAGCCATTTCTTAACGTAGACCTTGCCGTTGGAAGCAGCATAATATCTTGCTTTCTGATACGTGATCCATCCGGTCACCCGGTTGCCCTTAGAATTGAAGCGGTAAATACTTCCGCCAATCTTCAGCCATGTGTTCTTTGCATAGCGCCCGCTGGCCAGCCGGTATTTTTTCCCGACCCATTTGCCTCCGGTCACCGTTTTCGCCGAAGTTACCACATTTGTACTCGCTGCGGAAGCCTGTATCGTTCCTGCCATGCATAATACGCACAAAAGAACGACCGCCGACATCAGCAGCTTTTTACTAATACCGCGAATACACCTCACCTCTTTACGTTGCTTTTTTATGCATCATACTGTTTTTGATACTTCCAATATACCCTACTCATGACGTTTTGTCAAATTATCCCTTACGGACCGGAAAATTTTTCCGCAGATACTCCGCAGGAAATATAATACGGATGCGCCGCAGACAGCAATCAGAAAAGAAGCCGGCACCGCAGCGGGATAATATTTCCAGCGCATATTCACCTCCGCAATCAGCGGATTAAGATAACCCTGGTAAACGATCTGGTCGGACACCCAGGAAAGCAGGTAGACGCCAAAAGAAATTCCGGAAATGTACACAAGTATCTTTTGCAGCACCACCGGCCATTTCTCCGGGTGCAGATGTAAAAGCAAAGTAAACAGCAACACCGCCGTGATCAGGTTCTCACCGCCCCAGGTACAATTGCTGCCCCAGATAAAGCTTACGCCATAGCTGCGGTAATAATTGTATGCGCCGAACAGCGCCACCGCCAGAAACAAAAGGAGCAGATTCAGCCTCCTGCCGATCCTCCAGTCATATTCCCGCAGGTATGCCCCGATAAAGTAATATGTGATCGGATACATCGCCGTGAAAAATCCGGGAACCAGCTGGTCATATTCCTTAGACATTGCCGGAGCCAGCCACCACCCCTCCGTCGTCAGATCAAAATTATTTACAAGCTTCGGCAGCATCGTAAGCGCCATCATCGTCACAAGCAGAACCTGCTTTTCCTTTTGTGTCTTTAACCCATGATATATCAGATTTAAAAATGGGATGATCAGAAAAAGCCCAATATACATTTCGACATACCACGCATAATTTGCCGCGGAAAAATCAAGGATTCCCAGTACAGAGCTTTTCAGAGTCACCGTCTCTCCCTGCATCAGCTTCTTAAAAAGAAGACATACAATACTTGCCATCACATAAATTTCCAGCGTCTTTGCAATACCTTTATAATACCTGCGGTTCAGAGTCTTCTGCCACATCAGGTATCCCGTCAGGATCATAAACAGAGGCACGCATACCATAAACAGGGAACGGTACATGCACATAATGAGCATTTGTCCTCCCTCCACCGGTACTCCATAAAAACCGGTACGCAAAAGAAAATGTACGGACACGACAGAAAACACCGCCGCACACCGTATCAAATCCGCATTCAGATTCCTCTCCTTCATCTTTGCCTCCTTACTTTTCCACCTCCGCGATGTGTTATCCTCAGTCTCTGCTTTTGGCATTATCCCCGTTCTCTGCCTTCGGCTGCTTGTCCACAAGCTTCGCCTTCGGATAGACCCGCATCATCCTTTCATCCGGAAAATGCTCATCCAGCAGCAGCTCGATGGAATTCCCCGCCTCTACTCCTCTCTGGCGCTTTGAATAGCGATCCAAAGCAAGTGCGGATATCGCCATATTGACCGTCATCAGCACAATCAATACCCAGGTCAGCACCGGGCCGATTTTTTTCGGAATCTTCTCGATCCACTTAGACAGCAGCGGATAAATCCCTTTCAGCCAAAGCACCGCCACGATTCCCCAGAAAAAGCAGTAAAGAAGATTGACCCTGCCTCCAAGGTTGAAGGGAATCTTGCTGTAATCCCAGAATTTCGCCCCAAATACGATCTCTGCCAGGACGCTGCAGACGTACTCATAGGTACCTCCCACTATCGTACCGTAAAAGAACAGATACCGGTCGCTTTTATTCCGGTAGCGGTACATCAGCGCCGTCAAAAGCGCGCAGGCAAATCCCCAGACAATACTAAACGGTCCGTATACAACGCTGCTCCTGCTCATCCACCAGCCCATAGTAATGCGGCAGAATACGGTCTCCACCAGATCCCCGAAAAAGGAACCGATCAGGAACAGCCATACCAGCTTGTAAAACCCGCTGCCCTCCGCAAATTTTTTCTCTTCCGCCGGCTGTTTCCTGCTCTTTTCCTGCAGGATCTTTTCTGTTGAAAGATTGGGATAGGAACGCTCTAATCGTTTCTGGATCGCCGAAGTGATGGCGTTCCCAAAGGTCTCCGATACCTTCTGCATATTGTCCGTCATGCCGGACATCCGTTTTATGTAGCTGCGCCATTTTCCCACCACGGCCAGGGCGCTGAGCAGATCCAGCCCCAAAAGGCTCATAATAACTATCAGGTTCACCTTTCCCATGCTGTAAGGCATCAGATGAATCAGCTGTAAGAGAAGCGGATTGCCCACCCAGAGCACAAATATGGCTGCGGCTCCGAAAAACAGCAAAAGAGGTACGGTTATGTATCCATGAAAACCAATGCGGTATTTACTGTAATCCCACCATTCCCTGTGGAAGATCTGCTGCAGGACGATTCCCGTTATTACCGTCAGCACGGCGCTCAGGACCATACCTCCCAGAAACAGGAACAAAGGATACTCCTTCAGCTCCGATAAAAATACCGTATATGCCACCGCCGAAATACCGTACACCGGACATACCGGAAGATTCAGCACGCCGGTATTGATAAATTTCTTCCGTTTTACCGCCGCCACCGCAACGCCTGCACACCATCCGATCAACGAGTAAATAAGAAACAGCCATATCAGTTCGTAATAAGTATATTGCAGATTGTACATAAGCCCTCCTGTCCAGCATCATCCCGTCTAAAACCGCCATGTCCAGAATAAATTTGCTGTTACTTATTTCGTCATTATAATCTATTTATCGGAACTTATCTACATGAAAATAAAAACACCGGCAGAAATCTCATCGACCTCCGCCGGCATCCTGTTTTAACTCTGTAATTTTTTACTCATATTGCCTTTTTATTCCGCCATTATTTCGTATTCTGCAGACGCTTCGCATTCATTTCCCGAATCTTCGCATTCTTGCTTATTCTGGCCTGGATCATATTGATCAGCATGATGACCAGAAGCATCATACCCCAGATAAGCTTCTTGGAGTAAGGTGAGAACTGCCACAGAGTAAACGCCGTCTGCATCAGCTGCATACAGAAGGTAGCGATAAATACGCCGTAAAGTCTCCCTTTTCCTCCGGAAGGGCTGATACCGCCCAGCACCGATATCATGATGACCTGCAGCTGATACGTATCACCATAGCCGCAGCGGGCTGAATTGGACCTTGCCATGATCATCAAAGAAGCAATGCCTGCCATCAATCCGGAAATAGCATACACTTTCATGATTACCGCCTCATTGTCAATTCCGGTAAATCTCGATGCCGTATGGTTCTCACCTATATAATGGATCTCATGTCCCAGCTTCGTGCGATCCAGTGCCAGGATCAAAACGATAAATACTGCCACCGCCGCTATGAAAACGAACGGAACATGTCCCAGAGAACCGCTTCCGAATTTGAGGAACGCAGATGGATATCCTCCGATGCTGTTTCCGCCGGTAAGTCCCATTGCAAGCCCGGAGTACAGCGTCATTGTCGAAAGCGTTGCCACGATGGGCGATACGGAAAATCTGGAAATGATAAATCCGTTCAGGAGCCCACAGAGCACTCCCACCGCCAGAGCCACTGCCACCGCCAGCAGGATCGTTACGGCCTGCCCGGCCTTTTCCACATCAAAGAACTTTCCGGTCAGTATCATGGCCGCAAGCAGGCTGGAGAGGTTCGCCGTTGCAACAATGGAAAGGTCGATTCCTCCCAGCAGCATGCACAGTGCCATACCGAAGGCCAGCACCGCCACCTCAGAAAGCTGAAAAGCCATGCTGGAAAGAGTCTGCCCATTGAACATGCTCGTTCCGAAGCTTACCAGCATAATAAGACAGATCGCCAGGAAAAACACGAACAAAATAACCATTGAAATATCCCGGTTCAGATATTCTTTTACCTTTTTCATCTTCCAAGCCCTCCTTCTATTCCGTATAAATAAAGTTCTTTCTGTTGCGCAGACGTCTCTGATAGGAGGTCGTCATGATACTGAACAGAAGTACGATTCCCATGAAGAAGTCCTGCCAGGATGAAGACAGGCCCAGGTAAATCAATGTCTGGTTGAACAGATAATACAGAATTACGCCCAGAAGTGTCCCGAAGATCTTTCCGTAGCCCCCGGTGGGAGACGCTCCCCCGATTACAACGCAGGCGATTACGGACATTTCCGTGCCCACCAGGGAAACGGGATTGACGGAATTGGTTCCGGCAATATAGATAATACCCATGACGCCGCCCAAAAATCCTGCGTATCCAAAAATAAATATTCTTAAAAGATTTACATTAAAGCCTGCACGTCTCGCTGCCTCATTGTTGCAGCCCATAGCAAAGATTCCCTTGCCGATCAGAGTTTTGTGGAGGATAAACCATGTGGCAATCACGCACAGCACCACCGGAATGATGAATACGGAAAGGCCGATCACACCTCCATACTGGTTCGTCGTCGTAAATACCTTTGCTGAACTGAGCGCCCGGAACTGAGCCGGCAGATCGCTGGCTCCGACATTTTTTGTCCCGACCAGAATCGTCATCAGTCCAAAATAAACGCTGGCTGTCGACAATGTTATGATAAAGGGCTCCAGCTTCAGTATATTGATCAGCACTGCATTGACGATGCCGAGAACGACACCGATGGCGATAGATATTGCAAAAGTCACAAACAGGCTTTCTATCTGAAACGCCATACAGATCCGAAGAGAGGTATACCCGCCGAAGATCGCGATTGCCGGAAATGACACGTCAATTCCGCCGGCGATCATGACCACCAGGACGCCCATGGACAAAATAGTCGTACCTGCCGAGGAACGAACCAGATTAAATAATGTCGTCAAGCTTAAAAATGCAGGATTTCTCATTGCAACGACAATGCTGTATACGACAATGATTGCAATCAGAAAGCGCTGTGTCTTATCAATTTTCTTTAATGCCTTCATAATTCCCGCTTCGCCTCCTTAATTACTTTTTCCGGATTCCACCAGCGTATTGATCTGATGCTTGATATCCGGCGCCTGCATCTCTTCTTCTGAATATTCTTTTACTACTTTGCCGTCAAACATGACCACAACGCGGTTGCAGTTGCTGACGATTTCGTCCACCTCATCTGATATCAGGATGATTCCCATACCCTCTGAGGCAAATTTCTGTATGTACTCATAAATTTCAGCTTTCGAACCAATGTCAATTCCCACCGTCGGCGTATCAAGAATGAACAGCTTCGGATGAGATGCCGCCCACCTCGCGATCAGCGCCTTCTGCTGGTTTCCTCCGGAAAGCGTGCTGATCACCGTATCCTCATTGTATACCTTGATGCGGAACTGAGAAATGGCCTCCCTTGACAGCTTTCTTGAGCCATTTGAATCGATATTTCCCATGAATCCCTTCAGACGTTTCAAAATGGCCGCCGCCACATTTTCATTTACGCTTTTGCTTAAAAATAATCCCTGTACGCCTCTCTCCTCCGGCACAAGACCGATTCCGAGGTCAATGGCATCCTCCGGGCATCTGATCTCTACCTTTTTGCCCTCCATGAATATCTCTCCGCTGTCCGGCTTATTCATACCGAAAATGGATAGAGCAAGCTCTGTACGCCCCGCTCCCAGAAGGCCTGTAAGCCCAAGAATATCTCCCTTTCTGACGTTGAGGCTGACATTTTCAAAATTTCCCTGCCTTGTCAGATTTTTTACTTCCAGCAGCGTATTATTATCTCCGTCCCGGCGCTCGTACTGCTGCCAGTCCACCTCGCGTCCCGTCATGTAGTACGCTATCTTTTTAGAATCCATATCGGCCGCCGCAAAATCCCCGATCTTACGGCCATCCCGGATTACTGTGATACTGTCCGCGATCCTCATGACCTCATCCAGCTTATGGCTGATAAATACTACCGCAATGTTTCTTTTCTTCAATTCAAGAACGATATTCAACAGACTGTCCACTTCATTTTTGGTCAGTGCAGTCGTCGGCTCATCCATGAATAAGAGCCTCGCATCAAGAGCCAGCGCACGGCATATCGCAATCAGCTGCCTGTTGGCAATAGACAGCTCCTGAATCTGTGCATCCAGCGGAATATCCACCCCTATCAGATTCAACGCATCCTGTGCGATCTTGTTGATCTCCTTCTTGTTTGTCAGCGGCTTTCCTTCCTTAATTAATTTGTTCATTGCAATATTGTCCGCCACTGACATGGCATTAAACAGAGACAAGTCCTGGAAAATGACCTGAATGCCCTCATCAATGGCGTCCTTCGTAGTATGCTTCGTGCAATCCTTCCCATTAATCCTGATCGTGCCGGAAGTACACGGCTCAACACCCGCAATAATTTTTACAAATGTAGATTTTCCACAGCCGTTCTCCCCCGCCAGACACTTGATCTCGCCTTCCTTTATACGGATACTCACGTCATCAAGGGCCTGAACACCTACATAGCTTTTACAGATATGTTCCGCTTCAACGATATATTTTACATCTGTCATCGAACATTGCCTCCTGTGAAACATTTTAAAAGAAATGCGGGCGCATGGACCGCCCGCACACCTTGTTCATATCATTACACACCTTATTTCTGCCTGGTAAAATACTGATTTACCGCATCCGTACAGGTATCGCCTTATTTAGAATGGATAATCGTCAACGTTGTCTGCTGTAAATACAAGCGGAGCATTTCCTGCGATCAGATTGCCGTCGATGGTAATTGTCTCATATCCTTCCTTTGTAAAGCTGGTCTCTTCTGTGATTTCTTCGCCCTTCAGAATCTTGTATGCGATTTCGCATGCTGTGTAGCCAGCATCTGCCGGTCTCCAGCAAAGACCTCTGTACTGTGTGCCGCTCTTGATGTAAGCGCCGCCCTGGGACGGAGTTGCAAGGCCAACAAGCTTGATATCCGTACGTCCAAGCTCTTCCAGAGCCAGAGCCATACCGTTGGAGGATGCTGCACAGTCTACAAAGCCCTTCAGCTCCGGATATGCTGCGATCGCCTGAACAGCCAGATCGTATGCGGTCGCTTCGTTGTTATCATCCTCACCCGGAACGCCGTCCGGATTTACAAGCTCCATATCCGGATAATTCTCTTCCAGATACTTCACGCAAGAGTTGAACCACTGCATATGTGTCGTCATTCCAAGACCGCCAACTGCTGCATACCACTGTCCCTGGCCTTCCATTGCCTCTGCCAGATACTGTCCGTACAGCGTACCAAATTCATCATTATCAAATGCTTCCAAGTCATAGTCTACGCTGTCAAGAATATCAGATGCTTCATGAGTGATAACCACGATTCCTGCATCCCTTGCCTTCTGAAGTGTCTCAGCAACTGCCTGCGCGTCTACCGGTACACAGCAGATAGCGTCTACACCCTGGGCAATCAGGTCCTCCAGCATCGCGTTCTGCTTTGCCGCGTCGCTGCCCTCCGGGTTGATCTCGTAAGCATAAACATCATCATGATCTGCATTGAACTCATCAACGCCTGTACGCATATCGTCAAACCATGCGATACCTTCTGTTTTTGCACACAGAGCGATCGTAAATTCCGCGTCGCCTTCTGCTGCCATTGCCGGTACTGCTAATGAAAAGCTCATTGCAGCCGTAAGAATTAATGCCAATCTTTTTTTCATCGTAAAATCCTCCTGTTTTTTTGATTTTTATATAAACACGCTGCTGTGTCCATATCTGCTCTCACTCTTCTGTTCTTACTCCACATTTCTGTGACGCCCTGACATCTTCTCAAACGTCAGATCCGGAGTCTCGTCCACCAGCGTCATGACAATAATATCAAAAATCAAAAGCAGACACTGTTCGAACAGATTTCCCATAGGCTGAATCGACGGAACCACCTCATCCGTTCCGCGGTATACGCAGGCAGGAACAAAAAATACTTTATCCGCCACCTCTTTTGCCGTAGTTCCGCTGGGAGAACCAGTCACCACGTAAATATATGCCCCTGCTTCCTTGGCTCTGCGGCACACATAATCAATATGTCCGATCCTGCCATCTCCCAAAGTCGCCACCAGCAGATCGCCTTCTCCGATATGAGGCGTTGTATCATCCCAGATCCAGTGCACCTCTTTTCCCATATGCATCAGCCTCATGGCAAAGGCTTTCGTCATCATGCCCTCTCTTCCGACGCCGATACAGAAAATGCGGTCATGCTTTTTTATAGTCTCGATAAATTCTCTCATGCTGTCCTGATTCAGCTTTTCAAACACCTGTTGATACTCTTCCAGCATCGTCTGATACGTTTTCTGGTAATCCATATGCATTCCTCCTGTCTATACGTTCTGTGTATGCGAAAGCCTTTCCGGGCCTCTTTCTATTACAGACAAAACGCTTCCTTATACATCAACAGTTTTTTTATTTCTTCGTCCGGCTGCAAAAGCGTCACCGTCGCTCCGTTCATATCCAGGGATGTAAAATAATTTCCAACATAAGACCGAAAGACTCTTATATTTTTATTTCTCAGAATATCGCTGATGCGGTTGAATAAAATATACAGCTCCATCTGCGTAGAACCGCCCAGACCTGATACCATGACAACGACCTCTCTCCCGCCGCACATATCAAAATCCTTAAGCAGCGCTTCCATCATCAGATCAGCGATCTCGTTCGCCTTCCGTATCTTATACGTTTGCAGTCCGGGGTCTCCATGATGCCCAATGCCAAACTCCATGGTTCCCTCTATCACATTGAAATTCGGTTCCCCCACCTCAGGAATAATGCAAGCAGAAAGTCCTACTCCTATGCTTCTTGTTCTCGCCATGGCACGCTCGCATACCTCCACAATAGTATCTGCATCCATTCTCAGTTCCGCGGCTGCACCTGCTATTTTCCAAAGCAGGACCTCCCCTGCCAGTCCTCTCGCTTTGCTTCTGCACTTTCCCTGAAAAGAAGCGATATCATCATTTGCCACGACATGCCTGACGAGAAGCCCTTCCTGCCGCGCCATGCACATCGCCTCTGTGACACTGGCATTATCAAGCTCATAATTTCCATGCACACAGACAACGCCTCTTCCTTTATCTGCTTCCCGAAAGGCATCCAGAAAAATCTCTGCCGGTGGCGCCTTAAAAATTTCTCCCAATGCCACCGCATCCAGCATTGCCGGCTTCACATAACCAATAAACGCGGGAAAATGTCCCATGCCGCCGCCAGATACAATACCGACCTTTCCTGTCTCTGTCCTCTCTGTCTTTCGGACAAATACCTTCGGGTTATCTGTCCTTGTAACCAAATCCGGATGACATTTCAAATATCCCTGCAGCATCTCCTCCACAACTCTCCGGGGATTATTCAGAATTTTCTGCATCTTACATCCTTTCAGACCGTAGTTTTGAAATCAGACCATATCATAATATTTCATATATACGCCTTTTTCCTTTTCTGACAATGCGGGAGAACTTCGCTTGCCAAGGACATAGGCTCTTAAAGATTTATACGTTTTCACACGCTCCGGTGTATTCAAAAATTCTTCTTCTCCATCGACCACGGCACTGATATGTAAAAATAACTCCCCAAGGCGAAACTCACTGAGCGTAAAAAGCCGTCTGAACTCCATTTCCTCATACTGTTCGTAAAAAGAGAATTCCGTATCATTCTTCTGATTTATCAAATCTGATATGGCAACGAACATATTTATCAGCGTTGACAATCTCAAATCACTTTTTCGATTCAGTTTTTGATTGTATCCCGCCGGATCCCATCCTATTTTGCGGCTCAGCTCATTATTTCCTATGCGATTGCTTCCAAGCATCACATTCAGATTTACGTAAAATTCCTCTACAATCTTGCCCTTGATAATTTTTTTGAGAGTGATTTCTTCGAATTCTGTCATATCTTTTTCTCCATGGTAGTAATCCGATCTGCCATATAGCTATTGCAGGGTATTATATAGTAAAAAAACTGACAAAAACTTACTTTGTATGTTATTCTCTCAATGGCAATTTTCTCAATTTATACATTATTTTCCTTCATTTCTTATATATTTTACACATAAAGCATTTTTTCCACAATTAAGCTACCCGTTAACATTATTGCCCTTTAAGCAAGTATTTGTTTTGCAACTGCTATCCTGTATTGTGACTTTTTCCAATATCATCCAAAAATGTCTCTGCCTTTTATAGAAAAACACAAGAAGAGCCTGTGCGGACCACAGACTCTCCTTAACTCTCGATGACGTTTCTAACGTATTTTTTATGTCTCCCTACGGCTTTTCCTTCACATGCAGATCCATGCTGCCTGAGCGAAATCCTTCCAGATCCAGTGTCACATAATCGAACCCAAGCTTTCTAAGATACCCTGCGATTTCTTCCCTTTTCCCGCAGACGAGCGGAAATTCCCTCTCATCCACCTCTATCCGGGCAAGACCTCCGTGATCCCGCAGCCTGACATTGTAAAATCCAAAGCCCTTCAGGAAAACCTCTCCCTGCTCCACCCGCTTCAGCTTCTCCTGCGTAAGCTCAGCGCCGTATGGAAAACGTGTGGCCAGACAGGGCGCTGCCGGCCGGTCTGCGGCCGTGATGCCGTATTCCCGGGCCAGACGACGCACCTCTTCCTTTGTCATACCGGCTTCCTTCAAAGGACTGATCACCCCCAGCTCCGAAAGGGCCTTCAGTCCGGGGCGGTATACCTTCAGGTCATCCGCGTTCGTTCCCTCCAGCAGCGTGTCGATCTGAAGCTCTTCCGCTGCCCTTTGCATCTCCCGAAACAGATATTTTTTGCACCGATAACACCGGTCCACAGGATTTTGGCAAATGTCCGCATGCTCAAGCTCATTCAGATGCAATACCAGGTGTTTTACTCCGATCTCCTCCGCTGTTTGGGCCGCCGCCTGAATATCGCTGACGGGATGCAGCTCCGTGCTGGCGGTAATCGCATAGACCTTCGTTTTGTTTTCCTTTGAACAGTGCGCCGCCAGCTTCAAAAGCAGGCTGCTGTCTGCCCCGCCGGAAAAAGCCACCGCCGTATCCTGCTCTGTCAGCCCTCTCATGATCTGATGCAGTCTGCGGCATTTATCCTCATACGTTTTCATACTGTATTTCCTCGTCTTTCTAAACTCTCCGAATTTGTGTCCCTTGTCCACTGACGCCCGCTATCCGCAAAGCTAATAATTTATTCTAATTCATACAATACCGGAATGCAACTCCAAACTTTCCAAAAGCGCATCTCCAAATTGCCGCTTCAAATTGCCGGGAAAAATATTTGACATGGCCGCCGGACAGACTTATATTGTTAGTATTGTTAGAAGTGTTTTTATTCATCAAATGAAAGGTGTTTTTACTATGACGCTCACACCACAAACCTTTTTCATCGTATGCCCGCTGCTGTTTCTCGCCGGATTTGTCGATTCCATCGGCGGAGGCGGAGGCCTGATCTCGCTTCCTGCCTACCTGATCGCCGGTCTTCCGATCCACCAGGCTATTGCCACCAACAAGCTTTCCTCTACCTTCGGCACCGCTCTGGCTGCCCTTCGTTTTATCAAAAACAGGCTGGTAAATTTCCGTTTGGCGGTTCCCTCCGTGATTATGGCCGTGATCGGCTCCTCTTTGGGAGCGAATCTGTCTCTTCGGATGGATGAAAAGGTCATGCATTACATACTGTTTCTTGTACTGCCGGTTACCGCCTTTGTCGTGCTGAACAAAAATCTGTTTCATGACAATGAAGATAATCCGGCGGGCATCAACCGCCGCACGTACATCACTGCAATGACTGCCGCCTTTATCATCGGTATTTACGACGGATTTTATGGTCCTGGAACCGGCACCTTCCTCATCATTGCCTTTACCGTATTTGCAAAAATGAATATCCGAAGCGCCAATGCGCACACAAAGGTCATTAACCTGACCACCAACCTTACGGCCCTGACGGTTTTCCTGCTGGACGGCCAGGTGCTCCTTCCCCTGGGGCTGGCCGCCGCGGTCTGCAACATGGCCGGAAATTATCTCGGTTCCGGGCTGGTGCTCACAAAGGGAACAAAAATTGTCAAACCGATCATCCTGATCGTACTGTTTCTGCTGCTGTTAAAAATCCTGGGGATCTTTTAATTATAATATAAGGAAGCAAGCTTTTTCTACGTCATACGAAAAGGCTGCCGCAGACAAATCCTCCTGATTCCAGGCGATGGATTACCCCGGCAGCCCTTTCTATGACTTTTTTAAATTTTGTTTTAGATCAGCACATTCTTGTAATCCAGTCTCTTCATCTCATCCAGAAGCGCTTTTTCCTGCTCCGGTGTCAGATTTTCCATCGGACGTCTCATGTTATTTGTCTTGATGATGCCTTCTTCCTTCAGGATTACCTTGTATGCTGCGATATTGTTGATTGCGCACATCGTAGCGTTCAGCACATTGGTGCGGCGCTGATACTTCGTTGCAAGGTCAAAGTCCTTCTTCTGAATCGCATCCCAGATCGCTGCATAATGCTCTCTGACGATCATAGCGTTGCCGGAAACAACGCCGTCTCCGCCTACTGCGCAGAGCGCCTCAAACAGATGATCCGGGCCTACCAGAACGCTGAATTTCTGGTCATTCACCATCATAAACTGCTGCAGCTTTGTGAAATCCGGGTAGCTGTATTTGATACCCAGAACGTTAGGGCACTGCCTTGCAACTTCTTCGCAGACTGCCGCATTCACATCATTGATGGCGTTCTGCGGGATGGCATACATATATACCGGGAAATCTTTGGATACACTGTTTGCCACTGCTACATAAAAGTCCACCAGGCCCTGGTCACTCAGCTTGTAGAACGCCGGTGTAACAACGCCGATCCCATCTGCACCGATCTTCTCAGCATGCTGAGCCAGCTCGATGGTATCCTTCAGGTTCCATGCACCTACGTGTACGAATACCGGCACTCTCTTTGCCGTCTGCTCTACGGTCACTTCTGCAACCAGCTTTCTCTCCTCCACTGTCAGGTACATCATTTCACCTGTCGTACCGCAGGGATACAGGCACTGAAGGCCGCCGTCGATGACATGGTCCACCAGCTTTCTCAAGGATTCCACGTCAATGGTGTCCTCATCCGTAAGCGGTGTAACAATTGGTACTACTGTTCCGTACAATTTCTGCATTTTTTTGTCTCCTTTAT
>JAUNFZ010000067.1 GCA_030524785.1 Eubacteriales bacterium
AATTTCTGGAAGAAACAGGCACTGTTCCTCAGTCTCTTTCTGAGAGGCTTCTGTCGGAAACAGATATCGCATTGCTGCAGGTGCTTTTAAAGAAAGCAGCCGGGGCAAAAAGTATTCATGAATTTGAGGCGGAGTATGCTGCGCTTCAATCTAAAGTTCAGATGTAAATCAATTCAAATACATGCAGTATGACGCTGTATGTGTATCTATGACGTATCAGGCCGTATCAGGCCAAAAAACAGTTTAAATGCAGCAGAGGAATTCTATTAAAAATAATTTATGGGGGCTATTTGAGCACAGAATGTGGAAACTCAAGTCTGTTTTTATTGACGGATTTCCACAATGTTTGCTATAATAATAGAACTATAGAATTGCCCCGGAAAAGGTACGTGTTGTTTTGATTCAGGGGAAGGGAGAGGTTAGAATGAGGAAAAAGAGAGTTTTATTATCTGCCATGGTGCTGACCGTCTGTTTTGTGGGAATGAACGTTTTTGCGGAAGCGGAAACAGAGACGCCGCCTGTGACGGAGGCCGCAGCAGAGGAAACGACGGAGGCTGCAGCAGAGAAAGCGGCAAAGGCTGACGAGCCGGAAACAAACAGCCTGGGAATTGTTATGGCGGAACAATGGTCTGAAAAATATCCGAATGAAGTAGAGTCCTATATGAAAAATAAGGACAACTCTGAGGCATACAGCTATGTGGAGGCTCATCCGGAAATCGCCACACTTTATGAGGGTATGGGTTTTGCTTTTGATTACAACAGTGCCAGAGGCCATTCTTATACATTGGAGGATGTACAGGCGACCACCCGTCCCCATGCGCTTTCCAACTGTCTGGCCTGCAAGACGGCGGATTACGTTGCCCTGCTGAATAAGTACGGCACAGATTTTTATTCAATGAGCTTTGAAGACGCGGTTGCCGAAATGGAAGAACCGATCACATGTTATGACTGTCATACCAATGATCCGTCAGAGGGACCGGCGCCGATTCGTCAGGCTATGATTAATGCGGTGGGAGATGATTATGACAGCATTAGTCCGTCCACGCTGGCCTGTGCTCAGTGCCACAACGAATACTATTTTGAACCAGAGAATAAGTCGGTGGATCATCCCTACAGAGGCCTGGACGAGATGAATCCTGATGCAATTCTGGCGTACTACAATGAAATTGGTTTTACGGATTATCAGAATCCGCGCACCCTTACCAATCAGATTAAGGTGCAGCATCCGGAGTTTGAGACGGTAATGGGAGAGGGAAGCGCTCACAAGACCATGACCTGCGCCCAGTGCCATATGGAAAAGACGGAAGATGCGGATGGTAATGCATACACATCCCATTATTGGGTCAGCCCGCTGGCAAGCGAATCCATTATGGAGAATACCTGTGTGACGTGTCATGGCGATGCGGATATTGTTACCGCAAAGGTAACGGCCACTCAGGCTGCGGTAACTGCCAGGGAAACAGAGGTCGGAGAGCTCTTAAAGGAACTGACAGATAAACTGGCGGAGGCTGTGGAAAGCGGAGAGTACAGTGAGGACGAACTGGAGGAAATCCGGGCGCTGAACAGGGACGCGCAGTTCTACTGGGATTTTGTATTTGTAGAAAACAGCGAAGGCGCACATAACAGCCTGCTGTCCAGAAACTGCCTGGACAAGTCTCAGGAACTTGCAGGCGAAGCGATGGCATTATTGAAATAATCTCCCTGTTATCCGGAGGAAAGATGAGCATATTAAAAAAAATCTGGAATGTGTTTCATTCCATGAAATGTGCAGTCATCCTGCTGGTGATTTTGGCTGCCGCCTGTACGGCCGGCAGCCTGATCCCTCAGGGGGAAGTGGCGGCATACTATACAACGGTTTATCCCAAGTGGGCGGGAAGCCTGATTCTTGCGATAGATCTGGATCACATGTTTACCGCCTGGTGGTTTATCCTGATGGCGGCTCTTTTATGTCTAAACCTTGTTTTGTGCAGTATTCTGCGCTTTCCGCAGCTTAGGAAACAGTACTGTACATACTATACGCCAGGGGCGGCCAGGACGGCAGGAGGAGTAACAGCCCGGTGGCTGTGGAAGCCGAAGGAGGAAGAAGCAAAGAAGCGCGTCTTTGCGGGGCTTCATTTCAAAATGGTAAATGCTCCGGGTGAGGATGGGCAGCCCTTTTACTATGCAGTCCGGCGGCGCGTGGGGATCTGGGGTTCCTGGATTTGCCATCTGGGAATGATTGCGGTGATCATTGGCTTCGGAATCGGCCAGAAGTACATGATGGATACAAGCGTCTATGGTGTTCCGGGCCAGGAAAAGCAGGTGGAGGGAACAGATATTACCGTTTCCATTGATGATTTTCAAGTGCTCTTGCGGGACGATTATACGGTGGAACAATACCAGGCAAAGCTGACGGTAACAGACACGAAAACTGGCAGGAGCCAGAGCGGAACGACACAGGTAAATTCGCCCTTTCACGCTTTTGGAATGGACTTTTTTCAAAATTCTACAGGCTGGGCGACCACGGCCAAGGCTTATAAAGGCGATGAGCTTTTGGAAGAAAAAGTACTCTGCCAGGGAGAGTTCATTGGTTTGGAAGAAATTCCCCTGCAGGTACAGATGACGGCCTTTTATCCTGATTATTATAATGATGGAACCGGGCCGCAGACACTGTCGCCTGTTTTGAAAAATCCGGTAGTTATCTATACAATTTATTATGACGGAAATTTCTTCAGCATGGAAGCAATTGGAACAGGACTTCCGATTCAGATAGACGATTACCGTTTTGTGTTTGAGTCGCCCAGACAATATACACTGATTCAGATTGTGAAAGATCCTACCATAAGCTATGTGGCACTGGGTGGTTTGCTGATGCTGATCGGCATTTTTCTGGCGTTTTTCTGCAGGACAGAGGAGTTGTGGATGTATGAAAAGGATGGCAGCATGATGGTTTGCTGCCGCAGCCGCAAAGGTGCGGAATTATTTGCGGAGAAAGCACAGGAGATGCTGGAGAGGGAAGGAAAACTGCTTTTGGAGGGAGATGCAAAGGAGGAACAAGATGTCACAGACGTTGATAAATATTGAAAATGTATTGTTTTATGGAACGGTGGCTGCCTATGTTATGGCAACTCTTGGCTATTTTGTGTCCTTCGCTTTAAAAAAGGAAAACATGGCAAAAATTGCTGTGATTTTGATAACCGTCGGATTTTGCCTTCACACGCTTTCTATTATCGTTCGGGGCATCGGTGCAGGCCGCGTCCCTCTCTCCAACCAATTTGAATTTGCGACAGCCTTCGCTTGGGGAATTGCACTGTGCTATCTTTTGGCCTACCGCAAATATAAGGTATCTGCCATGGGAACGTTTATCGCTCCGATCCTGTTTCTCGTTATTGGCTATGCGGCCATGCAGAGCAAGGAGGTGCGTGAACTGATGCCGGCGCTGCAGAGCAACTGGCTTGTTCTGCACGTTTCCACAGCGATCATTTCTTACGGCTCCTTTGCCGTGTCCTGCGGCATATCGCTGCTTTATCTGTTTTACGATAAAATTTCGGAGGACAGAAGAAAGGGGATGCCTGAAAAAAAGAAACTGGATATGATGTCGTACCGGGTGATTACCTTTGGATTTATGTTTCTGACAATCGTAATGATTACCGGCGCGATCTGGGCGCAGAGGGCGTGGGGCCACTACTGGACCTGGGATCCGAAAGAAACATGGTCTCTCATCACCTGGATTATCTATGCATTGTACCTTCATGTACGCATTAACCGCCGCTGGTCGGGAAAGCGCACGGCTATGTTTGCGGTCATCGGATTTATATGCGTTATTTTTACATTCATCGGAGTAAACACCTTCATCCCCAGCATCCACAGTTATGCCTAATATCCCGAATTGTGAAACAATCCGGGATGCACGACGCGCTTGCGCGAAGCGCAATTTACATGCGCGTGTGTCCTTTTGCACGACGCGCCTTGCGCGAAGCGCAATTGATATGCGCGTGTGTCCTTTCATAGTTTAGCTATTTTTTTACTACAGGTATCCATACTTCATATTTTGCATTTTGCGGATCTGGATTCAGGTAGACCTCCACATCAGGGGCATTGCCATATTCGTACCCTGATGTCGGCAGCCATTCTGTTACGATACGCCGTTCCAATTCCTGAATAGACTGATTCGTACCCTCTCCGGGAAATATTGCCCATGTAGCCGCCGGCACAATATATTCTTCAAGTTCATTCTTTGCCTGTGAAGTAGATACCGCAATATAATACTTCCACGGTTCCGTATCATTGCAGGTGCTGATGCCAAGCACTCCCATAGGCGGCGTATCCATCATGCCAATTAATCTCTGCAATGTTCCGTTCATAGAGATTTCCTGCCACTTTGGTGGTATGACGGTAAAATTTTTTTCAATATCCTTATGAAGCGGTACCGATACGCCCACAATACGAAATGCATCTTTTATTTCGATTCGATAATTCATTTCTTCCACTCCTTTAACCGTAATTTTAAATAAGATAGGCGGGAAGGATTTTACGGATACACCGCCATTTTTGACAGCAGATGGGGCGATTCCGTGAACAGACTGAAATGCTCTGTTAAATGCAGTAGGGGAATTATATCCATATTTTCCTGCTACATCAATGATTTTCATGCTTTTGCCCTGTAAGTCTACGGCGGCAAGCGACATTTTTCTCCTGCGGATGTATTCCGATAAGGGAATCCCCGCCATATAGGCGAACATTCTCTGGAAATGATAGGAAGAACAACAGGCAATCCGCCCAAGCTGTTCATAATCTATTTCATCTGCTAAATGTTCCTCGATATAGCTGATGGCATCATTTAATCTCTCAATCCATTCCATTGCAAAATCCTCCTGTCAGTTTTTAGTATAGATTACGGCTCCGTTTTTTTCCTCTCAATCCCTGCACAAAAAAGAGAGCTTACATTTTCTGGGTTCTCCACGGTCTGTTTTTTCCAAGCCAGCCCCGATCAGCCCAATATTTTCCGTCAAGATATTCGGGATCATTTTCATGCAGCGATTTCTGCATCATACGGCAGACGTAAAATTTTATCCTTGTAATTATATTTACGCGTGGGGGTTTTTCGTAGTTGGTATTCAATATTTTTTCCGACAGCCGATCCATCCTTTTCGTAAATTCGGTACGTTTCTTTTCGGCAAGGTCTTCCCAGACAAGAGTTTCTATCAGTTTCCCTGTAAATATCGAGATTTCGGAAATACCCCACCAGGAAAGGCTGTGCTTTATGTCTTTTGCCGCAGACTTTGCTCCCGCGCCGAGACATTGCGTAATAATCACCGCCCGTTTTGTAAACATTTGGGGAGCCGGACGGTGCGGCATCCACAGATAAGCGAAGTGGTCAAGCAATGCTTTCATGGAGCCTGTTACATGCATTACATAAGCGGGGGACGTCATCACAATCAAATCCGCTTCCAACAGTGACGCCGCAATTTTTTGTATGTATTCGGCATCCTTACACATATGCTCGCCTTTCAATACGCAGTTTGTGCATCCCGAACAAAAAGACGGACAGTCTTTCGGCAGATAAAATTCCGTAATTTCTGCGTTTCCTTTAAACCGCTCCAGAAAGATCTCTTTCAGGCGGTAAGTTACGCCGTGCTTTTCGGTTCCATTTATAATGGTAATTTTCATCGACTACACCTCCAAAATGTCGTGTAAAACCTGTGCATGAAATATCTTCCGGTTTTCTCTTTTACTAAGGTCAAGCCCGACTATCTGTGACATAGTTTTATGCCGCAGGAACATTTGCTGCATAATCGTAATCAAATACAGTGTCTTTCGATTGATTGCCGCTTCATCAAGATCGGGGCGGCAGGCGGCGACGAGCGGAAGATACGCCGCATAAGTTCTATTCGTATTGTCGCCTTCCTTCGGCGTCTGCATATCGGTGAGAACGGAAATCCTGGAAACGGCATCATGTTCAAACAGAAAATCAAGCGTCATATTGCCGAGATACTCTAACTTCTCAAAGGGAGTAAAGCCTTCTGTTTTCTCCCGTATATTCTGAAAGCGTTCGACCGTTCCGTTTATCAAGCGCTCAATACATTGCTCAATCAGCTTGTCTTTATTTCCAAAATGATAATTTACAAGGCCTAAACCAACACCCGATCTCTTGCATATTTCACGCACTGTAATTTCATCGAAATGCTCGCCTTTTTCTTCGATGAGCTTTATTGTTGCCTGTATGATAGCTTCTTTATTGTTCATGATGTGCCTCCTATTGAACATTGTTCAAATATATTATACTGAACAATGTTCAAGATGTCAAGAGATTACAGCATCACGCCGGATTGCTGAAGCAGTATAATAAAATTTCTTGACTATACATAAATTTTATGTTAAAGTTAGTATGAACTAACTCGTAAAATAGAATCTCTTTCAGGAGGTTCTATTTTATAGAAAATGAGTTAGAAATAACTAACTATTGAAAAATATGGAGGCATAAGTTTGGCGGAAAGGAGACAAAATGAGCGTAGTAATCATTGGAGGCAACGAGCGAATGGAGTGCCAGTATTCTGATATCTGCAAGTGCTATGGATGCAAGGCAAAGATTTTTACAAAGGAAAGCGGTTCAATAAAAAAGAAACTGGGATGTCCTGATCTGATGATTTTATTTACAAACACCGTGTCACATAAAATGGTCATCAGCGCGGCGCAGGAGGCAAAACGGAATAATATACCGATTGCCCGTGTTCATACCAGCAGTGCATCCGCACTCCATGGCGTCCTGACCGAATATTTGAGGTGCAAGCCCAACGCGGAGCGTTCTTAAAATGGCTTGCGCCGACCTGCCGTCGCGACGGAGGAGCGGGGGCATCACCCAAGAAGAAAGCCGATTTGCCGTCATGCTGAAAGCACGAGGGCACTACCATCATCATCATTTCATGCAGAAAATAAGGAGGAATTATGCTGGAAAAGTATTTGATAGAACATTGTTCTCCTACATTGGCGTCTCTGAAGACGGCAAATCTGTTTACGTATACGTTTTCTTCGGAGAGCAGTCTGAGAGCGTATACGGATGAATGGAATCGAAGAATGGAAGAAAAAGGCATACGCCTTTGGGTTCTGCGTATCAGGGATCATTCTGCGCTGATTTATGTCTGTCGGATGTCGCACCTGAAAAGGGATCTGGAAAACCCGGGAGTACGCTTCTTTTTGAAAAAATGCGGGTATGAATCCGCAGAGCCGGAGTATGCGCTGGAGCATTTAAAGGAGAGGCTGAAGAAAGAAGGGGATTTCCCTCACGAGATAGGAGTATTTCTTGGATATCCGCTGGGTGATGTGATCGGATTTATCCAAAATGCAGGGATGAACAGCAAATGTTCCGGGTGCTGGAAAGTGTACTGCAATGAATGTGATACGGTACGGCTGTTTGCAAAGTATAAAAAATGCAGAGAAGTTTATGTGCGATTATGGAATCAGGGCAGAAGCATCTGGAGACTGACGGTTGCCGCCTGAGCTGTCGTGCGCCGCAGGGATAGCCCAGCAAGAGAAGATGTCATTGCCAATTTGTAAAATTTGTATTATAGTGGTGATAGTTAGTCGAAGACTGTCCACAGGAAAGAGTATTGAGGCATTGACATGAGACATAGAGTCAGGTATCTGGCTGCGGCAATTGTATTTGCACTGCTTGCGGCAGGAATTGTACCGCAGGCGCTGGGGCGGGGAAACACGGTCCAGGCGGCTGGGAACTATAATTTTTTTAATAATTATCCGGTATATACGGCAAAAGCAGTGACCCGCAAGCCGCGCATCCTGCTGGTGGGCAATAGCTTCAGCCTGTTTGAAAATTATGCCGGGGTATTGGAGAAAATATGCAAAAGCGGCGGTATTAATGTGCATATCGAGTCGGTGACAAAGGCGGGGCATACGCTGTATGGATATGTGCATCCCAACAAAAGCGATCCGGATGATGCTGCGTTGAACAGAAAACTGATGTCTCTTTTGAAAAAGCAAAAGTGGGATTATGTGATTTTGCAGGATCAGCGTTTTGCCGCGGTGAAAGATGTGTCGAAGATGCGCCAGGCAGTAAAGGAGCTGCAGCCGCTGATTAAAAAGGCGGGGGCTCAGATGGTCTTGTATATGACCTGGGCGCCGAAGGCGAACCATGCGGATTATACTGTCAGAAGAATTGCAAAGGACAGGAATACGTATCAGGGGAAGATTGCGGATACGTATTATGCTCTTGCAAAAAAATATAAAGCGGCGCTTTCGCCGGCGGGACTGGCATTTATCAGGGCGCAGAAGATTTTGCCGGACATTGAGCTGTTTCGGAGCGACAATTACCATCAGAACACGCAGGGCTGTTATCTGTCGGCCTGTGTAATGTACGCCACGCTGTTTGGCAGAAATCCTGAAAATATAACGTATTATCCTTCTATAGCGGGGAAGACGTATCAGCAGAATAAAAGTATCGGAAAAAGGCTTCAGTCCCTGGCCGCGGACGTAACAGTGCGCGGAAAGGTAAAAAACAGCGCACGGCTGAGCTTTAAACCGGCTGCTGTTGCGATGTCTCCGGGGGAAAAGCAGGCGCTGACATATAAAATAACGTCTGAAGCCAAGGGCAGCCGTATTGCCGGCTGGCAGTCAAACAACCGGGCGGTTGCCTCTGTGGATCAGTCCGGGAACGTTACGGCCCATAAACCAGGAACAGCGGTTATTACCGCAATTCTGAACAATGGAAAACAAGCTGCCTGCACGGTAAAAGTAAGGTCTCTGACGATTACACCGTCAAATAAAAAAGTACTGATAAAGAAATTGTCGTTTGTAAATGCAAAGCCGGGAGCGGCGCTGAAAAAAGGAAAGACGAGGAAGCTGAAGGTGAAGATCGCGCCAGCAAACGCTTCCATACAGACGCTTAAGTGGAGCAGCAGCAATCCGAAAATTGCAAAGGTAGACAAAAACGGCGTGGTGACGGCGGTTTCCAAAGGAATGGCGACAATTAAAGCTATGGCGGCGGACGGATCAAAATCCAGTATTAAAGTGAAAATTAAGGTGGTAAAATAATGGAACGGAAAACAGAGCGCCTCATTCTCCGTCCCTGGAAGGATTCAGATGCGGAGAGCTTATATGAATATGCCAAAGACCCGGCAGTAGGTCCGATTGCGGGCTGGCCGCCCCATACGAGCGTGGAAAACAGCCGGGAAATTATAAAAACGGTATTTTCGGCGCCGGAAATCTACGCGGTATGTTTAAAAGAAGACAACCGGGCGATTGGCTGTGTTGGCCTGACGATTGGCGCTGACAGCAATCTTGCCCTGCCGGAAACGGAGGGAGAAATCGGATATTGGATTGGCACACCCTTCTGGGGACAGGGACTTATCCCGGAGGCAGTAAGAGAAGTGATACGGCACGGTTTTGAGGAACTGAAGCTTAGGAAGCTCTGGTGCGGATATTTTGAGGGAAATACAAAGTCCCGGCGTGCGCAGGAAAAATGCGGATTTGTTTATCACCACACCAACAGGGATGTGTTATGGAAGTTGATGGGCGATATCCGCACAGAGCATGTCACCTGCCTGGAGAGGGAGGCATGGGAGGCCAAAAATGTGTTGTAAACAATTTTAAAATACCCCTTTGACAAATGAATCAAATGAAGATAAAATACTTAAAGACGAGTGGCGTTACTGCGTAAATCCAGTTGAACCGCTCGTTATTTTTATATGTCCGATGGAAAAAGTGTGTGGCCTGAGCAGGCGTAAATCCAGCTCTTATGTGTCACACCTTTTTTATTTCTGAGGAAAATTTCAGCAGGAGGAGAATATTATGGAACAAAAATCAAACACTTTTCTGGAAACTGAAAAAATCGGGACGCTTATGAAAAAGTATGCCATTCCCTGTATCATTTCATTGCTGGTGGCCGCGCTTTATAATATCGTGGATCAGATTTTTATCGCCAACGCGGATTATCTGGGCTCTTACGGAAATGCTGCGAACACCGTTGTATTTCCGCTGACGGTGGTGGCTCTGGCGATCGCTGTTATGATTGGCGACGGCTGCTGCGCATTTGTCAGCATCAGTCTGGGGGCAAACCGGCAAAGAGACGCCCATCAGAGTATTGGAAATGCGATTGTACTGTGCGTGGCCAGCAGCATTGTGCTGACGGCTGTTTATCTGATTGCTATGGAGCCGATCTTAACGCTTTTTGGCGGAAAGGTCAACGCACAGACTTATGAAAATGCGAAGGAATACTTTTTCTGGATTACGCTGGGAGTGCCGTTTTATATGTTTGGGCAGGCGATGAATCCGATTATCCGCTCGGATGGAAGCCCGAAATTTGCCATGGCAGTCACAGTGGCAGGAGCGGTAACGAACATTATTCTTGACCCCATCCTGATTTATCCCATGCGTATGGGGATGATGGGAGCTGCCGTTGCTACGGTGGCGGGACAGATACTGACGGCGGCGCTGTCGGTATGGTATCTCTTTCACATGAAAGCCGTCAGACTGGAAAAGAGCAGCTTTTCGCTGCAGGGAGGACTGACGCGCAGATTTCTTATGATGGGTATCACAAGCTTTTTGTCGCAGGCGTCTCTGGTGGTATCCATGGCTGCGGTTCAGAATATGTGCACAAAGTATGGAGCGGCGGATGCAGTATTTTCTATGCCGGAATATTCTCAGATTCCGCTGGCTGTGCTTGGAATTGTAATGAAATTTTTCCAGATTGCCATCTCGGTGGCTGTCGGTATGGCGGCGGGATGTATTCCCATTGTGGGATATAATATCGGAGCAGGACGAAAAGATCGCGCAAAACAGCTGTTTACGTATTTGCTGCGGGGTGAAGCGGCGCTGGGACTGATAGCGTTGATGATTGCAGAGCTGTTTCCGAAACAGCTTATTGGTATTTTCGGCGCGGCAAATGAGAGCGCTTATTACACAGAGTTTGCGGTAAAAAGTTTCCGCATCTACCTGTGCATGATGGTGCTGGCGATGGTAAATAAGGGAACGTTCATCTACCTGCAGGCTTTGGGGAAAGCAGTGCAGTCTACAATAATTTCTCTTACCCGTGAAGTGATTCTGGGAGTGGCGCTTCCGATTATTCTTCCGGTATTCTTTGGACTGGACGGCGTACTGTATTCCTTCCCGGCGGCAGATATACTGACCTTTGCAGTGGCAGCAATTGTAATAAAAAGAACTTATAGGGAGTTAAACGAACCAGGCAGGCAAAAACTTATTGCAAAGGAGGCAAACGCATGAGCGGAAGAATCATTACCATCAGCAGAGAATTTGGAAGCGGCGGCCGTACAATTGGAAAAGAAACGGCAGCAAAATTGGGGATTCCCTGCTATGACCAGGAGCTAATTGAAAAAATTGTTCTGGAAACAGGACTGGACGCCGAGTATATTAAAGAACAGGGAGAGTATGCGTCTCACAGGAGCCGACTGGCTAATGCTTTTGCCGCCAGGGATACAAGGGGAATGTCCATGCAGGATCATTTGTGGCAAACCCAGTATCAGATCATTCTGCAGCTTGCAGAGCAGGGCGCCTGCGTGATCGTGGGCCGGTGCGCCGACTATATTCTGAGAGGCAGGGCTCCCGTGCTTCCTGTGTTTATTCACGCCAGCCGTGAATACCGGGCAAAGAGGATTGTAGAGGTTTACGGAGAAAGGCGGGAAAGTCCCGAAAAACGCCTGAAGGATAAGGACGAACGAAGAAAGGCTTATTATCAGCATTATACAGATATGGAATGGGGTAATGCCGCAAATTATTATGTTGCGCTGGACAGCGGCGCTCTTGGAATTGAAACCTGCACAGACATTATCACCCAAATCTACCATATGAATTAAGCGGGAGCGGCGTTTTGCCGCTCCTTTTTGCAGAATACGGATACGCTGGATGAAACTTGGAGAAGAAGGCGCTCAGCGATGCCGTTTTCCAGTAATATCGCTGGAAACGATTTTCCAAAGGCAGAGATTTTCCATCACCTTTGCAGGAAAAACGGCGGCTTTCCGGGGCGAAGAATCATCTTTTGCACGGCTGTAATGCTGCAGAATACGCCGCAGGGCGTGTTCCTTTTCTGACTCATCTGTGATAAATGCGGCCGTTCCGCCGCCCATAACGCTCTCAAATTTCCAGGAGGAGCTGCAGGGATTTCCCGGCACTCCTTCTATATATTCCCCGGCACAGTCCATTTGGAAATACACCAGGGGATTTTTTCTTAAAATATCGATTTTCTTCCCCTCGCAGGCGCTGTGCAGGTACAATATAAGATCGCTGCCTTTGCGGTCATAACCAAAATTAAGAGCCACCACATAGGGTTTTTTCTCGTCAGCCATAGCGACATGCACGGTTTGGCAGCGCTCAACGACGGAAAAAATATCGTCGATGGATTTGATTTCTCTGTCTTTTCTTCTCATGGGTTTTCTCCTTTCGGATATAGCTTAAAGCCGGTCGGTTTCATAAATCAGAGTTTCTTCCAGGGACCTCTGCGGTAGAAGAACAGAGACATGGCGGTGGCAATCGTCCAGCCAAAGGGCCAGGCCATCCAGATGCCGGTGGAGCCAAAGGGGATGGACAGAACGAAAGCAAGCGCGACCCTGAGTACCAGGTCGGTGAAGGTGGAGGTCATAAACTGTTTCATAATCCCCGCGCCCCGCAGAATACCGTCGGTCACAAGTTTTACAGATACTACGAAGTAGAAAGGAGATACGATTCGAAGAAACATCATTCCGGTGGATACTGCATCAGTGGAGCTGTGATCCATGAACAGGTACAGCCCTATCCGGCCGGCAAAAAAGTAGAACAGAAAGAACGGTACGCAGAGCGTCCAGACAAGCTTTACTCCGGCACGAAATCCTTCGCTTATGCGGGAAAGCTTGCCGGCACCGATATTTTGGGCGGTATAATTTGAGATGCCGTTGCCCAGCGTGGAAAAAGAGGTAATTACCAGGTTGTTCAGCTTTATGGCGGCAGAATATCCGGCAATTACGCTGGCGCCGAAGCTGTTGATAACGCCCTGAATCATAATATTTCCCACGGAGATGAAGCTTTGCTGCAGGATGCTCGGCACGGCGATCACAGCGATTTTTGCGAAAAGCTGCCGGGAGAACAGCTGCACGGAACCTGTGGCCTTAACCCTGGCCAGACGCTTCAGCACTACGGCCACAGCCAGCACGCAGCTTACGCCCTGGCACAAAAAGGTAGCCCAGGCCACACCGGCCACGCCCATATCAAAGGCCGTGACAAACAGAATATCCACAGCGATATTGGAGGTAGAGGATATTGCCAGAAACCAGAAGGGGGTTTTTGAGTCTCCCAGTGCGGAAAAAATACCAGTTGCTACATTATAGAAAAACAGAAACGGAAGGCCTGCAATGTAGATTCTCAGATACAGGAGAGAATCCGCCATCAATTCCTGCGGAGTATGTATCAGACGAAGAAGCGGTTCGCAGAAGACGAATCCTGCCAGCATTAAAACGGCGCAGAGCACTGCGCTGGAAATCAGCGTGGTGTACACGGCAGTTTTCATTTCGTTAAATTTTTTGGCGCCGAAAAGCTGCGAGACGATTACGGAGCAGCCGATATTGCAGCCAAAGGCAAAAGCGATAAAAATCAGCGTTACCTCGTAGCTGTTGCCCACGGCGGCCAGAGCGTTTTCTCCGATAAACTTGCCGGCCACAAGGCTGTCCGCAATGTTGTACAGCTGCTGAAATATAATACCTCCAAACAGCGGCAGACAGAATTTCCAGAGCACGGTGGAAGGGTTCCCTACGGTCAAATCTTTATTCATAATCATGTTCTCCCCTGATAGATTTTAGTAAGTCCATTTTTATCGCTGATTAATATACACCTTCTGTTTTAAAAATGCAAGAGAGGAATTGACATACTCCTTTGCCCGGAGATATGATAATGATGATTTACTTTTGCAATACAGCAGATACAGGAAGGAAGAAATATGGACAGAGACAATAAAATCATCAAGATTGAGAAAATGACGGAGAATCCCTTTTTGAACATGTATGATCTGACGGCCAGAAATCGGGAGGGCGGTACATTCCACTATTATTTTGCTTCCCGGGGAGAAGGCCAGGAATTGAAATGCATTACCCGGAAAAATAATCCGGAAGGAATTATGGTATATGCAGTCTGCCGCGACAATCCCTGCAATATAGTGCTTATCAGGCAGTACAGATATCCGATCAACGATTTTGTTTACGAGATGCCGGCAGGGCTTATGGAACCCGGCGAAAGCGCCGGGGCTACGGCAGTGCGTGAGTTTAAAGAGGAAACCGGCATGGAGCTTACGCTTTACGAAGGAGGAGACGCAGCCTTACGCAATCCTTTTTACACTACAGTGGGGCTTACGGATGAATCGGTGAGCGTGCTGTACGGCTATGCATCGGGACAGCCAAACGGAGATCAGAGAGAGAGTTCTGAAGACATGGAAGTGGTAATTGCCGACCGTGAGGAGGCAAAGCGTATTCTCCGGGAAGAAAAGGTTGCCATGAAATGCGCTCAGTCCCTAATTCATTTCCTGCAGGCGTCGCCGGAGGAACCTTTTGCATTTTTAAATATATAGGATTAGGATTGTGGGAGTGCGAAGCACGAAGCAATCCGTGTAATCATAAATTCGGGTGTTTCGACACCCAAATCTATATAGATAACAGGAGAGAACAGATGAACAGCATATTTAAAAGAAGAAGCATACGAAAATTTGAAGAAAAACAGGTAGAACAGGAAAAAATAGAGAAACTGCTGGCCGCAGGAATGGCTGCGCCCACGGCTCGTAATCTGCGGGAATGGGAGTTTGTTGTGGTGACAGAACGCGAAATTTTGAATCAGCTTCGCAGCGCCAGCCCCTATGCGGGCCCTCTTGCGAAAGCGCCCATGGCAATCGTCCCGCTGGTGAACCGCAAAGCAGCCGGAGAGTCCAAATACTGTGAACAGGATCTTGGAGCCGCCTGCCAGAACATTCTGGTGGAGGCAGTGGAACTTGGACTGGGAGGCGTATGGCTTGGCATTGCTCCCGTGAAAGAAAGAATGAAAACGGTATCGGATATTTTAAAACTGCCGGATTATGTACAACCTTTTTCCATACTTGCTCTGGGATATCCGGCGGAAGAAAAGGCGCCTCATGAAGGATTCGAGGAAGGAAAAGTCCACTACAATCGATATGGGGCGCGGGAGTGAGGGGAATTTGCTAATTTTTCAGGAGAATATAAGTTAAAAAGTAATATGAAAAAGCAAAAAGTAATATCAGAAAATGACTTGACCTATGAAAAAGGATATGCTATTCTACAGAAAAGGGAAAGCCAGAGAAGCGGCCTACCCTCAAATAGTAAATAGCTTGTTTTACAAACAGCCGTCAGCTACTGATCTGACCCCAAAAAGTTAGACAAAAATTGATGGTTATGCGACTGATGAGG
>JAUNFZ010000068.1 GCA_030524785.1 Eubacteriales bacterium
ACAGTCTCCGGTCTTTTAAGATAATAGGCTCTAAGCTGTGCCAGGAAGTCAAGATATACCTGATTATTCGTGGCGCAGCGCATCAATCGGGTTCAGATTTGCCGCCTTGATTGAAGGCATAAACCCAAAGACGATTCCGATCACCATAGAAAACAGAACCGCAATGATAGTCGCCGGGATGTTGATCGCCACCGGCACGTCCGCCATTCTTGAAATCGCCTGCGCCATGCCAATTCCTGCGGCCACGCCGATGATTCCTCCCAGGCTTGTGAGCACCGCGGCCTCCGTCAGAAACTGCATCAGGATCATGCGCTTTTTCGCGCCGATTGCCTTCTTCAGGCCGATTTCGCTGGTACGCTCCGTCACAGATACCAGCATAATGTTCATAACGCCGATACCTCCCACCAGCAGGGATATGCTGGCAATCCAGATCAGCTGCTGGTTCGTGGATTCATTGATCTTCTGCTGCTGTTCCACTGTCTCCAGAGTATTTCGCGCCCGGTATTTTATTTCAGAATTATTTGTGTACAGATAGGAGTTCAAAATCTCTGCGCAGGGCTTGCCCACCGTAGTCATCGCCTCCACAGAGGCGGCCCTTACCGACACGTTCTGCGGTTCGTCGTACTGATAAACGATGCACCATGCGGACGAGGGCATAAACACGGTTCCCGAAGATGAAGCGTCTCCCAGATAAGTATAATAGTCCTCCGCACTGTTGATCACCGGTTCAAACTGGGAAGCCACCTGAGCCACGCCAATTACAGTAAAAGGTTCGCCGCTGATCTCCACCGTTTTGCCGACGGCGCTCTCCTCCTGAAACAGTGTGCTTGCCGCCGTCTGGTCTAAGATCACAACCTTTCGGAAGTCTGTATAGTCTTCCTCCAGAAAATTTCTTCCTGTACGGACAACATAACCATTGACATTAAAGTAATGGGAATCAATTCCCAGCACCTTTGCCCCCTGCAGCGATTTGTCCAGATGGTAGATTCCGTCCGTGTACTCTCTGCTCGTATAAAAAGTTGCGTCCTCCACATCCTCCACATCCAGGAGCTGTTCCCGAACGCTCTCTGTCATCACCGGGATGCCATAGGGAACAGATTCGTAGTCAAAGGTAAGCTCCATGTCAGACTGGCAAAGCGCAATATTTACAGCGTTGTTTCCCGCTCCAATCACGTTCTGCATCAACTGCTCATTTGTTCCCTGGATTGTGGACACAATGGAGATGATGGACGCAATACCGATGATAATGCCAAGCATCGTCAAAAAGGATCTCATTTTATGGGACCAGATGCCCTGCAGGGAAAGTCGTATATTTTCCAGCAATGCCGCTACCTCCTGTCAAGAAATAAATCCATCCGACGACACCTCTGTCTTCGCGCCGTCTTTTACGCTTTTTCCATAAGGGAACGCAATATAATCCTCTGATTCCAGCCCTTCTTTGATGTCAACATAGTCGTAGAGCGTCCCGCCGGTATGAATATACTGCTTTTTCAGCCGTCCGTTTTCGTCTGCCTTATAGACGTAGCTCTGTCCATTCTCCGAACGGATGTAGGCTTTCGGAAGATAGATATCTCCCGAACTTTCCTCTGCCGAAGGGAACGTCACACTCACCTGCTCATAGACAGATAATCCGTCCGAATCTTCAATATAGGCAAGTACAGGATAACTGGAGGAGTTTACATTGCCGCCGCTCCAGGAATCGTTGGTGGTAGAGGATGGATAATAATTGATTTCCGTCACCGACGCCTCAAACTTATTCTGTGTCTCCCAGGACGTCGCCTTTAGCGTATCTCCCTTCTTCACCGTATCAAGGGACAACTCACTGACAGTCGTCTTCAGATACAGGCCGCCGTTGCTTGCCACCACCATATACGCTTCTGAACCGTCGGTACTTCCTCCGATCGTTTTTACAAAACCGTTTACGGAGCTGAGCACCGTGCTCTCCTCTAGCTGTCTCTCATATTTCCCAAGTTCCAGTTCTGCTTTTCGCCGGTCAAGCTTCAGGCTCCGGATTGTCCGCTCCTGCTCGGCAATAGCTTCGGCCAGCTCCTCTGCCGTATAGGTTTCTCCCACATCCGACCACAGATCGTCGCCGCCGTCGAAATCACCGCCGCCCCCGAAATCACCGTTATCTTCCTCGGGTATTTCCTCCTCATAGCGCACCATGCCATCATTGCTGGTAAAAATCCAGTAGGTGCCCGGGCCGTACCCATGCTCCACCTTTACAGTTCCATCCAGACCTACGCTGCGGATAAAAGCCCCTGTGATGGAATCGGCCTCACGGATTTCCAGCACCACATAATATCCCCGGCGCACCCAGGAGGACGTCCCATCCTCATTTAAAATTTCTTCAAACTCCGCCGGATCGTCGCCGTCTTTCATTGCAATGCGTTCCGTTCCATCCTCGTTAAAGCCAAGCACCCAGTTGACAAAAGAGCTTTCGATTCTCGCCCCGTCCGTGCAGAAAAATACAAAGGGATCTTCCTTTGTGCCGCTGCCCTTATAATAGCGCTTCTCTGTGCCGCTGCGGTAATTGAGAAGGCTCAAAGGCTCAAGCTTCGCCAGGGGATTATCATCCGTCGGCACATAGTCCATTATAATATTGCAGACCATTGTCTCCGGGTCTTCACCGTCACGATCCCAGTCGTATTTCGACATCACATACAGGACGTCCGGATCCGACACTTTGGAAACCATCTTATATGTATCAGGAGCTGAAAGAGACTCCGGCCATTCTGCCGCCGTCTGTTCTTCGGCCGTATCACCGGGCCATGTCCAGTCTGAAGTCTGCGTCGTTTCCTCCGTCTCCTCAGCAATCACATTATCCTGCGAAATAACCGCTGACAAATCGTCCTGCGCATCGTTTCCTTCCTCCGAAGTCCCCTCAGCCAGGCTTTCTGTTTCCGTCTCCGGTTCATCTTCGCCGTTATAAGAGGGATCTCCAGCGGCCTCCGAGTTTCTCTGGATGACGATCTTGTGCAGCATAGTCTCCTGCTCCTCGTCATTTTGATCATAGAATCTGAAGGTCAGCGTCTGCGGCCAGTCGATTTCTTCATTATCCTTATGGTTCCAGGTGACGTTGACTTTCACGCGCTTTACCTTTGCCTCTGTTTTAGGCTCTGCTTCATCCTCTGAAGGCGTGCCAGGTTCCGCCGGTGATTCGGTGCCCAGCACCATCGCCTCCTCGGACTCTGTGATGGTCTCCAGAAGCTCCGTCGCGGCAGTCTCCGTTTCCGGCGTTTCCGTTTCCTGTTGGGGACGCTCAATCGCAATCGTTTTGTCGTTCTCCTGACTGTCGGTCCGGAAGATCAGCGTATCTGCCGTCACTTCGCTCGCTGCCAGAGGAATCTCGATATAAGAATCCTCCAGCTCCGAAGACAGCTCATGCTGCTGCTCCAGGCCCTCATGAAAGGCTATGGTAAGCCGAACCACATCCTGAGCGTCCGCGGAAGCCTCCTGGGTCAACGTGTAGCCGCCGATCTCCGGATAATCGTTTCCGTCAATCACTGCCGTGCCGTACAGCTTCCCGGCCTTTTCGCTCTGCAGCGTTATCCCTTTAAACAACATCGTATATGTATTCAGCCGCTCAAAATGATGCTCTGCGTTTTCTTTAAAATGCAGAATCAGATTCAGGGAATTCTGACCAGTAATCTGTGCAGTCACCGGCTCCCCTGCCTGCTGGGCGGTATCCGCCGCCAGCACCTCGCCCTGCTCCGTATTTTCCTTTATGCGGATATTCGCAAGAAGCTCCTTCAGGCTCTGATTCATTTTCGGCTGTACATTCTGCAGATTTTCTGTTTCTCCCAATTTGCCTGCGTCCAGTATACCGTCTGTGATCTGAGACGACTCCGTCGTCTGAGCCGTATCGTCTCCCAGAATAATTTCCTCTGAAGGTGTGCTCTCCCCGGAGGGCGTCTGGCTGTTTTCAGAAGAAGTCTGGCTCTCCTGCGTATCAGATTCCTGTGTTCCGCCGTTTTGGATTTGACCTGCGGTATTCCCTTCATCGGTCTGTGTCTGAGGAGGAGCTACTGTCTCGCTCTGCTCCGTCTGGGCGGCCTGGTTCTCTGCCTGAACGGTCTGCTCCTCCGTCTGTGTCTGAGTCTCCTGGGAAAGCGCCGCCTCCTGTGCCTCCCCGGAGGATGCATCCGCATCCTGGCTCATCATCACAGTCCGCTCTGCCGTGACCAGCCGGGCTGTGTCGCTGCTGTCGTCATCATCATTATTGAAGGTTGGCGTAATATATTTCGGCACCTCCAGATCGCTGGACACCCCCGTATCATCCGTGCTTTCTGCCGACCGTTCCACTGGCGTCGTATTTCGCAGTTTCGCCAGATCTGCCTCCGCCGATTTAATCTCCAGATCAAGGCTCTGCACCGTCAGCTCCTGAAGCTCCTTATCGAGCTCCAGAATTGTCGTATCATAGCTTAAAAGCTTGTCCCCGATCTTTACCGTATCGCCCTCGTCCACATATACTTCCTGTATAACTTTGTTCTCCGGCACATATACCTCCTGGTTCACATCAGACACTACCGTACCGGAGGTTCCCATATCATCACCGTAGGTAAGCCATTGCCCCGCATCCAGATTAGAAACAGGAACTACCTCCACACTGCCGCCCCGATTGGCCAGAAAATGGCGCACGCCGAAAACGCCGCCCGTTCCCACTGCCGCCACCGCCAGCACAATGATGGCAATCTTCCTGACTTTCCCCTTTTTCATAGATTTCTACCTCCGTTCTTCCGAAAGCTCCCCGTCAAAAATATAAACAATCCGTTTGGCATGCTGCGCCACACCGGAGTCGTGGGTAATCATTACCACTGTCACGCCGTCCTCGTTCAGCTTCTGAAACAATTCCATGACCTGAATACTGGATTTGGAATCCAGCGCGCCCGTAGGCTCATCCGCCAGAAGGATCTTCGGATTGTTTACCATCGCCCGGGCAATGGCCACCCTCTGCTTCTGGCCGCCGGAGAGCTGTGTGGGCAAAAAGTCCACCCTGTCCCCAAGTCCTACGCCTTCCAGCGCCTGTATCGCCCTCCTGTTCCTTTCCCGCTTTGAAATGCCCGCATAGATCAACGGCAAAGCCACATTCTCCAGCGCTGTCTGCCTTGGAAGAAGCTGGAATGTCTGAAACACAAAGCCAATGTTGTGCAGACGCTCCTCCGCCACTTCATTGTCCGACAGCCCAAGCACATTTTTTCCATTCAGGAGAAAGGAACCCTTTGTCGGTTCATCGAGGCATCCTATAATATTCATCAAAGTAGACTTTCCGGAGCCGGAAGGCCCCATGATCGCCACGTACTCGCCTTCCTCCACATGCAGCGTAACATCTTTGAGTACCGGGACCACCATCTTGTCTGTAATATAATCCTTATAAATATTGTCAAGCTGTAAGATCATCTGCCGTTCTCCGTCCGTTACAAATTTCTATTCCATCGGTACGCTCTCATCAAACACTTCCAAAGAGCCCTGATCGTCAAATAACATTCCCTCATCCATACTGTCATCGTAAACTACGCCGTCGCTGTCGTCCAGCCATTCATCATCAGAGCTGTCCATTTGATCGACATTGCGCGTTACGCCCTGTCCTTCCTGCAGGCCATCCATGGGAAGCGCAATATAATCTGAAGTATCCAATCCATCCAGTATCTCGTACTCCATCAGTTCCTCGTCATATTCACCCAGAGTAAGTCCCCGCATTTCCAGCCTATCATTGTCGGAAGCGGCCCAGACATAAGGCGTTACCTCGCCGTTTTCATCCGTCAGCAGGTAATACTCCGGAAGCCACAGTCCTGTGCGCTCCTCCGTCTGCCCGTTGTCATTTTCCACATACACGTGCTGCCCCAGCATCAGTCCTGTGGAATCCTCTAATTCCACATAAAAAGGATAGGTACTCGACGTACTCATGGAATTGTCGTTGCCGTAACTGTAGGAATTGCTCTGGCTCGTGCTGGCATTTTCCATATCTATACTCGTAATTACGCCATTCCAGGTGATACTCTCGTCCACCCGTGAATGTACAATCACATTGGCGCCCTGCTGAATATCAGAGATATTCTGCTCATTGATGGTCCCTTTGATGCGGTAATCGCCCGTAGCCATGATTGTCATATATGCGTTGGAACTGTCGTCCGAACCGTCGTCCATACCTGAGGAGGCGTTTGTATCGTCAGAGTTACCGCTGTTGTTTTTATTGATGGTCTTGACAACACCCTTCAGCGTGCTTGTCACCACTGCGTTTGCAATCTGGCGCTTTAAGCTTTCCAACTCCGCCTGCTTGCTTTTCTTTTCATACTCAGCCCGCTTAATGGAATTTTCCAGCGTCATAATCTGCGTGGTATAGGCCATCTTTTCGTCGTCGGATACCTTATCGCGCTCTTTCTCATACTGCTTAATCTGAGCCTGTGTGGACTCTATGGTAATGTCGTAATTTTCAATATCGATTTCCAGCTGCGTGATGCTGTCCTGCGCCTCGTCGGTATCGTAGGAAAACAGCTCCGTTCCCACTTCGACCTCCTGGCCCACGGAAACAAAGGTGTCCTTTACCTTCATACCGCTGGCAACCTCAACCTTTTCCGTTCTCTGCGGTTCCACCACACCGGAAAAGCGGTTATTCACGCCATTGGCCCCAACGCCCGTAATGCTGGCCACAGAATCCACAAACGCCAGTTCATCTCCTACCGCCGCTTTGCTTCCGCGAAACCAGAAAAACCAAATTGCCGCTCCCGCCGCTATAATCAGAATTATCAGCAGGAGGATTATACGTCCTTTTTTCTTCATTATGTACAGTCACCCCTTATATCTAAACCTACGGCTGTATCTTATCATATTTCTGTCCTAAATGCATCCTTTAATTTGAAGTTCACAGAATTTTCAAAAACAAATGTTCTGTTTTTTCTGGAATAATTTGACAAAAAGAGGTTTTTCATATAAAATAAGTTCACAAATATCAATATACGGCTTCTGCCATACATTAAGGAGTATCTTATGTTAAAAAAAAATACTGCGGTTCTGCTGCTCACTTTGTTTATACTTATTCTGACCGGCTGCGGCTATGCAGCGCCGGAAAAAGCAGTCCGCCAGGAACTGGAGCTCATCCGCAAGCTGGATGAATCTACCATAAAGAACTTTGTATCCTATGAAGATATCCGTCTTTCAAACTCGGCGCCCCTGGAGGTCGGCGATGAAGCCACTGAAGCGATCAAGCTCTTTTTCAAAAACTTCCAGTACCGCATACGTTCCTCCAAAGTCAGCGAAGATGAAACAACCGCTGTCGTGGAGGTTACTGTCACAAATCTGGACGCCGAAAAGCTGGCAAAAGATCTGTGCCGCTCCATGATCTCCTACTCCATCAACCAGGAAGGGGCAGGGAATCAGGACACGCTTGCATCTTCCTTCGCTTTGATGAAGGAATGTCTGGAGAACAATACATATCCCCAAAAGTCCACTTCCGCCACTGTACATCTCACGAACGAAAACGGCACCTGGGTGATTCAGGAGAGTGCGCAGCTGGAGGACGAACTGGCCGGAGGACTCGTTTCCTATCTGAGGGATCCTTATCTGCTGACGCCGGATGAAGTACTCTCCTACACGCTGGAGCCCTTTGCCGGCTTCACCGCTCAGGAATGGCTTACCTACCTGAATCTCTCAGATATATTTAATACCGGCAGCTCTCTCTCCGGAGAAATTGATCTGGCCGTGGCGGAGAATATTGCGAATTTTTTTGACTATGAAGTTGGCAAGGTGACCCAGGATGGAGACAGCGCTCTCGCTGAAGTAACCATTTCCAGCTTCGACCTGCCGGGCGTTCTCAGCCAGTGCAGCGAAGCGCTTCTTGCCTATGCCAAAACCACAGAATCCATCAGAGCCACCGACGCCCAGTTGTCCCAGAAGACAGCCGAGCTGCTTCTGGAAGCCCTGCAGAATAATGATTCATCCGTCTCCCAAACCATCACTGTCTCCCTGGCAAATAACGGTTATACCTGGGAAGTTCTTCTTAACGACGTCTTTGCTGACGCCCTGCTTGGAGGCATTGATACCGCGCTTGAAACGCTGGGTTCTTCAGACGCCGGCGCCGCAGATTCCCCAACGGAAGAATCTGCGGCGCCGGACACCGAAATACCTCTTTCCTGAAGCATCGTCTACCGGAAAAATTCTACGATATCCGTATATCCTTCCGCAGCCAACTGCTCTTTCTGGAATTTCTTGTTTTTCTTCATCATGTTCATGCTGACGCAGGCTCCCGCCCTGCGTCTTTTTTCCGCTTCGGCAAATACCTCCAGCATTTTTTCCTTTTCCATGCCCTTTTCCAGCAAAAATGCCGTTTTTTCCTTTTTCCCGGGAACCTGATACTCTCTCTCCAGAAGCAGCATAACAATGCGCTCAAAGCCAATGGAAAATCCGCAGGCCGGCGTCTGGTTTCCGGTAAAGCGGCCAATCATTTCGTCGTAACGGCCTCCTCCTCCCACGGAGCCGCCGAATCCGTCGATACTGATCTCAAAAATCGGTCCGGTATAATAGGACATTCCCCGCACCAGCGTCGGATCGAACACAATCTTAAAGTCTACATTCTTTACGGCTTCCACACTCTCCATAATCGTTTCCAGCTCCCGGGCAATGTTCTCATCCAGAACGTCCTTCAGCGTCTCTCCCAACCTGCGGACATCTCCGGCATCCCCGGTCACCTTTTCAAACAGCTTCATATACGTCTGTACGCAGGTTTCATTGAATCCTTCTTTTATCAGTTCCTGGGCTACGCCCTCAGAACCAATTTTGTCCATTTTATCGAGAATGATAAATACCGTCTCAAAATCCTCTGCGTCAAATCCGCTGTAAGCCGCCATTGCTTTTAAAATGCGGCGGTCGTTGATGCGAATCGTAAAGTTCTCGAAATCCAGCTTTCCAACCAATGTGGAGGTGGCGAGAATCAGCTCGATCTCCGCCAGGATGGAGGGTTCTCCCAGAATATCGATATCGCACTGCATAAACTGGCGGTACCTGCCCCTCTGCGGGCGGTCGGCGCGCCATACATTTCCCATCTGCAGCGCCTTAAAGGGCGCGGGAAGTTCGTTGGCATTATTCACATAATAACGTGAAAGGGGAACGGTCAGATCATAGCGCAGCCCTCCGTCCACCAGATCCGCCTCGCATTGGGCTTCCTTAAGCTTCAGCTTCTCTCCCCGTTTTAAAATTTTGAAAATCAGCTTTTCGTTTTCTCCTCCCTGCTTACTGCTCAGATTCTCTATGTGCTCCACGCAGGGCGTCTCTATGGATGAAAATCCAAACTGCCCATAGGTTTCCTTAATCAGAGAGATCACGTAATCTCGTATCTCCATCTCTCTGGGCGAAATGTCCTTCATGCCGGTAACCGGCTTCTTTTTCATGGCCATGCTATTCTTCCTCCAAAATATCTCTGTATTCTATCTTCTGAACGTCCAGATACTGCCTTGCAAGCAGCTCCTGAATATCCGGAGCGTGTACGACCTCCAAAAAGGCGAGAAACACCTTCATATCAAAGTTTTTCACTTCCTCGATCATCAGCTCCACCGCCGTATCCATATCAAAAGCCTTGCGGTAAGAGCGATCGGAAATCAGCGCCGCAAACACGTCGCATACCCTCAGAATCCGTGCTCCAAGCGGGATATCTTCGCCCGACTTGTTTGCCGGATAGCCGCTGCCATCATAATTTTCGTGATGATACAGCACCATTTGTGCAATCTTTGCCGGATACTCCATCTCATTAAGAATCATATATCCCAGGGCCGGATGTGTTCTGATATAACGCAGTTCCTCTACGTGCAGCGTGTTTTTTCTCCTCTGCGAATCCACCTGCTTCGCCATTTCCAGCTTTCCAACGTCATGCAAAAGTCCGGCCACCGCCAGCTGATAGCACTCCTCATCGGAAAGTCCGAGTTTTTCTGCCACTCTCCGCGCCAGATTGCTGACACAGATGCCGTGGGATATCTCGCCTGCCAGATCCGTCCGGATCATCCGATACTCTTTTCTTTCCATCACTGACTCATTTCCATTATTCTTGCTTTTCTCGCAATCATTTCATCAATTCTTTCGATATAATTGCGAATATCTTTTACGTTCTCTATGCGCTCAATGCGTTCCCCTGATACGATCTTTGTGGAGGCTCCCGCTCCAAGCGCCAGAATACTCTGTTTTTCTTCCATCATCAGGATATTGTAAAGGCCAGCCGCGCCTTCCCGGGCATAACCCACATTCTCCAGATTGCCGGCCATATTTTTCTGCCGGTAGAGATAGTAAGGATGCAGTCCCGCCTCCATGGCCATACGCTGGGTCATGTTCATAATCTCCTGATTGTTTACAAAGGTCATTTCCTGATACTGTTCTTTAAACATATTCAGCCTTGCCGCCCGCTTTACCGCCAGCGAATGTACCGTAATGCTGTCCGGCGCCAGCGCCGTCACTTCCTTCATTGTATGCTCCACCTGCGGATATTCTTCTCCCGGCAGGCCCACAATGAGGTCCATATTGATATTGTCAAACCCCATCCGGCGCGCCAGCTGATATGCTTCCAGCGTCTGCGCCACTGTATGGCGCCTTCCGATGATCTCAAGCGTCCTGTCGTTCATAGTCTGAGGATTGATGGAGATACGGCCGATTGAATGTTCCCGCAGCACTTCAAGTTTTTCCTCCGTGATGCTGTCCGGCCTTCCGGCTTCCACCGTAAACTCCTTCGCGTGGGCTATATCAAAGCACTCCTCGATGATGCGCAGAAGCCGTTCCATCTGATATGGCTCCAGCGTTGTGGGCGTGCCTCCGCCAATGTAAACGCTATTAAGCTTCCTGTCACGCCAGATTCTCGCGCACTGCCTGATCTCCTGCTCAAGCGCATCCAGATAACTGTCCACCCTGTCCTTCCAGACACCAAGCGGGCTGGAACTGAAAGAGCAGTACAGGCATATGCTGGGGCAAAAGGGAATACCCACATACAGACTGTAACCGTTTTTGTAATCGATATCCTTTAATATGTCGCGTTCCCGGTTTGCAATGGAAATCGCCAGGGCGGTCTTTTCGTTGCTGGTATAGTAGGTCTTTCGCATATAATCCGCAATCTGCGTGTTTTTCCACCCTTGTTCCAGCAGCCCCATAGCTATTTTGGTAGGGCGTATCCCCGTCAGATTTCCCCAGGGGAGCTTCTGCCCGGTGTATTCGGAAAGCATCTCATAAAGCATGGCCTTCACCAGATTTTTTCCGCTCCTGCGGTCCGAATCCCCCGTTTTCTGGCGATAGTCGCAGGCCAGCTTTTGGCCTTTCGCATCCCGCAACGTAAGCCTTGTTCCGTCGCTGCCGTATTCCACCCAAAGCTCCAGTTCAAATCCTTCCGGCGCAGGTTCATTTTTCTGATACATAACGACATCCACCCCCGGATAAAAAGCCCGAATCAGGGAATGGATATCATACTCAAACTCTGGTTTATTCAGTTGTACCCTTATCATATTCTGCCTCTTGCTCTATATATGGCGGTCTGCTTTGGCCTCATATATAGGGATTATACTTCCTTTCATGGGCAACGCTGGTCGCCTCCTCATGTCCCGGATAAACTGCGGTATCCTCCGGCACCTTTTCCAAAATCGACCGCACGGAACGCACAAGTTCCGCCTGATTTCCGGTAGGAAGATCTGTCCGGCCAATGCTTTCACAGAAAATCGTATCACCGGAGAACATTACCTTTTCCTTCGGCAGATAGTAACAGGCTCCGCCCCTTGTATGGCCCGGCGTATGGTATGCAATCACCTCAAAGCCCGCCACGGTAAACTGTTCTCCGTCTGACAGCCATTTGTCGCCCTTCACAGAGAGCTTTGCACCCCATCCGCCTGAAAGGTTCAGGGACGGTTCTTCCAGCAGTGTTTTTTCCGCCCTCATGGCATAGACCGGAATCTGAAGTTCTCTTTTCAGCTCCATCACCGCCCCGATATGATCAAAGTGGCCGTGGGTCAGAAGAATCGCCTTCAGACTGACGCCAAGCTTCATCACCCATTCCTTTAAAAGGCCCGCCTGATCTGCCGGATCTACCAGGAACGCTTCCTTCGTCTCCTCATTTACCGCAAGGTATACATTGGTGGACACCATTCCAATAATTTTCTGTTCAAGCCTGAGTTTTCCCATTGCACTCCTATCCGGTGGTTCTCTCGATATCTAATACACTCTCCACCTGTCTGATTTTGGAAATCAGAGAATCCAGTTCCGCGCGGCTTTCCACCTCAAAGGACATCGAGATAGTCGCCGTTCCCTGTTTGCTTGTGCGGGAGTTTACCCCCAGCACATCTATTTTCCGTTCCGTAAAAATCTTTGAAATATCTACCAGAAGCCCGGTACGGTTGTTGCCAAAAATCTTAATCTCCGCCGGGAAACGTCCTGAAACGTCGCTGGCAGCCGCCTGCCACTCCGCTTCAATCAGGCGCACTCTGTCCTCCGTGGGCAGATGTATGATATTCACGCAGTCTGTCCGGTGAATCGTCACCCCGCGGCCCCTTGTCACGAAGCCTACGATCTCATCTCCGGGCACGGGGCTGCAGCACTTCGCAAAACGAACCGCCACATCATCGATTCCCTTCACCACAATGCCGCTCTTGCTGGTATGACGCTGCGAACGCTCCCTGGCGGTATTCTCCACCGAAGCCAGCACCTGGTCGTCCGTCATTTCCTTCTGGGTTTTCTTCTTATATTCCTCCAGAAGACGGTTTATCACCTGACCCTCTTTCAGGCCCCCGTGACCAATAGCCGCCATCACCGAATCCCAGTCCCGGAACCCGTACTTCGTCATCACAACCTGCATAAACTCCGGTTTTGTGATATCGCTCTGCACAATTCCCTTTGCCTTGCAGTAGGCGTTCATCATATCCCGGCCTTTGATGATATTGTCTTCCTTGAGTTCCTGCTTAAACCACTGGTTGATCTTGTTTTTCGCCTGGGTACTCTTGACAATTTTCAGCCAGTCCCGACTGGGGCCTTTGGAATTTTGAGATGTAATAATCTCAATACGGTCGCCGTTCTGGATCACATAATCAATATTTACGAGTTTGCCGTTTACCCGCGCTCCCACCATTTTATTTCCCACAGCGCTGTGTACGCTGTAGGCAAAGTCGATGGGGTTCGAACCTGCCGGGAGATTTTTCACATCGCCCGCCGGGGTGAAACAGTAAACATTCTCTGCAAACAGATCGAGATCGCTCTTTAAGAGATTCAAAAACTCCCGGTTATCCGACATGTCCCGCTGCCACTCCAGAATCTGGCGCAGCCAGGTCATCTTCGCTTCTTCCTGGTTTCCGTTGCTCTTTTTGCCGTCCGACTGTTCCTTATATTTCCAGTGGGCAGCAATACCGTATTCCGCCGTCCGATGCATCTCAAACGTACGTATCTGAATCTCAAAGGGCGTACCGTTCGGTCCGATCAGCGTTGTATGCAGAGACTGATACATATTCGGCTTCGGCATGGCAATATAGTCTTTAAAACGCCCTGGAATCGGCGTATACATCTCATGAATTACGCCCAAGGCCGCGTAGCAGTCCTTTACAGAATCCACAATAATGCGCACGGCAAACAAATCGTAAATCTGATCGATCGTTTTATCCTGATTCACCATCTTTTTGTAAATGCTGAAAAAATGCTTTACACGTCCGTCTACCTGCGCTTTGATTCCGGCGTCCGCAATATGCTTTTTTACCTCATCCACAATCCCCTGCACAAACTTTTCGCGTTCCGCTTTGCGCAGAGCTATCTTCTCCACCAGATCGTAGTAGACCTCCGGCTGAAGATATTTCAAAGACAGATCGTCCAGCTCCACCTTAATCTTGGAAATACCAAGCCTCTGGGCGATCGGCGCATAGATGTCCATGGTCTCCCTGGCTTTTTCCTTCTGTTTATCCGGACTCATATATTTCAGCGTACGCATATTATGCAGCCGGTCCGCCAGCTTAATCAAAATCACGCGGATATCCTTTGCCATAGCCAGAAACATCTTGCGCAGATTCTCCGCCTGGACCTCTACCTTGTCGGCCGAATAGTTCAGCCGTCCCAGTTTTGTGACGCCGTCCACAAGCTGCTCTACATCCTCGCCAAACTCGGCTCGGATCTCCTCTGAAGTCATGATGGTATCTTCCACCACATCATGAAGCAGTCCCGCTACAATTGTCTCCTTATCCATCTCAAGGTCGGCAAGAATAATCGCCACGCACAGAGGATGAATGATATATGGCTCGCCGGACCTGCGTTTTTGATCTTTATGGGCTTCACGGGCGATTTTATACGCCTTTTCCACCATCGAGATATCATCTGAGGGATGATACTTGCGAATACTGGCAACCAGCTCTTTATAAAGCTCGTCAGGATCTGTAAAATCCTCCATGCTCTTTACACGGGCTTCCACCCGCTTGATCGCCGCCATTTTTTCACTGTCTTCCACGCTCTTGGCCGCCGCCGGCTTTTCACTGTCTCTCACGCTCTTGGCCGCCGTCAGCTTTTCACTGTCTCCCACCACTGTTTTCTCTGTCTTGTTCATCTAACCACCACTCACCTGCGGAATTTATTTACCCTCATAACAAACTACGGATTCCACGTCATAGCGTTCCAATTTTGCGCGTCCGTTAAGACCCGCCAGCTCAATCAGGAAAACATTCTTCGCTACTTTTCCCCCAAGTTCTTCCACCAGCTCATTGCAGGCTGCCAGAGTGCCGCCGGTAGCCAGCAGATCGTCAATAATCGCCACACGCTGTCCAGGCTGAATGGCGTCTTTATGAATTTCTATTTCAGCCGTGCCATACTCCAGATCATATTTCTTTGACACGGTAGCACAGGGCAACTTACCTTTTTTTCGAATCAACACAAAGGGCTTGTGCAGGTTATATGCAATCGGTGCGCCAAACAAAAATCCCCTGGACTCTGTTCCGGCAATGACGTCCACTTCGTCCGGATCAATCAGAGCCTGCATAGCATCGATTGCCATATGCAGACCGTCCGCATCCTGAAGTACGCTTGTAATATCCCGGAAAATAATGCCTGGCTCCGGAAAATCTGGAATACTTCTGATATAATCTTCCACACTCTTTTTCATTTGTTCTTCCTCCACTCATCTGCATTATTATAGTACCCACATGGAATAAAGTATAACATTATTTTACACATTAGTCAAATAGCCATGCAGGGCATACCGCCAAATTGCTGCCTTTGAAAAAAAGAAATGCAAGCATTTCCGCTTGCTTTATGTGTTCGTATAAAAAAGAAATGCAGGAGATGGGACTTGAACCCACACGATCTTAACGACCACAGGCACCTGAAG
>JAUNFZ010000069.1 GCA_030524785.1 Eubacteriales bacterium
TTCAGTTTCTGCCGCCTCGGTCTCTGCTTCCGCTTCCTCGCCGCTGTCCGGGCTGATGTACTTGTCTACTACTTCCTGGAACTTTCCATTTTCCTTCAGCGTAGCCATCGCCGCATTAATTTTCTCCAGAAGTTCTTCGTTATCCTTTGCAACGGCAATTGCATATTCTTCCTCTGTAAACGCCTCGTCTACCAGTTTGATGCCCTCGTTTTCTTCCACAAACACTTTTGCGGGCTCCCCGTCAATCACAACAGCGTCCACTTTTCCCTGAATCAGCGCCTGAACCGCTTCAAATCCTTTGCTGTAGCGGTCGATAGAAGCTCCTTCCACGTCCTCTACATAGATATCTCCTGTAGTACCAAGCTGTACGCCGATGGTTTTTCCTTCCAGATCATCCGGCGTTGTAATATCGCTGTCTTCCGTTACGATAATCATCTGCGTTGCATGCGCATATGTATCAGAGAAGTTTACGGACTCTTTGCGGTCCTCCGTAACAGTAAGGCCTGCCATACCGATGTCTGCCTTTCCTGTCTGTACCGCTGCCAGTACGGAATCAAACGCCATGTCTTCGATCTCAAGGGTCATGCCAAGCTCCTCTGCAATCAGGGCTGCCACTTCCGCGTCGATGCCCACGATCTCGTCGCCTTCATGATACTCATAGGGCGGAAACTCTGCGTTGGTCGCCATTACCAGCGTGCCGCCTTCCTCAGCCATTGCTGCCATGCCAAAGGACATTACCATCGTTCCTGCCAGAATTGCTGCAACTAATTTTTTCATCACAATTTCTCCTCCATAAATAATAATAAATTGTATTGAATTTTTATGAATATAAACATAGCACTAATTACCGCCGGTGTCAAATGCTTTTTCTCGATTACCATAATGTACTTTCCGAAAAGGCGCCATCTTGCAGGCCGCTCTTTTTTCTGCTATACTAATGAAATAATATTTTCCGGAAAGGTTCTGAACTTCTATGGATGATAAAAAGACACTGAACCGGCTGGCTGTGAAAGCCGGTATCTTTTATATTTTTGCGCAGATACTTGTCCGGGGCGTCACCTTCCTTACGACCCCGATTTATACAAGACTTCTCTCTCAGGAACAGTACAGCGATATCCGTACCTACGAATCCTGGCTCCTGATCGCGGTGCCGACGCTCTCTCTCTGCCTCTGGAAAAGTGTGGATCGGGCAAAATATGATATGGGAGATAAATACAACGCTTACGTGGCAAGCTCACAGACTCTGTCCTTTCTCTCTATCGGCGCTGTATTCCTTCTCTGCCTTCCTTTTAAAGAACAGATCAAGGCCTTCGCCAACTGCAACATGAACGACCTGATGTTTTATATGGCTTTTCTCTATATTTTTGCTTATACCAGCATCCTGTTTATGCAGAGACGGGAAAAGCAGATGATGCGCTACCGGGCGAGTACCCTGGTGACTGCCGTCACCGTCATTCCGGCCACCCTTCTCTCGATTTTTCTGATCTGGATAGGCCGAAAAACCGGTCATACAGAGCAGCTTGTTTCCCTGCGGGTCATTGGATTTTATGTGCCTCACGTGATTGCCGGCGCCATTATTGCCATGGTGCTCTGGGTACAGGGCAGGAAACCCGTCTCGGCAAGCTACTGGAAATACGGCCTGATGTACAGTCTGCCTCTGATTCCCGAAGCCATTTCCATTCAGATTATGAATCAGGCAGATAAAATTATGGTGCGCAGCATGATCGGCTGGGAGGCCGCCTCCATTATTTCCCTGGGCACCACCATCTCCTTTATTATCTGGATTCTGGAAGATTCTGTCTGGAATGCCTGGCTTCCATGGCTCTACGAAAAGATTTCAAGAAATGAAACAGAGGACATCGAAAACCCCTGGTACATTATCATGCACGGCTTCGGTATCCTCTCATGGATTCTTGTGCTTCTGTCCCCGGAAATTGTAGCCGTTCTGGGCGGCAGCAAATACAGCGCCACCATTTACCTTGTGGCTCCGATGGTCACAGGCACGCTTTTCCGGTTTTACAGTTATATTTATACTTCTGTGGAAAATTATTACAAAAAAACCGGCTACGTAGCCGCCGCCACTGTGGGCACCATGCTGCTGAACGTAGCGCTCAATTACGTCTGTATTCTGGCCTTTGGCTACCGTGCAGCGGCCTACACCACCGTATTCAGCTATTTCGTGCTGATGCTGGTGCAGGCCTGGCTGGAATACCGGATTGCCGGAAAGCTGATCGTTTCCCTGAAAAAGGTAACTGCCATCTCGCTCTCCTATTTTGTCCTCTGCTGCGCGAGCATGACGCTGTTTTCCGTCCATACGCTGATCCGCTGGGGCATCCTTCTTCTGGGAATCCTGCTGGCGGCAAAATTCCTGCTGCCAAAATTCCTGACAATCCTGAAATCGCTGAAGAAAGCCTGACGCTCAGTCTGCCTTTTCTTCCACATCGATGTGGATTTTTCCCATGGTGTTCCATAAAAGCTCCTGGGCTTCTTCAAGGGATTCTCCCATAGTAACCACATGGCCGATACGGTGAGGCCCGATTGCAAACTTATGGACTTCATCACCCACGCCGTAATCAAACTGAATCTCATAGATGCCCGGATTTTCCTGATTCTCGTTGGTGATGGAGCGAATCACACCGTCACGGCTGCTCATCAGCAGATGGCTGGCGTTCGGCACGCACTGATCGCTCTCAAAGCTCAGCTCCTCTTCCCCCAGCGCAGCCAGAAGAATTTTCTCATAATAGTCAAATCCATAGTAAATGGAAACCGACTCCGCAAGGCATGTGGCCCCCGACCGGCCGCCCAATTCAAGCACGTATGTCTTTCCGTCCTTCAAAATAAAATCGGCGTTGATTGCACAGTTGTCAAGCTTCATGGCTTCGATGGCCTTCTCAAGCTGTACTTTGGCGTCCTCAATGATATCCGGCGCCAGATTGTAGGGCACATAATGGCCGATGGGAACGCCGGTATCCCCCTTAAACACGTAATCTCCATGAGGCAGGATAAACTGAACCTTTCCCTGATACACAAAGGCCTGGGCCCCGAACTCCTCGCCCTCAATAAATTCCTCTACGATAAAATGTTTCTGCCGCGTATATTTCTTTGCTGAAGCTATGGCGTCTGCAAATTCTTCCCGGCTGTCCACCCGGGTGATGCCGCGGCTTCCTGAAGAATCCACCGCTTTAAAAATCAGCGGCAGCGTCAGTTCGTCGATTTTTGCAAACATGTCCGGATCTTCAAACGCAATTCTGCGGTATTTCGCCGTGCGCACCCCGTATTTTTCATAAACTTCCTTCATAAGAATTTTGTTGGTGGCGTTCTGGGCGCCCTCATAGGAGAGACCGCAAAGTCCCATCTCATCGCACACCTTTCCTATGGTGATTACCGCCACATCCGTCCCGGCCGTCACAATACCGTCAATCTTTTCCTGTTTTGCAATCTCCAGAATTTTTTCCCAGTCGGTGGTATTCTCATAATATACTTTGTCAGCCAGCTCAAACCCCGGATAATTTCCCGGTATGCTCACCACGATCGAGTAAATTCCCAGCCGTTTCGCTGTGAGAATCAGCGGAACCTGATAGATCCCCGCTCCTAAAATCATTATTTTTCTCATGTTCATCCTCCTTAACCGGCTGTACGCCGTATGTCTTTCGCACTACAAACTGCGGTGATTTCTGTATTACCAGGAACATTCTTCCAATGTACTGCCCGATCAGTCCCATAAAGCACAGAATCAACCCGGAAAACAGGCAGAGAGCCGCTACCATGAAAGACCAGCCTGCCGGCACCGAAGGCCGCCTGATCTTATTGATAATCACCCAGAGCACGCCCAAAATTCCAATGATGCAGAACATATACCCAAGCCTTGTGGCAATCTGCAGCGGTACAATAGAAAAGCCCATAATGTTTGACCACAGCCCAATCAGCTTTTTAAAGGTGTAGTTGGAATGGCCTACCTCGCGCTTAAAATGCTTTATCGGCACGCTGCTGATATTTTTTGTGGTCCGCAGAAAAAGGCCCTGCAGATGCGTATATGGACTTTGATACTCGATCACTGCGTCCCTGACAAACCTGCGGATCACCCAAAAACTGGAAGTTTTCATATCCTTCGGCTTCCCAATCAGCAGCCGCACCGTAGTATAATTGACCCAGCTTCCGAAGTTGCGGAAAGGGCTCTGCTTTTTCTGCTCATAATAACCATAAACGATATCGTATCCTTTGTCAAATTCCTCAAAGAGGTATTGAAGCTGGGAGGGATGCGTCTGCATATCGTCGTCCATGGCAATCAGAACATCCCCCTGAGCATAATTAAGCCCCGCCATCACAGCATTGTGCTGGCCGCTGTTGCAGGCCAGCTCGATCACCCGCACGCAGTCATACTCAGAAGCCAGCGATTTCAGCACATTTATTGTTTTCGGATTGTTGGGAGAATAATCATCTACGAGAACAAACTCGTATTCCTTTCTCCCAAGCCTATCCATTTCCTCCATGGTCATTTCCACCACTTTGCGAATGGTCTGATCTGAATTATAACATGGAATAATAATGCTATGCAGCATTTCTTCTCCTCCTTCTCATCACCAACGCCACAGCAAAGATCACAATCCCCGCCGCTGAAAGCGCCAGACTTACATTCAGCCCCGGCATATGGTACTTAAGCTCTATCGTATGTTCGCCCTCCGGCAGCATCAGCCCCGTATACATCAGGTTGGCCCTGCAGATATCTGTTTCTTCGCCGTCCACGTAAGCCGTCCAGCCCTTCGCATAGGGAATGGTAAGCACCAGGAATTTTTCTTTTTCCAGAGAAATCGTCCCGCGCACTTCATTTGTCAGCACCTCCACATTCTCCAGCGACTCCTCCCTGAGATTGTCTGCATAATCGCTCATGCTGTCCATAGGCTGATAAAAAATATACATCTCATCATACTGGTAATTCATTTTCCTTGGGAACGCTACGACGCAGCTTGTGGCACCGTCTTTATGATATCCCAGATTAAAGATATAATCCTCCTGACTTGTATAGTAAGCCTCTGCGGTGCCGCGCACGCTGTAGGTCTGATAATAATCCCCGCATTTATAAGAGATTCCCGCACGGCCTGAGCTGTCCCAGCGAAGTCCCTTAATGCACAGATATACCTCGCAGTTTTCGGGAACTTCAAATTCCAGCGTCATTTTCGGCTTTTCGTCCCCGCTGGCCGCTGCAGTAAATGTTCCGTTGTCTATAGACATATATTCACATCGTATGTCCGTAATCTCTGCTTTTTTTCCGGTAATCTGCACGCCGTTCTTATCCGGTGAATCCGTCTGCGCGTCGCTCTCCTTCGAGGAGTCCGTCTGTGCATCGCTCTCCTCCGGTGAATCCGTCTGCGCGTCGTTCTTCTCTGAAGAATCGCTCTCCTCCCCGGTATCTTCCAAAGCTGCCGCCTGCATCATAACCTCCTGACGTTCGGCAGCCGTATATTCCATCAGCTCCTCCTCGCTTACCGTTTTATCGTAAGTGTATCCCAGTGGAAGCGCCAGTTCATTTTCATATACCTCATAAATTTTTCCATTTTTCTCTGTTTCGCTTACCTTGGTATATCCGTAGGGAAGATCAGCGTCGTCACCCTGTTCGATGGCAAAATATTTCACGCTGGACAGGGTGTCCAATGCCGTTCTTCCGTCAAATCCTTTCATACGCACCAGCGTCCATGTGGTAACGCCCATACAGCGGTAAAAATCCTGGATATCTTTGCTCACGGCATTGGAAAAATCTACCGTTCCGTTGTAGCCAAGAATCGGAGCCGGCGACTGAATCGCAGGCACGCTTTTTGCCGCCGCCCGGTAAAAAGTATCATCCTCCACCTCTGTCATTGCCGCAAGCGGCGTTTCCGTGGCTTTTTCAAGGGCTGTTCCGCGTTTGGGAAACTCTGTCGCCAGTTTGCCCGTTCTGGAGCTTGCCACCTGGAAACCCGCCCCGCAGAGAGAAACCGCCGTTATCGCCACCAGTATACACTTTCCTGCCCGCGGCGTGATCTTTCTGCACAGATTCACCAGAAGCACCCCGGCCAGCGACAGCGCAAGCGACGCCGCAGAGATCAGCACAACATATTTTGTTTTTTTCGAACCCGTAAAAAATTCATAGGCAAACGTAAGGAAAAACGGAACCGAGAGCCCCGCTGCAATGCAGAGCTGCTTTTTGGTAAGGGAAAGCATATCCTTTACCAAAAATGCCAATGCCGCCGCCAGCACAAAGGCATAGGCATAACACCAGCGGTTAATAATGTTGCTGAAGCCGCTGAACACATACGCCGCCCCGGGAATCATGCAGAACGCCGTACCAGTGATGACTCCCGCTTTCAGATTCTTTTTCCCCTTTTTCGTAAAAAGAACGACAACCGCTATATAGATCAGAGGGATAAATCCCAGCCGCAGCCAGTGTCCCGGCCCCCTTCCGGCCGTCAGGAAATCCCGGAAAACGTTTACGTACCAGCTTTTCCCATAGTACAGGTAATTCGTCTCAAGGTCTTCCCGCACCGAGGTCGTTCTGGAGGACGACAGGTAGGAAGCAAAGGAATTTATCAGGGTAATATTTCCAATCACAATGCCCAGGGTATAGGAACAGATGATGGTGCGCATGCGCAGCAAAAATTCCTTCAGCGTCCGTCCCTCCCGGTTCCCCAGGAAGCGGATCAGGAAATACACTCCCATGACAAGGGTATCCATATACGTAAAATAATACCCGCACCAGATATGGATCCAGGCAAAAATCGTGCAGAGATACCAGCGCTTCTTTTGGTAAATTTCCTCCATACTGATCAGGCACAGCGGCAACAGAATCATCGGCACGAGAAACTGTGCATGCTGCAGGCATCCCCAGAGGCCATAATCGCAGTAAATATACGCAAAACTGCCGATCAGCGCCGCCGCACGGCCGTTTCTGAAATACAAAAGAAACGCCGACATAGAAAGTCCCGCCGCGTAAAAGCGTGCAATCAGCACAAATCCATAAGCCGTTTCCACATCCTCCGGCGAAAACAGCAAATACAGCCAGTACAGCGGCTCCAGATGAAAGGGAACCGCTCCTCCAAGTCCGAAGGAAAAATCATAAAGCGGAAACGAGAATTTTCCCGACAGAAGGTTTGCAAAAAATTCCCGCATCTGCGTAATAAAATAATATACCTTCGGCAAATATACAGGCAAACCGTCGTCGTTCCAGACAAGAGCCTTATTATTTTTAATATATATAAATAAAACGCCGGCGGTAATCACCGCGAAAAGTACGGTATACCAAAGCAGATAAATGAGGTAATACTTTGTGCCGCGCCGTCTGCTCGCTTCCTCCATCAGTCACTCTCCTTGTTCTCACATAATTCTGCATGGTTATTCCCCGGAAACCGATGCTCCCAAAAAACTGCCTATTCCTCGGAAACCGGTTCTGCCGGAATAAACACCCTGTCATGCACCGGGTTCTTTGGCTTGGCAGCACGCCTCTGCGCCTCCCGGCAGAAATAGTCCTGCGCGCACACAAGTGTCTTTCCACGCTTGTCAATCTTTTCATAAGTTCCATCCGGCTGCAGAACATGAGCCTTTACGTTGTCATCCAGCTGAACTTGGAGAATATGGTAAGCTTCTTCTCGTATCTTCTCGTCCTCCAGCGGAAACAGTATCTCCACGCGCTTATCCAGATTTCTCGGCATCCAGTCAGCGCTTCCCATGTAGATCTCGGGCTGTCCGTTGTTTCTGAAATAGAAAATGCGGGCATGTTCCAGGAAATTTCCCACGATGGAGCGCACGGTAATATTTTCGCTGACGCCGGGTATCCCTGTTTTCAGGCAGCAGATGCCGCGGATAATCAGTTCCACTTTCACGCCGGCCGCGGACGCCTCGTAAAGTCTCGCAATAATTTCTTTATCACAGAGAGAATTCATTTTTGCAATAATGTGTCCCTGTTCTCCCGCTCTGGCATGTTCCGTTTCCCTGTCGATCAGCTCATAGAAACGTTCTCTCAGCCAGATAGGCGCCAAAGACAGCTTATTCCAGTGTTTCGGTTCTGAATAGCCGGACAGCATATTGAAAACAGCCGTCGCGTCCTCCCCAATCGCCTCCGAACAGGTCAGAAGGCCGCAATCCGTATAAAGCTTCGCCGTGGAGTCATTATAATTTCCGGTTCCAAGATGCACATAGCGGCGGATTCCATCCTCCTCACGGCGCACCACCAGCGTGATCTTGCTGTGGGTCTTTAAGCCCACCAGCCCGTAGATTACGTGGCAGCCGGCTTTCTCCAGCATTTTTGCCCACACAATATTATTTTCTTCGTCAAACCGCGCTTTCAGTTCCACCAGCACCGACACCTGTTTGCCGTTTTCTGCTGCCTGGGCCAGCGCCGCAATGATTGGTGAATTTCCGCTGACGCGGTAAAGCGTCTGCTTGATTGCCAGCACATCCGGATCCTTTGCCGCCTGTTTCACAAAATCCACCACCGGGTCGAAGGTCATATACGGGTGATGCAGCAGAATATTTTTTTCGCGAATCGCTGCAAAGATATCGTCGCAGTCCATCAGCGCCGGAACCGGCTGGGGCCGGTATGGCTTATATTTCAATTTGTCAAAGCCGTCCATCCCATACATTTTCATAAGAAATGTCAGATCCAGAGGGCCGTTGATGCGAAAGATATCGTCGCCTTTAATATCAAACTCTTTTTTCAGGATCTTAAGAAGCTGCTTATCCATGCTGTCCTCCACCTCCAGGCGGATTACCTCACCCCACTGGCGCTTCTTGAGCTGCTTCTGTATTTCTTTTAAAAGATCGGCGGCCTCATCCTCGTCTATGGTCAGATCTGCGTTTCGCATAATGCGGTAGGGGTGTGCGCATACCACATCATAATTTAAAAACAGCTTTCCAATATTGCGCTCGATAACTTCCTCCAACAGAATCACCGACCGCATCTGGCCTTCTCCGCCAGGGAGCTCGATGATACGCGGAAGCACCGACGGCACCTGCACTGTGGCAAAGTCTGTCGTCTCCTTTCCCTTATCAGCATCTTTCTTGGAAATCAAAGCGCCGATGTTCAGCGTTTTATTGCGTATCAACGGAAAAGGTCTCGAAGAATCCATCGCCATAGGCGTCAGCACCGGATACACATTTTCCTCAAAATAGCGGTCCACATACTTAGCCTGTTCACGGTTCAGATCCTCGTGACGGACAATCACCTCAAGCCCGTTCTGCTTCAATGCCGGAAGCAGCGAACGGTTATAGGTGGAATACTGAAGGCTCACCACATCCTGAACACGCTTTAAGATCATGGCGATCTGCTCTGAGGCCGTCATGCCTGCGATATCCTTTTTCGTATATCCCGCGTGAACCATATCCTTCAGGGACGCAACACGTATCATAAAAAATTCATCAAAATTGGACGCCGTAATGCTTAAAAACTTTAACCGCTCAAACAGAGGAATGTTTTTGTCCCGCGCCTCGCTCAAAACGCGCTCGTTAAAACTGATCCAACTGTCCTCCCTGTTTCGGTAATACTCCGGTTTTGTGAAATCCAGTTCCATAAAATTTCCTCCCTACATCATCTTTTTCTGCCGGATCACCGGACGAATGTGGAATACTTCCTCAAAATAGTCGGCCTTCGGCGGGAAAAGTCCCCTCTCCAGCGTGATATCTTCCGCAGTCTCCACATGTATCAGCAGTTCGCCGTCCCGAATGGAAAAATGTACCTTGTCAAATTTCTGCTTATGGCTTCTGTCCAGAGCGTTTGCCACCCGAAGGATTGCCGTAAGCTTCATGATCAGCAGATAGTCTGTCTCTGTGATCCCATCTCTGCCAATCACATCCTCATAGGAAAATTCCAGCGTATTGTACTTGACAACACTGGCGATAATCTGACGTTCCTTTAAGGAAAGCCCGATAATCTCGGTGGCCATAATAATGCTGTAGGAACACTCTGCCCCGTTCGACAGATTAATATACTTGCCGCATCCGTGCAGAATCACCGCAATCTGTAGCAAAAGGCGCTGACGGCTTCCAAGCCCCGACACCTTTCGTATCTTGTCAAAAATCGGAAGCGCCAGATTCTCCAGATTCTTGATGTGGCTCTTGTTGCACTGATATCTTTTTGCGATAATACGGGCTGCCGCCACAATATCGTCTTCAAAATTATGCCCTGCCCGGATAAATTTATTTTTCTGCGCATAGTTATACGCAATTCCATCGCTCAAATCAAGCCCCGGCATCCAGATTTTTTCCGCTCCCATTTCCTCAATCAGGCGCTTGTAAATGGTAACTGAGGGCAAAATCATAGACGCGCTCTCAGAAGGTATGCCATACTGCTTTGCAATTTCCTCCGGTCTCTTGTCGATGATGCTGCCATACATCTCCAAAAATTCCTCTGTTGCCACGGAAGGCTTCTTTAAAAGCTCCAGAATATAGTCTCCGGTAATGATCAGATTTTTAATCTCCCGATCCTTCAGATACATTTTCTTGAAGCTGACCAGCTCGTTGTTGATCAGTTCCTCCACCATTTCCTCCATGTGGATGGTCTCCCGGGCCAGGTCTGCCACCTTTTCGCGTACTCTCAGATTTCCCATGCGGATATTCTGGGTCGTCACCAGCTTATCGTTGTCAAACAGGCAAATCTGAATACTGCCGCTTCCCACATCAACAATTGCCGTGCCGTTCTGAATGATCTTATAAAAATTTTTTTCGCCGAAGGCAATCGACTTATAGTCCAGGAAGCGTTCTTCTGAATTGTCCAGCACCTCTACCGTCAGCCCCGTCATGCGCTTAATATGTTCCAGGACAAGCATCCAGTTTTTTGCTTCACGAACAGAGCTTGTCGCGCAGGCCCGGTAAGTATTCACTTTGTACCCATTCATAATCCGAACGAAATCATTCAGTATGCCGCAGAGTTCCTCGATCTTTTTTACCGAAATCTTTCCCGTTGTGTACGTATCTTTTCCAAGTTCAATCCGATAGCGCACGCAATCGATCTCTTTTACCTCCCGCCGGGAAGAAAATTCAAAAATTTTCATACCCACTTCATAGGAACCCACATTGATTGACGCAAACATTGTCGTCATATTTCACCCTTCTCCTTTATTTCCCCAAATTTATGCTTTTCCAAGCAAATAGTCAATAAACTGCTGCGCCGTCCGGCCGGAGAGTCCGCCGTGGGAAAGCTCCCAACGGTTCGCCTCCAGAAGAAGTTCTTCCTCAGGCATTGTCACTGCGTTTCGCTCTGCCAGTGTTTTTACAATATTCTGAAACTCCTTCTTATCCGGCGCGCAGAAGAAAATCTGTACGCCGAAACGATTCACCAGAGACATCTTTTCCTGAACCGTATCGGAGCTGTGAAGATCATCCCTGCGTTCCTCTTTATCGCTGAATTTTTCACGAATCAAATGCCGCCGGTTGGAAGTTGCATAGATCAGAACATTGTCCGGCTTTTTTTCAAGTCCTCCCTCAATCACCGCCTTCAGATATTTATATTCCACCTCAAAGTCCTCGAAGGACAGATCATCCATATAAATAATAAATTTGTAATTGCGGTTTTTGATCTGGGCAATCACGTCGTTCAAATCCCGGAACTGATGCTTATACAGTTCAATAATGCGAAGTCCCCTATCGTAATACTGATTCAGGATTCCTTTAATACTGGAGGATTTTCCCGTGCCCGCATCGCCGTACAGCAAGCAATTGTTGGCCCTTTTGCCGTTCACAAAAGCTTCCGTGTTCTCAATCAGCTTTTTCTTTGCGCTCTCGTATCCCACCAAATCATCCAGATGCACATGGGCAATATTTTTCACAGGGACGATGCAGACTTCGTCATTTTCTCCATGTTCCACCCGAAAAGCCTTGTGAAGTCCCAGCCTTCCCACTCCAAACTCCCTGTAAAACTCCACCATATGATCCATGAACTCATCGACATTCTTCGAATTTTCCAGAAGCAGTGCCAGGCTGCAGATTCTGTCTCTGATGCGTCTGTTGAACATACGGCTGTTGCGGCTGATATTCTTATAATTCGTCAGCTTCTCCATTACATGGTCAAGCTCCAGTTCATCCTCCAGGCCGGCAAAATCATACTCAAAGAGCTGCATGAAAATTTCAAAATCCTTTTTTGCAAACTCCACAATGCTTCCCTGCACTCTCCCGGTGATTTCACAGGAAGTGCTGAATATATTTTCATGATTCACAAGAATATAGGTCAGATAGGTATGCCAGAGATTTCCTTCAAATCCGTGCGTCTCTGCGATCTCCAAAAGTCCGCTGACCGCATCATAATACATATCCTGAAGGATATGTTCTCCCCGCTCATCCTCCCTGGAAGGCGAATCCAGATTTCCTATTACCCAGGTTATATTGTCAAATACCTTTTCGCCCTCAAATTTTCGAAATAATAATAATTCTCCCGTGCTCATTCTCTTTCTCCCGCCGCAAAAACAAATTGCCGGCTGCTTTCTTTTAATAATTTCCGAGTATTTTCAAATTTACTGCTTCTTCTGTAATTCCGCGCAGCGCATTTTTCACCGCGCTGTCGTTTAAATTTCCCTCAAAATCAACAAAAAACCTATATTCCCAGCTTCGTTCCGGAATGGGACGCGATTCAATTCTGCTCATGTTCAGATTATTATAAATGAAATGAGAGAGGATGTTGTACAGCGCACCGCTTCTGTGAGGCGCCTCAAAGCAAATGCTGACCTTCTTGGCATCCTTTCTGAAAATCCGCTGATTGGAAACAATAATAAACCGCGTGGAATTGGCGTCGCTGGTACAGATGCCGCTTTTAAGAACCTCAAGGCCGAATACTTTCCCCGCGAAGGCGCTGGCAATGGCCGCCTTTGATTTGTCCTTGCTTTCCGCCACCAGCTTTGCCGCCCCCGCCGTATTCTCCACGGCCTTCTGCTCCCAGTTTCGGTGGCGGTTCAGGTACTGTTCACACTGCATCAGCCCCTGTTCATGGGAATATACCTCGCGAATGTCCTCCAGAGATGTTCCGGGCACTCCCAGAAGCATATGCTCTATCGGAATAATCTGCTCCCCCACGATATAATCATCATACTTCATCAAAAGATCGTAAATTTCACTGACAAACCCTGCTGTAGAATTTTCAATGGGCAGTACGGCAAAATCTGCGATTCCCTCTGCAATAGATTCCAGAGCTTCCCGCCATTTTCCCACATGAAACGAGTTTACGTCCTCCCCGAAGAACGCCTTCATTGCCGCCTGGCTGTAGGCCCCCTCGACCCCCTGATAGACCACGCGCACATCTCCACGTTCAATATCCTCTACCTCGGTAAACGGCAGCCGGCCAATCACTCCCTGTTTTGTAAGGAGCTGGTACTGCAGCTTGCGGCTCATGGACATAATCTGGCTGAAAAGCTCCGCAATCCCGTGATTGTTAAAATCGCTGTGCGTCATGGCCGTCAGCGCCGCCAGCTTTGCGTCCTCCCTGTCCTTATCAAACACCTTTTTCCCGGTCTGTATTTTATACTCTGCAACCTGACCGCTGATCTCCATCCGCTTCTCATAGAGTTCTACAATCTGCCTGTCTATGGAGTCAATCTGATTTCTCAGTTCCAGTAAATCATTCATGATGTTTCCCCCGACGTTTTTTGTCTAACTTAACAATTAATTATAGTACATCTGCGGCAGTATTTCAAGAAAGAATGAAAAAGAGACGCTGCAGCTAAGTACAGCGCCACTTTTTCATTTGGGGAATCGAAATGGAAAAACTTTTATGCCGTTTTTCCTGCAGGCCTGCTCACCACAAGGGACGTAAGCGGGCTGTAATACAAAGCGTTGGTAAGCACGCAGTAAACCGGAATCATCACTGCCGCCTGAATGGCGCGGCTTGGGAGAATCGAATACAGGTTGTATCCATTCATCAGTACCAGTCCTGCCGTCGTCAGCACCAGCGTACCGCAAAGAGCGCAAAGGGCAATAGACAGGCACAGCACTGCAATCTTTTTCCCTTTCTCTCCCCGCATCAACGGTCTCATAAGCGCCGGAATAATGCCCCAGGTCATCGTGGAAAGCGTAATCAGGGGATTTACCGCAAAGCCTTTCAAAAGGCAGCCAAGAATATCCGCCGCCATCCCGCAGACACCGCCGGCCAGAGGGCCAAACCATAATCCCGCCAGAATCGTCGGCAGACTGCTGATCGTAATCCGGGCAAATCCAAGGTCAATGGAGATCACCTTGCTGAAAACAATCTGCAGGGCAACACACAGCGCCATAAATACAAGTGTACGGGTATCCCATGCCGTTCTGCTATTTTTTTCCATAAAAATAACACCTCCATATGTGATTTCAACGGACAAACATCATCCGCCCTGAAAATACTGCACTTCGCTGGCAAACGAAAAGCGTATTTAGAGTAGATAAATAATATTCCCTCCACATTATGAGGCGTTCTCATATATGTAGCAACGGGTGCGGAAAAAGCATCGCAAGCCTCTGCATCTGAAAGGCTTTTCGGTTCAGGGCGACTCCCCAGCCGCTGACAACTTAACGCGCTTATTCCTACTTCGCTATTATTTATTTAT
>JAUNFZ010000070.1 GCA_030524785.1 Eubacteriales bacterium
ATGCAGGACAAGGCGAAGACGGGACGAGCATATCATATGCAGGACAAGGCGAAGACGGGACATGCGCATTATATGCGGAACAAAGCAGAGATGGAGCAAGTGCCCTATATGAAGGAGAAGACAGAGACAGGGCAGAGGAAAACTGAAAAAAAGAGGGAAGGAAAAAAACAGAAAAAAATACAGAAAACGAAGGAGAGGAAGGAAAGGACAGCGAAAAAGGAAGCCGCCGGCCCTGGTATGTTTTTAATTGCCGGAGGTATTTTTGCTATTGTGCTGGCGGGAGCGGCAGCCTGGATGTGGGGAATGGACACAACGCAAATCGGCGGGGTGGTTTTTGTGCTGGCAGGAATCCTGATATATGGCTGCCGATTGGATGGCAGAGAGAAGAAGAAAAAGAAGAATGACGATAGCGGGATGGAAAGTTGGGAAAGAGAAGCGGATCTATCTTATGAAGGATGGAAAGAGGCGGATGGGTTCTGCGAGTGGGAGAAAGAGGGAGGAAAAGAGGGCTGTCCGGGCGCCGGAAAATCAGACGGCGGGTGGAATACGGCATCAGTGCCGCCTGAATTTTCTGTGAGGGAACAAAGAGACAGACAGTATAATTTGCATGGCGGACATTTGGCAGGCGAAACGGGCAGCCGAAGACAACAATTGGGAGACACCGGCGTACTTTATGAGGACGGGCCCTCCTATGCCCCGACGCCTGTACTTGTCAGTGCAGATCCCAGACGGAGTGAAAGTATGGTGCTGACGGACAACAGCTATACGGTAGGAAAGCTGGCGGCCCAGTCGGATATTGTGCTGGATCATCCATCGGTCAGCAGGGTACATGCAAAGATAGAAAAGTGGGACGGAGAGTATTATGTTCACGATCTGAATTCTACAAACGGTACGTTTATCAACGGAAGGCGGCTGGATATCCATGAGAGCGTTCCTATCTATCCTGGAGATGAAATCTTCTTTGCAAAGGTGGGATTTCATGTGGGGAGATGCTGAGTGGGAGGCAGAACGAGGAACCCGGAGGAAATCTTGACAGTGCGTTGATTTCATGTATAATATATATCAGATTTAGAGGGCAGCCACGGCTGCCCGTTTTACGGTGTTTGAAGACAGGGGATAGCCCGGGATATTTCAGGAAACGGAGAATAAGAATGAAGAAAATAGGAATTATTGGTGCGATGGAAGTTGAAGTTGCCGCGTTAAAGGAGGCAATGGAAGTGAAGCGCACGGTGGAAAAGGCGCAGATGAGCTTTGTCGAGGGACTTCTTGAAGATTGTGAAGTGGTTGTAGTAAGAAGCGGTATTGGAAAGGTGAACGCCGCTGTCTGCACACAGATTCTGGCGGATGAATTTCATGTGGATGCTGTAATAAACACCGGGATTGCCGGTTCGCTGAAGGCGGAGATTAATATCGGAGATATCGTGATTTCCACGGATCTGGTGCATCATGATATGGACGCCAGAGGTTTTGGCTATCCTGCAGGGCAGGTTCCCCAGATGGAGATATTTGCTTTCAAGGCGGACGAGAACCTGAGAAAGACCGCGAAGGAAGTTTCCATGAAGGTAAACCCGGATATCAAGGTTTTCGAGGGCAGAATTGTGAGCGGGGATCAGTTTATCTGTGACAAACAAACCAAAGAGAATATTTCGACAGTATTCGGAGGATACTGCACGGAAATGGAGGGGGCGGCGATTGCGCATACGGCGTATCTAAATGAACTTCCCTTTGTGATTATCCGGGCGATCTCAGATAAGGCTGATGACAGTGCAAACATGGATTATGAAGTTTTTGAAAAGATGGCGGTGGCAAACAGTATCCGCCTGGTGAAGGGAATTTTGAGGGAGTTCAGCAAGAAAGCTTAAGAAGTTTCAGTTGAATATTTTCAGGGTAAAAAAGTCTGCAAATGTGAGCGTTGCAGGCTTTTTTTGTCGATCAAAAATGCTTTTCAAAAGCAAATTTTCGGCTTATACTTTGCAAATGACAGCGGCCGGACGTTTTCACCCGGGAAGGAAACCAGGGGCGCGGTCAGAATGATCAATAAATAAATTTTAAAGGGGGATCACTATGATACGAGCAATCATAGAAACAAATGCGCTGCTTTATGCGATAGCAGCAGTCGGGATGCTGGGGATACTTTGTCAGTTTATAATAAGCAGGCGGTATGGACAACTGATACGGGAAGCATCGGACATGCAGATGGAAAAGAAAGATTTCATGAAACAATTACGGTACCGGTATAGTACAAATCGGAAACGGAGCAATGAGAATGTGAATATTTCTGTATTTGTCCGGCGGTATCTGATGGATTACAGATATATGCGGATGAATCTGCACCAATGGAAACGACTGGCGGCAGGACTTTTTCTTGTCAGCATGGTATCTGCCGGAGCGGGAATAACATATTGTTTCCGGGCAGAGCTGCCGGCTGTTTATCTGCAGAACATTCTCTGGACAGCGGCAGGCGCGGCTGTGTGTACAGGCCTGACCTGGCTGTGGACAGATATGCCTTATAAAGCGTCTTATTTACATACGGAGCTGGAGGACTACCTGCACTGCTTTGGCGCAGGGAAGGACTATCAGGAGGCGGAAGCAGCGGAGACAGAAAAAACGCGTTTCAGAGCGCCGGCCGTCATTGGCATGAGAAAGAAAGACGCGGCGTCTGCAGAGACAAAGGCGCAGCGGGACAAACGGGAACTGAAGGCAAATCTTGCAAAGATCAAGGAGGGAAGCCGGGAGGCGGCTGCAGACAGCGAACAGCGGGAGCGCAGCCGGGAACTCTTGCGGCAGATGGACTCCCAGGAGCAGGAACGGATTATACGGGATGTGCTGGCGGAGTTTTTGGCATAGGACGCCATCCGAAAGCGTGCAAGTAGCAGCCGTGCAGGCTCGAATCCGCTGTGCGGATTCTCGCTGCGGGCATATGCCCTATAATTTGAGGATACGCCATCCAAAAGCGTGCAAGCACGCTTCGTCTGCCGCCTCCTCAAATTGCACGGCTTTATGAGTGGTCAAATTGCACAGCTTTATGAATGGCCAAATTGCACGGCTTTATGGGTAGGCACTTTACAAGGCGGAAAGTGTCTGATAAAATGAATTTTAACGGGGCGAAAGCCCAAATGAGAAAATAAAGGAGAAGAACTATGGGAAACAAGGTAACGTTTGACTATTCGAAGGCGGCGGGGTTTATCGGTGCTTCTGAAGTGGAAGCAATGGAAAAAGCAGTGGCTCTGGCGAAAGAGACACTGGTATCAAAATCAGGCGCGGGCAACGACTTTCTGGGATGGATTGACCTTCCGGTGGATTATGATAAGGAGGAGTTTGCGAGGATCCAGAAGGCGGCGGAAAAAATTAAGGGCGACAGCGAAGTGCTGGTGGTAATTGGTATCGGCGGCTCTTATCTGGGCGCAAGAGCGGCGATCGAGTTCCTGCGTCACAGCTTTTATAATACGGTTTCAAAGGAAATCCGAAAAACGCCGGAGATTTATTTTGCGGGCAACAGCATCAGCAGTACATATCTGAAGCATCTGATTGATGTGATCGGCGACAGGGATTTCTCTGTGAACATTATTTCGAAGTCGGGAACGACAACAGAGCCGGCAATTGCATTCCGCGTATTCAAAGAGATGCTGGAGAAGAAGTATGGCAAAGAGGAAGCGGCAAAGCGGATTTATGCTACGACAGACAAAGCCAGAGGAGCGTTAAAAGGACTTGCCACCGAGGAGGGGTATGAAAGCTTTGTGGTTCCCGATGATGTGGGCGGACGTTTTTCCGTACTGACCGCAGTAGGACTTCTGCCTATCGCAGTCAGCGGAGCGGACATTGAAAAACTGATGGAAGGCGCGGCAGCAGGAAGAAAGCGTGCCCTGGAAGCAGAGTTTGCCGATAATGATGCGCTGAAATATGCAGCAGTCCGCAATATACTTCTCAGGAAGGGAAAAGCAGTGGAAATCCTTGCCAATTATGAGCCGAGCCTGCACTATGTATCAGAGTGGTGGAAACAGCTTTACGGCGAGAGCGAAGGAAAAGATCAGAAAGGTATCTTCCCGGCTTCAGTGGATCTGACGACGGATCTTCATTCCATGGGCCAGTTCATTCAGGACGGCGCGCGCATTATGTTTGAGACAGTGCTGGATGTGGAAGAATCTCAGTGTGAGATTGTGATTGGAGAGGAACCGGTAGACCTGGATGGCCTGAATTATCTGGCAGGCAAGACGGTGGATTTTGTAAATAAGAGCGCCATGAACGGAACGGTGCTTGCGCATACAGACGGAAATGTGCCGAATCTGATGGTGCATATTCCCAGACAGGATGAGTATACCCTGGGAGAATTATTCTACTTCTTTGAGTTTGCCTGCGGTGTAAGCGGCTATCTTCTGGGAGTGAATCCTTTCAATCAGCCGGGCGTGGAGAGCTACAAGAAAAATATGTTTGCACTGCTTGGGAAACCGGGATATGAAAAAGAACGCGAGGAGCTGTTAAAGAGACTGTAATGAAAATCGTAATACTGGAGCGGAACGCACTTGGCCGCGATATTGATCTGTCGCAGTTTGAAAAGCTGGGAGAACTGGTGATGTACGACCAGTCATTTGCAGAAGACACGCCGGAAAAGGTGAAGGATGCGGACATCATTATCGTCAACAAAGTGCCGATGAATGAACAGACGCTGAAGGATGCACACAATGTAAAAATGATTGCTATCACGGCGACCGGGTACAATATCATAGACAAAGCTTATACGGACAGCAGGGGGATTGCCGTGGCCAATGTGGGAGGTTATTCTACGGATTCTGTTGCCCAGCATACCTTTGCTCTTGCACTGTATCTGATCGATCAGATGGATTATTACGACAAGTATGTGAAATCCGGGGAATACGTCAAGTCTGATATTTTCTGTCACATGGGCCGGGGAATCTGGGAGCTGGCAGGAAAGACCTGGGGGATTATTGGGTTTGGCGCCATTGGCAAGAAAGTGGCGCAGATTGCCAAGGCTTTTGGATGCAGAGTGATCTATTATTCGACGTCGGGCAGAAACCGAAGCGGTGAATGTGAATCAGTGGAATTGGACAGGCTGCTGGCAGAGTCGGATGTAGTTTCGATTCATGCACCGCTCAATGACGCTACGGAAAACCTGATGAACATGGAACGGTTCCGCAAAATGAAACCAAATGCTGTTCTGATTAACGCGGCCAGAGGTCCCATTGTAAACGAAAGGGACCTGGTTGCGGCGCTGAAGGAACATGTGATTGCCGGAGCCGGACTGGATGTTGTTTCAGTGGAACCTATGAAAGCGGAAAATCCACTCCTGGAGATTCAGGACAGCGGAAGGCTGATTGTAACGCCGCATATTGCATGGGCAACGCTGGAGGCGCGCGAGCGCCTGGCAAAGGAAGTGTATCTGAATATTGAAGCGTTTCTTAAGGGAGAAAAAAGGAATTTGATCCCGTAGAAAATATCTCAGAGCCGCAGGACGGGGAAAATCCTCATATCTCCTGCGGCTTTTTGAGATTCCCCCAAAAAATTATTTGTACTGCAGAAAGGATTTTATCCAATGACTTTATTTTTATTTGCCTTTATATGCCTGTGCATATATTGTACAGAAACAGTGTCCAAGCATACCTTATACACAGATTATCTTTCAAAAGAGAACACGATGGTCATTCGCGGCTTATTCATGTTTTTCGTCTTTGGAAGTCATTATTCACAATATGTGGAATTACACGGAATATATGATAAAGGATTTGTCCTGCTTAAGTCCTGGCTGGGTCAAGCAGTCGTTACTATGTTTATTTTTTACTCTGGTTACGGCGTATATGAATCCATTAAATTGAAAGGCAAGGAATATATCTCCGCTTTTCCCCGGCGCAGAATACTGATAACCTTGGTAAATTATGCACTTGCCATTTTAATCTTTCTGTGTGCAGATTTAATGCTCGGAAAAGTTCCAAAGGCAACTAATATTTTGCTTGCTTTTACTGGCTGGACCAGTATTGGAAACAGCAACTGGTATATTTTTGCTATGCTTTGCTTATATATTATAACCTGGCTGTCTTTTATTGTTTTTTCTAAAAATCACGCAGCAGCGCTTTGTTCTGTTACACTGCTGTCGCTGGTGTATGTGATTCTCATGCAGCGTTTTAAGCCAAGCGAAGGATGGTGGTATAATACTTTCTTTTGCTATGCGATGGGAATGTGGTATTCTTTCTGCAAAGAATCCATCGAGGAATTTTTGCGTCGGGGGGGGCATTACTTTTTGGCACTTTTTTCGGTAAGCTTTTGTGTCCTTCTCCTGAGACCGTTTACTAAGCATCTAATCATATACGAAACCTGGTCACTGCTTTTTACAGCGATGGTTGTTCTTATTACAATGAAGGTTTCTATCCATAGCCGCTTATTATACTGGTGCGGAAAGCATACTTTTGAGTTATATATTTTACAGCGTCTGCCGATGATGATTTTACACAATTTTCACATTGATCAGTACCCATATGTTTTCTTGTTATTAACGCTGGCATGCATCTTTCCTATGGTCTATTTATTCAGTAAGCTTTTGCATATGGTAGATAATAAAATTTTGAGTGTTACCTGAACGGATAAACAGATTTTGTCTCTGAAATATCAAAATGTTGCCCTTTTCTTCAAATAATGTTAGAATAATTTTAATCATTTCATCTATGGGTTTGGTGCCGGAATATGGCTTTGGGGGAGCCGGATTTTGACACGTCAGTTTGCTGTGAAAAGGAGAAGGGTTAATGGACAGGTATATTATGGCGCTGGACGCGGGGACGACCAGCAACAGGTGTATTTTATTTAATGAAAAGGGCGAGATCTGCAGCATGGCGCAGAGGGAATTTACACAGTATTTCCCGACCCCCGGATGGGTGGAGCATGATGCGGATGAAATCTGGTCCTGCCAGCTTGGTGTGGCGGTGGAAGCAATGAGCCGTATCGGAGCGTCGGCGGAAGATATTGCTGCTATCGGCATCACAAATCAGCGTGAAACGGCTATCGTGTGGGATAAAAATACCGGTGTGCCGGTTTATCATGCGATTGTGTGGCAGTGCCGGAGAACTTCAGAGTACTGCGACTCCCTGAAAGAGAAAGGACTGGAAGACAGCTTTAGAAAAAAGACCGGGCTTGTCATAGACGCTTATTTTTCGGCAACGAAAATTAAATGGATTCTTGACCATGTAGAAGGCGCGAGGGAACGGGCTGAGCGGGGAGAGCTGCTGTTCGGCACAGTGGAGACATGGCTGATCTGGAAACTGACAAAGGGAGCGGTTCATGTAACGGATTATTCCAACGCAGCCCGGACCATGCTCTTTAATATCAATACCCTTCAGTGGGACGACGATATTTTGGAGGAACTGGGAATCCCGCGTTCTATGCTTCCTGAGCCGAAGCCTTCGAGCTGCGTGTACGGTATGGCGGATCCGTCCTTTTTGGGCGGTGCGATACCGATTGCGGGGGCTGCGGGAGACCAGCAGGCGGCGCTGTTTGGACAGACCTGCTTTTTTGCGGGGGAGGCCAAAAATACATATGGCACAGGATGCTTTTTGCTGATGAATACCGGAGAAAAACCTGTATTTTCTGAAAACGGCCTGGTAACAACGATTGCATGGGGACTTGACGGAAAAGTAACGTATGCGCTGGAGGGTTCCATCTTTGTGGCAGGAGCGGCGATCCAGTGGCTGCGGGACGAGATGCGCCTGATTGATTCCGCAGAGGATTCTGAGTATATGGCCAGTAAGGTAAAGGACACGAACGGCTGTTACGTGGTGCCGGCATTTACCGGGCTGGGGGCTCCTTACTGGGATCAGTACGCAAGGGGAACCGTGGTAGGCATTACCAGGGGAGTAAACAAGTATCATATTATCCGGGCCACACTGGATTCGCTGGCCTATCAGGTGCATGATGTTCTGGAAGCTATGGAAGTGGATTCGGGAATAGAATTGACTTCCCTGAGAGTGGACGGCGGAGCAAGTGCGAATAATTTTTTGATGCAGACGCAGGCGGACATTATCAATGCGCCGGTGAACCGGCCGGATTGTGTGGAGACGACGGCGATGGGCGCGGCATATCTGGCCGGGCTTGCCGTAGGATACTGGCCATCCAAGGAGGATGTGATACGCAACTGGAAGATTGGGCGGACCTTTACGCCAATGATATCTGAGGAAGACCGTGAAAAACGGATCCGGGGCTGGAAGAAAGCGGTAAAATATGCTTATGGATGGGCGAAGGAAGATTGAGCACAGGGCGAAAAAATGAGCATAAGGCAAAAGGATGAGCACGAGGCGAGGGAATAAGCACAAGGCAAAAGAATGAGCTGAGGTTAATATATGGCCAGAGGAGAGTTGTCAAAAGAGGAAATCAGGGAGTTAAAGAAAAATCCGAATGTGATCAGCGCGGAAGAAAACCGTATTGTATATTCGGATGCGTTTAAAAAGCACTTTATGGAGGAATATAAGAAAGGGAAGCGGCCCCGGGATATTTTTCAGGAGGCTGGTTTTGATCCGGCTGTCCTGGGTTCCAAGAGGATAGAACGGGCCTCCGCGAGATGGCGTGAAGCTGACGCGTCCGGCAGTCTCGGCAAATATTCTGACGGAAGTGTCCGGCATGCTGAAAAAAAGAAAAACGACAGCCGCCAGATGCGCTTGATGGAAAACAAAATCCGCAGTCTGGAGGATGCTGTCGAGAGACTGACTTTGGAGAACCAGAGGCTGAGAAAGCAATTGGAGGAAAAGGGAGATTGAAGCGCTTCGGTCAGCGTTTCAATCATCTTCCTCGATCACCTGTATTTCAAGAAAATCAAAGTCGATATGTTCAATAAAACTGTCCTGGGTGAACCGGGTCTTGCTGTGACGCTGAAAATCGCGGATATTTGCGTCCAGCCAGATCGGTTTGCCCAGATCCAGTTTTACACAGATTTCATCCAGCCCGCGGAAGATTTTATGTGTGCGGGTATCATTGCTGTCGTCACATATTGTTATATCTGTTACAAGACGGTTCTCCGTCCAGATTTTACCCCATAGTCGAAACATAATTTATTCTCCTGTTCTGTTACGTTTCCTGATTTCTGCAAGAAAAAGGCTGATCCAAAGCGCCTGCATCCGTTGGTATACCGGTCTGAGGATTATTCTGCATCCCTTAGGTCAATGAAACGATCCGCTGTATGCTCTGTATCCGCCAGATCCGTAAATTTGCCTGGCGTGTATTTGGCCAGAGGTTCCGTAAAATACTCATAGACTTTTTTTGTGATTTCATGAATATGGTCTACGGCCGATCCTGTATCTGTCAGATCGGTGGAAAGAATACAGAGAATAAAATCTCCATAAGGCGTGTAGATAATAGCCGTATCATTTTCAGTATCGTCCACCTCGCCGGTTTTATGAGAAATATGGACATTCTCCGGAAGCGCTGCCGGTATTTTGTAGTTGACTTCCTGCTTGTTCAGAAGTACTTCAAAACGGAAGCTGTTGAAGTGGGACACAAGTTCGCGGTTGTATACCATTTCCAGCAGATGTCCGCAGTCTGCTGCTGAGGTCATGTTGATACGGCCGTCAGAGACCCAAAGACTGGGATCTGCAATGCCGTTTACCTGCTGTGTATTTGTAAAGCCATGACGGGAAATAAAATCGTTTACTACATCAAGGCCCGTCTGAAAATCACCGGATTCGTCACAGAGAGTCCGCACCAATACATTGGAGGATTCGTTATCACTGTAGGTGATCATATTGTTCAGGGCGGTCATAACCGTATCGCTTTCCTCCAGATTTCCCAGTTCAATCTGTTCATAGACAGCCCCGGCGATGTAGAGCTTAATCAGGCTGGCGGATTCCATGGAATGTTCATTGATTTCCATAGTTTTTCCGCTGGCAAGATCCTTCAGGTAGACGGACCAGTCGCCCTGAAAACCGCTTAACATATCTTCGATTTCCTGCTGCAGTGTATCCCAGGAACGGCGCACAAGAACATAACCGTTGTACTGTGTCACATTGTTTGCGTCCGGAGCAAAGAGACTGAGGTCGTCCGGCAGGGTGGAACCGTTATTGTAATAGTACATAAGCCCTCCGAACAATTCGGACAACTCCTCCTGGGTATAAGGAAGAAGCCGCGGAGGGAGAACCTCCATAGAGGTTTCGTCGGAGGTCTGCTGCAGGATACGTGTCCGTACTTCGTGGATATCCGGCCAGTTTTCAGAGAATCCGGCTGTATCGTCAACCTCAGGCAGAGATTCAGCGGAGGTATTTTCCGTGCAGAGTCCAACCGTTCCGGCTGACAGCGTAAACGCGGAAAAAATCAGTGCAAAGAAATATTTTCGCAGTATCCTTGGAATCATATCGTATCCTTCCCTTTCGCATATCTTCTGATATCATACACGAAAGATATTTTTTTGTAAAGACATCGGAAAAGTCTCAGAGACACGATTTGAAAAAATGGGGGCTTGAAGGAGTAAAGATGCAATGTTAAAATAGGCAAAGAGGCGAAGTGGTTTAGAAACGGCCGCGCCAGGCTGTCGCTGCGGCGAAGGAACGGGGCGTTGGCAGAAGGAGGAACCAGCGTGAAATCAACGGGACTTGTGCATATTTACTGTGGAGACGGCAAGGGGAAAACGACGACGGGCATGGGACTGTGCGTGCGTGCGGCGGGGTATGGATACCGGGTGCTGATTTATCAGTTTATGAAAAATAATCGTACCAGCGAGCGAAAAGTGCTGGAAAAAGTGGAAAATATTACAATTATTGACGGATTGGAAGAAGAAAAATTCAGCTTCCAGATGACAGAGAAAGAAAAAGAGGAACGGCGTCTGTTTTATGGCCGGCAGTTAGAGCGGGTAATAAGGGAGGCAAAAGAAGGCCAGTATGACGTACTGTTTTTGGATGAAGTAATTTATACGATCCGGGCAGGGCTTTTGGAGGAAAAAAGGGTGGTTGATTTTCTGGACCACAAACCTCAGACGCTGGAAGTCATTATGACGGGGCAGGGCCCCGGAGAGGAGCTGATTAAACGGGCAGATTATGTGTCGGAAATCTGCATGAGAAAGCATCCTTTTCAAAAAGGCCAGCCGGCACGGGACGGGATTGAAAGATAGGGGAACAGATATGCGGGCATATGAGAGATTGCTGGAATATGTAAAGGTTTATACTGCAAGCTGTGAAGACAGCAGGACAACGCCTTCCACAAAAAGGCAGCTTGAACTGGCAAAGCAGCTCAAAAGAGAGTTAGAAGGTCTTGGCGTGCAGAAGGTACGGCTGGATGAAAAGGGATATGTGTATGGCATAATTCCTGCGGACCAGGGACTGGAGAGTGCGCCGGCCATAGGCTTTATTGCGCATATGGATACGGCTCCCGACTTTCCCGGCGAGGGTGTAGCGGCGCAGGTGATTACGAATTACAACGGAAAGAACGTGGTTTTGGGCGAGAGCGGAAGAACTCTTTCAGTAAAGGAATTTCCGCATTTGAAGGCACTGCAGGGCCGTACCCTGATTACTACGGACGGAACGACTCTCCTGGGAGCGGATGACAAAGCGGGTATTGCGGAGATTATGACGCTGGCGGAGGAACTGACTGCCGGGAAGCTTCCCCACGGTACCGTCTGTATCGGATTTACACCGGACGAGGAGATTGGAAGGGGAGCAGATGCCTTTGATGTGGAAGGGTTTGGCGCAGAGTTTGCCTATACGGTGGACGGCGGTGCGGAGAACGAGATCGAATATGAAAACTTTAACGCCTGCGCTGTAAAAGTATCTGTGCAGGGGCGTCCGGTGCATCCTGGCAGCGGCAAAGATACGATGATAAATGCAGCTCTGGTGGCCATGGAATTTAATGGAATGCTCCCATCGGGGGATACGCCCAGGCACACGGAAGAATATGAAGGATTTTTTCATCTCTGCAGTATGAGCGGAAATGTTTCCGAAGCAGCGTTGGAGTACATTGTGAGGGATCACAGCTTTGCTATGTATCAGTGCCGGCAGAGAACGCTGCGCCATATAGCGAAGCTTTTGTGCGAAAAATATGGAGAGGGTACGGTAAAGCTGGAAATCACAGAACAGTACCGCAATATGAAAGAAAAGATAGAGCCCTGTCTGCATTTGATTGAAAATGCGAAAGAGGCAATTTGTAGGACTGGGCGTGTCCCGTTTGAGGTGCCGATTCGCGGCGGTACAGACGGCGCAAAATTATCTTATATGGGTCTGCCCTGCCCCAATCTTGGGACAGGCGGCTATGCGTTCCACGGTCCCTATGAACACATCACTGCAGAAGGAATGGACGCGGCAGTGGAAGTGCTGAAGGGAATTGTAAGAAAGTATGCACAAAGATAATAGCGGAGTCTGAGGCTGATGGAAAACAAGATACATGAAAAATTTATGCGGGAAGCTCTGAAGCAGGCGAAAAAGGCGTACATGCTGGATGAAGTGCCTATCGGCTGCGTGATCGTGCAGGACGGCAAAATCATTGCCAGGGGTTACAATCGCAGAAATACAGATAAGAATACGCTTTCCCATGCGGAATTGATTGCGATAAAAAAGGCGGCGAAAAAGACCGGCGACTGGCGGTTGGAGGGATGTACTATGTATATAACGCTGGAACCCTGCCAGATGTGCGCCGGAGCGATGGTGCAGGCAAGACTGACGGAGGCGGTGATTGGCAGCATGAATAAGAAGGCAGGATGTGCCGGCTCGGTTTTAAATATACTGGAAATGAAAGAATTTAACCATCAGGTGAAGGTGACGCGGGGGATTATGGAAAAAGAGTGCAGCGAGCTGCTCAGCGGATTTTTCAGGGAACTGCGCGAAAAGAAAAAAGTACTGAAGGAAGAAGATTATGGAACATACACCCAAAAAAGAATGGTATGCCAGGAGGGTACGCCAGCGAAATAAGCGGGTTCTGGCGTGCCTGCTTTTTGTGATCATCGTATTGATTCCAATACTGGCAGTATCCTGCAGAAGACAGCGATTGAAGCCGGATTCTGCTGAGAATACTAATATAGAGGAAACACAGGAACAGACAGAAACGCAGACGGAGGAAATCACAGAAAATGTGACAGAGGATCCGCTGGCAGACTGTCCGGCCAGCCTGGTGGAATTTATGCAGAAATATCCCGAAGCTACCCAGTTTGTACTGGATTATGCGGAAAATAAGGACAGAGAGATGGTGATTGACCTGTCTGACGAGGTGAAAAAGGGAGAGCTTCCAATGTTTCTGCAATGGGACGTGCGATGGGGATACAGGCAATATGGAGACGATTTTATGGCAGTCAACGGCTGCGGTCCAACCTGCCTTTCCATGGTATATTGTGGCCTGACCGGAGATACAAGATGGTATCCTTATGCCGTGGCGCAGATGGCGGATGAACGGGGATATTTTGTGCCGGGATCGGGAACAGAGTGGACATTGATGGACAGCGGAGCCAGAGAATTGGGATTGGAAGTACATTCTGTGACGCTGGCGGAGAATGATATACTTGTTGTGCTGGAGATGGGACTGCCGATTATCGCCTCCGTAGGTCCCGGCGACTTTACGGACAATGGGCATTTTATTGTTTTAGCTGGTGTGAATGAGAACGGAAGTATTCACATTCTGGACCCGAACAGCCGGATCAACAGTGAAAAAGAGTGGGATATTCAGGAAGTGATACCGCAGATTAATGGACTGTGGGCGTACAGCTATTCGAAATGATGGCAGAAAGCAGCAAATCACGGGCATGCAATGTCAGCAATAAGCCGAACCTCGCAGCCAAGCAGCTCGGTCACGGGCATGCGCCCTGAAAAGATAGATACGCTAGCAATAAGCCGAACCTCGCAGCAAAGCAGCTCGGTCACGGGCATGCGCCCTGAAAAGATAGGTGCGTCAGCAATAAGCCGAACCTCGCAGCAAAGCAGCTCGGTCACGGGCATGCGCCCTATAAAGATACTGCCGTAAGCCCCCGTATGTATGCAAGCATACACGGGACTTACGGCAATATCTTTGCACGGCTTATTGCTGACGTGAAAAATCCACGCACCGCACGTCGAATTTCTGCCATGGACGTTACCTTTATAGTTAACTCGGCCCAGGCGCCCTCGCAACACACAAAAGGTTCTGCTTAGTGCTGCTTCATTCCTGACCTGACACGGTTCACAGAGTTCTGTTGTGCGAGACCCAGACGTCAACGCCACTTGTAAAGGGCAGCTCCACAGCACAAAACCCTCGGATTGGCATCACCCCTGCTGTAGCGGATTGCAGGTACAGGGCACCGCTGGGATTGCGGCAGCCCTATTTCAATGACGTTTTCATTTTTGTTTTCCAGCTATTTATATTTACAAAAAAACTTCTTTCGTGTATGATATTTCATATATTACTGCCTGTGAAAGGGGAAGGATAGGAGCAATGATCTTACGAAAATTTCAGAAACTTTACGGCTGTGCCCTGGGTGCGATACTCCTCGCCGCCGGCTCCTGGCAGCCTGCCTTTGCGATAGGAAGCGTCATCGAAGCTCAACCC
>JAUNFZ010000071.1:0-8252 GCA_030524785.1 Eubacteriales bacterium
TTTTTTGAGGTTTTTTCACCCCAAATCACACTGTCCCGACAAAAAGAAAAGATCAAGAATACCCATTTTATAAAGGATTCTTGACCTCTACTTCTACAAAAAAGTCGATACGACAGGATTTGAACCTGCGGTCTACGCTTCGCTCTGCACTTCGTTTCGGTCGGTGCTAAATGCGCGCCGTACTCTCTGTGTCCCGAATCCCTTGAATGTTTGTTCTTCAAAGGGTTTCAAAGAAACAAAAAGTGCCTGTTTATCCCTTAAATACAAGGGTTCGGCACATAGAAACTATTAATCACTGCATTTTAGCGAACGATTTCCCGGACACATTTTGGGTAACGCGGGTAGCTATCAGCTTAATTTTTCACTATATTCTTATTTGTAAGGTTTTCTTAGTCCCTGGCCTTTCATGCTTTGTTTCAGAAAACAAGAAAATATATTTTGTTATTCTGTCAGCTTTTTATACGATATTATTCAATCAATCTCAGTTGCTACTTTCTTCCATATTCTCCAGGGTGTAAGCTATCATCTGATTGATAAGCTCATTTCTGCTAATACCAATTTCAGCAGCTTTATCATCAATGCTTTTTAATATATCTGATGAAATCCGCAAGGAAATAACTTCTTTTTCCGGTTTATGCGCCACAAACTTTTTCAATCCGACCATACCTCCCTTCTTAATAATTGTATTATTTTTTAGTAGAAAGGAATACTGGCTGTAATCGCTCCTTTTTAGCTATCTCTTTATATTATTTCCAAAAAATAGCCAGACATGAAAAGTGTTCCGGCTTTTATAGTGATTGATCAGCATCAGATGGAATATAGCGTGCTATATCTGATAGCTGGCAATTCAGAATACGGCACAAGTCGTTTAATGTAGTCGTATTCATCGGCTTATTTTTACGCAGCTTGTCAATTATCGCACTTGAAATACCATGCTTATGAATCAGCGTATATGTTGTCTCATCCGATTTTTTTAATGTATCCCAAAATGGCGTATAGTCAATCACAGTAAACCCTCACAATAAATTATATTATGAGCATAATTCGTGGTTTCATTCTTGACTATAGTTAGGAAAATGACTATGCTTTAATCATTAAAATAGAAAATATTTTTAAGCTGTTCTTATAGCGGTTGGTCGGTGTCAGATGGGACGTAAATACAGATATCCTGAATATTGCAGTGCAAAATTCTACATAGGTCATTAACAGTTTTCATGGAAACATCCTTATTATGCTTCAAGCGGTGTAATGTGCTGTGGGACATATTATGTTTTGTTGTTAATGTATACCAATTCTCATCAGAATTTCTCAACGTATTCCAAAATGGACTGTAATCAATCATTATGGTTGTCCTACCCTCTTTATCTTGTAAGATAACCATAAAACATATTCATATGCTTGAATATCTTCGTAAAACCGAATATGTCAAATTAATCTGTCGGTATCCGGAAAAAAGAATAAAGACTACAGTGAGGAAATGCTATTTCTTACCGAAACGGAAATCTCCGATTTTCTTCATTTTTTAAGCGAAACCTATCCACGGCTTCTGAGCATTGCATTTATGGGAGCATATTATGGCTTACGGCGATCGGAAATTCTTGGTTTAAAATGGTCTGCTATTAATTTTAAACGCAAAATCATCAGTATCCGGCACACGGTAGTACGTGTCAAGACTACGCAGGCAGCTAATTCTACAAAAACCATTTCCGGCAAACGCGATCTGAACCTTTTTGATACGGCGGAGAAATACCTTTTAAAGGTCAAGGAAGAACAGGATGCCAACAAGGCTTTCTTTAAAGGGGATTATAAAAACGAGGACGCTACGTTTTTACTTGGGAAGACGGCTCGCCCTATCATCCCGACTACATATCTTCCGCCTTTCGCAAAGCAACAAAAGCATTTGGACGACCGGAGATCACGCTACACAAGCTGCGTCATACCTACGCTACTATTTTTCTGTTGCTTTTCAGCTTTTTAACGCTATATTTACAGATTTTTTTACAATATTTGAGTTGTTTTTTGGCATTTGCAGGCCATATTGTGTCTAAATAGCGGTCAAATACGGTTTTGTCATCAGCATCACGTAAGCGGGTGGCCTTTAACTAAAATCATGTATTCTTTTTAAGCACCAGACATCCGCAGTTTGAAAAGAGAAACCGGCTGTTCAAAATAGAATATCTAAGTTTCGCATTTATGTATGAAACGAAAGTGTATTGATTTCTTCTTCCAGTTCCCGGACCGACGCTATGACGGTATCAAATGTGGGAATGTCGCCATACAGCATATCTTTCATGGAATTATAGTCTGCCTCTAATGCTGCGAACCGGTATTCCGGCAGGATCAGCTTCAATGTTCCCGGCACAGCCTCCGGGTACTTCGCTCATGCCCTGGGATAAAATTTCATTTTGAAATCCACAACTTTTTTCAGTAGATCAAGCCGGGTGAAAGCAGTCTCCTTTACCGAAGTCATAGCCATACGGTACAGGTCGTAATAATGTCTGGAATACCGTTGCGGCATTTCCAGATGTTCCGGCCTGTTGGCCTCATGGTGCAGGATTGTGGCCTTTTCCCAGAAAGTCCGTTCCGGGGCAACCGTCAAAATAGAAGTTTCTTTCTGTTCAAAAACTTTCGGATAATATTCCCCGGCATACGGTTTGATCTGCGCTGTTTTGGCTGGCGTCCACGCTGCCAGAGCCCCAATCTCCAAACGGATTACCTGCAAAGTTGCTGAGTTGGTAAATAGGTTCGGATAAGCGAAAATAACCGTTTGTTTGTCCTTTTCATCTATATAGATATTCGCCTCACGTTCAAGTTCCTGTGACAATTCTTCTTTGATTGCAGGGCAAAACATTTCCGCCAAACCTCCGCCCGTGCATTGGCCTCTTTGTTGAAAGCATCCTGCTTTGTATTGGAACGTTTCTTCCAGGGTTCGTCTTTTTCATAACCCAGCACACGCCAGTCCAGGATCAAGTCAATATCTTCGGAAAAACGGCCGATCAGGTGAAATGCTTTCGATAGGCTGGTGCCACCCTTAAAGGTAATCGAATCTTTCCAAGGGGAACGGTGGAACAGATAGTCCAACGTAAAGCACACCCAGAAATCTTTCTCTACGATGGCGTCATTCAAACCCATCTTATCGGCTGTATTTCTAAAAAGCTCTCTCCGGTCATCATCCGAAAGTCTTGCTACATTCTTCATTGTACCTTTTCACCTTTGCAAATTTGCCGTATCGTATCGTAAACCCAATCCGTAGATTCTGTCGCTTCTTTCAGGCACGCTTGTTTGTCCGTATCTGTCAACTTCTTTGAAAGCGTCTGTATGACCTCCAGCGTGACATTGGATTTGCCAAGCGTTTTTAACGCTTGAATAACTAAGCTCGTCATATAGGACAGCCCGGTAATTTCTTTATTGGTCCGGTGCTTAAATTCCAGCTTCGTGGAATTCCACTCATAAGTCTTATATGGTCCGTCGCTGATATAGGACCATACCGCCGTTACCTGCGTAGAAAGTCCTAACAAGTTCAGCGCCGTATTCCCACATGGCGCAATCGTCCAGTGATAACTCCGGGCCAGCGCTTTTGCCACAGCATCTGGATCTGCCGCTACATATTCATCAAGAAGCTGGCTGTATTTTGGCTTTTCATAGACTCCCCGGATAATTCTCCGTATGACACCCGCCCGAAAAAGCCGCTGTAACCCCTGGCGTATTGTTGCGGTATCTGCTATATCTGCAAAATCAGGAGCAACAAAAACAGCACCATCCTCCGAAGAAAGAATACGGTTACGCATTTCTTGCATATACCCGTTGTCCACAATATCGCCTCCCTTTATGTCACGAATATTATACATTATTCGTGACATCATTGCAATAGGTCTCCCAGAGTTTTATTTTAGAGTATTCCCGCTGCAAATTTGATTTATACATAAAGCTCAAAATTTTAGAAAGGCAGATTTTTCAGGGAATAGAGGGTGAGCGCATGTCACAAATTTTATATACTATTCGTGACATGACGAATCGAGTCATGGATTTGACACGATTCCTGACACGATTGAACCGATTCTGGCACTATTAAATTTTGTCTTTAATGAAGCAGCCTCCTTTTTTCGTCAAATTACTCGTCAAGTTTCAACTTGGAAAAGGAATTGAATAAATGACGGCAAACGCGTGGAGCCCTTGAAAATAAAGGATTTTTCCGTTTGTCGTTATTATATCGTAACGTCACAGCTGCGCATCCATGCTGATAAATAAAGGCTGGGATGTAAAACGGCTCCAGTACTGGCTTGGACATGCTGATACGCAGACAACGCTTAATATTTACGCTCACTTTGACAAGCAGCGTTTAAATACCAGCGAAAATGATTTGAGCCAGATTTCTCTGGCTTCAGCAGATTTATTTTAAAGATGTTTTTGGGTAACGTTTTGGGTAACGAACAGTATTTTTCTCAAATTGGCTCATTTTGGCAGAGCGGTCACAACAATAAAAAGAACCGAAAGCACTGTATTTATCAGCACTTCCGGCACTCTTTTCCGTAGTCGATGCGACAGGATTTGAACCTGCGGTCTCCGCTTCGCTCCGGTCGGTGCGTAACGCGCGCCACTGGCGCGCCGCACCCTCTGCGCCCGAACGCCTGCGTTTGCTCCTGCAAAAATCTCAGTATCGTTTCCCGGGGTTTTGACTACAAAAAAATGAGTACCTTCGGTACCCATTTTTCCGTAGTCGATGCGACAGGATTTGAACCTGCGACCTCTGCGTCCCGAACGCAGCGCTCTACCAAGCTGAGCCACGCATCGTTTGCTCTTTTGCAAGCTTTGTTAGTATATCATCTTCTTTCAGTAAAATCAAGTGATTTTTTTAATTTTTCCTATTTTCTGACCTTTCCGGCCTTTCCTGTTTTCCGGCATTGTTTACCGCCCGGCAGAGCTCATTCGCCAGCCCGGATGGTATTTATTTTTGAGCAGGCCGTTTACCAGCTTGCCCCAGCCCAGGGGATAGCCGTTCACGCAGACAAGCTGCCAGCCCTTTGCGCTTTCGGCGCCAAGATCTGTCACATCAATGGTTTCTCCTTTGAGGTAGCGCAGTATCCGCTCATCCTGCCAGTCCAGATTCAGAGAAAAAGCATACTCGTCCATGCGAAGCGCCATGGCAAGGGACTGGCTGGGCTCAAACCGGTCTTTCTTTATCTCGCCCAGGTACAGGCCGTTTCGCAAAAACGGAATCCCTTTTCTCTGGCCGAGAGCCTTTGGAACCAGATACACCTGGCCGCTGCGAATCTCTGCCTCGTTCCAGTCCATCTCCATAAAAACGTTGGAAAAAAATGCTTCCAGTGCCCGCCGGTCGCCTTTGGAGAGTCTGATGTCGGAAAGCCCGGCTCTGTCCCCGGCCTCTGTCCGGCCTATCTCTGTTCGGCCGCTCTCTGTCCGACCACTTTCTGTCAGTTCTTCTTTGTTCCCCCAGGGCGCCTTTTTTTGAAGCAGCGCCATAAAGTGGCCTTCCCCGGCCATTTTATGAGGAAAAATACGCACGCACTTTTTTAAGTCACTGTTCGAAGCATATCCGGCCGCCTCCGGAAAGCCTGCCGAAAATCCCTCGAATCCTGGTATTTCTATCAGTTCCATGTCCTGCCTTTTTTCCAGAAGGTACGCAATCACCTGCTCGTTTTCCTCTGCGGAAAAGGTACAGGTGGAATAAAGCAGCAGTCCGCCGGGCACCAGCATATCGGCCGCCCTGCTGATAATCTCTTTCTGCTGTTTTGCACAGTCTTCCGGTTTTTTCTCATCCCAGGCCTTTGCCACCGCAGGATCCTTTCTGAACATGCCCTCGCCGGAGCAGGGAGCGTCCACCAGAACTTTGTCAAAAAACCCCGGGAACTGCTCCGCCAGTCTTCCGGGCACGGCGTTTGTCACAAAGGCGTTTCGGATTCCAAAAACTTCAATATTTTTCAGGAGCGCCTTCGCTCTGGAAGCGCTGATGTCATTTGCCACCAGCAGTCCCCTGCCCTTAAGTTTCGCTCCAAGCTCCGTAGCCTTGCCGCCCGGCGCGGCGCACAGATCCAGCACCCGGTCTCCGGGATTTACGGGCAGCCTGGAGGCCGGAGTCATGGCGCTTGGCTCCTGCAGATAATACAAACCGGCATGATAAAAGGGATGGCGTGCCGGAGCATCCTGCGCTTCGTAGTAATAACCGTTTTCCACCCAGGGTATCCTGGTAAGATGAAAGGGCGCCAGCTTTTCAAATTCTTCGGGGGATATTTTCTGCGTATTTACCCTGAGTCCAAAGTTTCTTGGCTGGTCATAGGATTTCAGAAATTCCTCATACTCCGCCCCCAGCAGTTTTTTCATTTTTTCCTTAAATTCCTGCGGCAGTTCCGTCATCATTTCTCCTTTACTCCACGCTCTTTAAGCTTTCCACCATATCGATCTTCTTCAGCTTGAAATGCATCACCACGTTTACAAAGATAGAAAATGCCACGGTAAATGCCGAAGAAATCAGGAAGCTGGGAAGATTAATATTCCGGCCGAACATACAGGCGTCCACCTCCACCGTAACAATCACAAAACGGTGCAGTATAATCCCCAGGACGACGCCCGCAAAGATGCCGATAATCGTAATCAATATATTTTCCCGGTATACATAAGCGCTGACTTCCCCGTCATAAAAGCCGAGTACCTTGATGGTGGCCAGCTCCCTTTTTCTCTCATTGATGTTGATATTGTTCAGATTATATAATACCACAAAGGCAAGCAGTCCCGCTGAAATAATCAGCACGATCATAACGGCGTCCAGAGCTTCCAGCATATCGTCAAGCTGTCCCATCAGAGTCTCCGTATAGCTGACGCTCAACGCCGCATCCTGGGAGAGAAATTCTTCTCCCACAGCCAAAAGCTGCTCCTTGGCGTCCTCGCTTAAGCGGAACAGAATCTCATTGTACTCCGGCTCCTCGTGAAAGCATTTTTCATACAACGCCGGCGTCAGGTAAATGTAATGGCTTAAATAGTTTTCCGTAATCGCCGCCACCGGCACTTCCACCGTACCGCTCTCGTCATCCTCTATGGAAATCGTGTCTCCCACTTTCAGGCCAAGCTCCGAGGCAATCTTCTCCGTGAGAATAGCCCCCTCGTCCGTCAGTTCATAAGTCTCTCCGGATACGCGGTCCCTGAAGTTGACAAACTGCATAAACTCCGTTACGTTTTCCGGCACCATAACGTACAGATCCCAAAGCTTCTTTCCAATCTGTACCGTGTCTTTCTGCATCATGGTTTTCGTGTAATTTTCCACCCGGACGTCCGAAGAAACCTGCTTCTCCAGATCCTCTTTTGCGGCAGCGGAGGATTCTGTATCCAGAATTACCATGGCGTCATAAACCTGAATTTCCTTAAACTGCAGGTTTGCTATATCCATAATAGAATCCCGCAGCCCATATCCGACGATCATCAGCGCCATACAGCCGCCAATGCCGAAAATGGTCATAAAGAAACGTTTCTTATACCGGAACAGGTTGCGCACCGTAGATTTCCAGGTAAAGCTTAAATGTTTCCAGAGGAAAGTAACGCGTTCCAGCAGCACGCGCTTTCCTTCCTTCGGCGCAGGAGGCCGCATCAATACCGCCGGCGTGGAAGCCAGCTCCTTATAGCAGGCGGCCAAAGTGGCGCCAAGCGTAGACACCAGAGCTGCTCCCACGGCAATCACCGCGAATTTCATATTGTAGGGAAGCTCGATATTCGGGATATGATGATATATAATCTTGTAGGCCGTCACAATCACAAAGGGCAGAAATTTTTCTCCAAGCAAAACGCCCACAATGCTTCCCGCCAGCGTCGCAATCAGTGCGTAGCCAAGATATTTTGAGGCAATCGCGCCCTTGCTGTATCCCAGGGCCTTCAACGTGCCGATCTGGGTGCGTTCTTCCTCCACCATGCGTGTCATGGTCGTCAGGCTGATCAGCGCCGCCACCAGGAAAAAGAGCACCGGAAATACCTGGCCGATATTGCGCATACGGTCAGCGTTTTCCCCATAGCCAATATTGTCCGGCAAATCGCTGCGGTCACTCACCATCCATTCCGGCTCTTTGAGATCTTCAATCTCCTTTTCCGCATCGGCAATCTCCTTCTCTGCGTCGGCTATTTCTTCCTCAAACTCTTTTACGCCGTCCTCGTATTCTTTCCATCCGTCGGCCAGCTTTTTCTCGTTGTCCTCGATCTCCTTTTCCGCATCGGCTATTTCTTCCCTGGCATCCTCCAGCTCTTTTTTTCCG
>JAUNFZ010000071.1:8262-14428 GCA_030524785.1 Eubacteriales bacterium
CCATCCGCAAGCTGCGCCTCCCCGGAGGTAATCTGCGCCTGAGAATCTATCAGCTGCTGCTCGCTGGCAGCAAGGGTATTCTTCGCGCTCTCAAGCTGGGCCCGCCCGTCTGCAAGCTGTGCTTTTGCGCTCGCCAGCTCCTTTTCGTTTTTTGCAATCTCCTTTTCGCCCGCGTCAATCTCTGCCTTTGCCGCTTCCAATTGGGGATAGTTTGCATCCAGTTCTTTCTTTGCCGCGTCCAGCTGCGCGCGGGTTTCTGAAAACGTCTGTTCTGCCTGGGCAAACCCTGCTTCTGCCTGGGCAATTCCCTGATCGATCTGTGCGATTCCCGCCTTTGCCTGCTCCAGATTGCCGCTGTACTCTGTAATCTTTGCTGTCAGCTGATCTATCCCTGCCTGCAGCTCAGCCAGTCCCGCATCCGCCGTATCGATTCCCACTCTTAAGGGAGCCGCACTTTCCTGGCACTGCGAAAGCTTGCCCTGGACTGCCTCCAGCTCTCCAGGCAAAGCGGCAAGGCGGCTGTTCGCCGTATCAAGCTGGTTCTGCAGATTATTTTTCTGATTCTCCTGGCTGGCGCGCTCTCCGGCCAGTCCGTCGCGTTCTGCCGTCTTGGCGTCTAAGCTGTTCTGCACCTCTGCCGCCTGCTGCTGAAGATCCTGGATGACCGCCTCATCCGGCGTCTCCTTTTCCTGTTCCGCCGCGATCTTTCCCTCCAGTTCCTGTTTTCTTGCCGTCAGTCCATTGATTTCCCCATTGGCCGCGCTAATCGCGCTGTCCAGACTGGCAATATTGCTGTCACATGCGCCGATCTGGCCCTGCCATTCGCTTGCGTGAGCCTCCAAGCTCACCTGCTCCTGCGTCAGCGACTGTATACTCTGCTCATAGGAGGCAATCTGGCTGTTCAGGCCGTCCAACTGTCCCTGCAGTTCGTCTCTTGTTGCCTGAGCCTGGGACTTCTGGCTTTGAAGGTCTGAAAGATGAGTGTTCATATCAGATAACGCGTTCTCAAGCTGAGTCTGGTTGTCTGCAAGTGTCTCTCTCTGGGTCAAAAACCCCTCTTTTTTCTCCGGCCATTTTGCCGACTGAGTCTCAAAGTCTGCCAAGCCCTCGGCATACTTTGCCTCGCCGTCCTCATACTTCTGCAGGCCCTCCTCGTACTGTGCAAGCCCAGCTTCATATTCCTCTCTGCCGGAAGCAAGCTGCTCCTTTGCATCTTTAAGCTGCTGCTCGCCGGAAGTAATCTTGCTCATAGCAGAGCTGTACTGACGGTTAAACTCTGCCTCCTTCGCCGCCAGCTCGTTTTTTCCGCTGGCAAGCTGCGTCCATCCATCTGCAATCTGCGCCTTTCCGTCCGCAAGCTCCGCCTCTTTTTCCGCCAGCGTCGCCTCATTATCTTCTATCTCCTTTTCTCCGTCCGCAAGCTCCTGTTCGGCGTCAGCAATTTCTATTTTCGCGTCTGCAAGCTCCTGCTTGCCGTCCGCCAGTTCCTTTTCTCCGTCTTCCAGTTCTTCCTTCGCGTCCGCCAGTTCGCTTTCGCCCTCTTTTCTGCCGTCCGCAAGCTCCTGTTTTGCGTCTGCAAGCTTCTGTTCGGCTTCCTCGCGCACCTCACGGTACCGGATCTCGCACTGTTCTCCGGCAATCTCCTCCACCCGCTTTAATTCCTTTTCGATCAGCGTGTCGTAAGCGTCCGTGTACGCCGTCAGATCCCGCGCTCCACGCACTTCCATATAAACCTGGGTGTAAACCTCAGAGTCAAAGTCCTCCGCCAGAATATATCCGACGCCGCTAAGTTCTCCGTTTCCAAGCGTCGTGTTTCCCCGGCTGAAGGATATGTAAAGAGGACTGCTGCCCGCCCCCACGATGGTAAACGTATTTCGCTTTAAAATCAGATCATCCTCATCCTCAAGGTAAAAGGTAATCTCGTCCCCAACCTTATAGTCGGATTCATCCAAAAACTCAATATCTACAAAACACTCGCCGGATTTTTCCGGAAGCCTCCCCTCCGTCGGCGTAAGCTGATTCAGCGTAGGGGAAACAGACTCCACATGGAGTACATACTGCGTTTCTTCGCCGCAGAGCACGTCCGTCATATAGCCCGGCTCCGCCTTCGAGATTCCCTCGATGTTCTTCAGCGCTTCCACATCACTGTCCGTAATGCCCAGCGTGCCGATCAGTTTCAAATCCATCAGCTTATGCTCGTCAAAATAGGCATCCCCCGAATAGCGCATATCAGGGGCTGCCGACTGAATACCAGAGTAAAAAGCCACGCCCAACGCCACAATCAGCATAATTGAAATAAAACGGTTGAGGCTTTTTCTGATTTCCATATAAAAATCTTTTCTCAACGCTCTTTTTTTCATAAAAGCTCCATTTTTTCACCACTTTTTCTATCCGCAATTACCACTCAATATCCGCTACAGACATGGGGTTCTCATTCATTCGCATGGAGGCAACCTTTCCATTTTTGATCTGAATGACGCGGTCCGCCATAGGCGCAATCGCCGAGTTATGGGTAATTACGATGACCGTCATCCCCTTTTCCCGGCACATATCCTGCAAAAGCTTTAAAATTGCTTTTCCGGTCTGATAATCCAAAGCTCCCGTAGGTTCGTCGCAGAGCAGAAGCTTGGGGTTCTTTGCCAGCGCCCTCGCAATCGACACTCGCTGCTGTTCGCCGCCGGACAGCAGCGCCGGAAAATTTTTCAGGCGGTGTCCCAGCCCCACCTCAATCAAAACGTCCTGCGCTTTCAGGGGATGTTTACAGATCTGAAGGGCCAGCTCCACATTTTCCAGAGCCGTCAGATTGGGAATCAGATTATAGAACTGAAACACAAAGCCGATGTCGTCGCGGCGGTATCCCGTCAGTTTTTTCTGAGAATATTTGGCAATATCCTGGCCGTCCACCAGTACCTGGCCGCTTGTGGCTGTATCCATTCCTCCCAGAATGTTCAGAACCGTCGTCTTTCCGGCGCCGCTGGGACCTACAATCACCACAAACTCTCCCTTTGATATGGAAAATTCAATGCCGTCCACAGCGCGGATTTCCACTTCGCCCATCCGGTAGATTTTCGAAACATTCTTCAACTGTACAAAATTTTCCATATCCAACTGCCTCTTTGTATTCAGAACCTGCCGCAGGTTCCGACATTATCCCCTTCCGATATACTGCAATTAGTTTATCATACTTTCCGCACAATTTTCCTAAAAAAAACATAAATTTTGTGGTATACTCTATGTGACAGGAGAAAACGATTATGAATTCTTTTAAAAAACACCCCGCGAAGACTGTCTATGGCAGAAAAAGCCGTCTTCATAATATTCTTGCTATGGCGCTTATCATCTGCGCAATGGCCCTTGCATCGGCACTGCTGGACAAGTCCGGCGGCTCGTCCAACCAGTTTCAACCCGCCATTTTGCAGCATGTGGTGGACGGCGATACCATTTATGCCTCCATCGACGGCGAGCGCACAAAAATCCGCCTGATTGGCATCGATACGCCGGAGAGCGTCAGCTGGATAGAGGAGAATACCCAGGAGGGCAAAGAAGCCTCCAGGTATCTCAGCCGCCTGCTTCAGCCCGGGGACGAAATCTATATCGAATATGACGAGGAGCCTCATGATCAATACGGAAGAACCCTTGCCTATGTCTGGCTGGACGCCTCTGCCGATACAGGCAGCTACAAGGACTTCTGCAAGTATAATCTGAACGCGCTTATTTATCAGAATACTTACTGCGACCTTGTAAGGATTCCTCCAAACGTTAAATACTACAACTGGTTTAAGGAGCTGACACCATGGGAAAAGAAGTAAAGACAAACGCTATGCGTATCCTGGACAAAAACAAAATTGCATATGAACTGATCACTTATGAATGTGATGAATTTATCGACGGACTGCACACGGCCGAGCTGACCGGCGCGCCTGTGGACGCTTCCTTTAAGACACTGGTCGCTCAGGGAAAAAGCGGCGCATACTATGTGTTCGTAGTGCCCATTGCAGAGGAAGTGGATCTGAAGCGGGCCGCAAAAACGGCAAAGGAAAAATCCATGGAAATGATTCACGTAAAGGATATCACGCCGGTTACAGGATATGTGCGGGGCGGATGCACCGCCATCGGCATGAAAAAGAAATTTCCTGTTTTCATTCAGGAATCCGCCCAAAATTTTGAGCAAATCTATGTGAGTGCCGGCAGAATCGGCGCTACCCTCAAGCTGAATCCAATGGATTTTGCCAGGGCAGCCCAGGGGGAATTTGCAGATTTTATTCAATAAATATCCTTTTGTGCATACCTCCAGAACGCCGCGGCCATCCCTGCCGCAGCATACGCCATGCCCAGCCCGACCAGAGTCCACTTCAGGGAAGCGGAGGCAATAATCTCTGCGGCATCCGCGTATGCGTAAGGGGTAATATACCTGAGAACACCGGCTTTTTCGGCAATATTCCCCGCAACGCCCAGAAAATAGAAAATTGCCGCTATTCCCATGCCAATTCCCGAGCCCTCCTTTCTGAGGAACGCCGAAATGCCAAAACAGATGCAGGCGATCTCAAACTGCATAAAAAACTGTGCCAGATGATACAGCCAAAATGTATTTAAGGCCGGTTTTTCTCCGATCATAACAAAAGATACCCCGGCAATCAGCATCACAATCACATTCATGAGAAGCAGTTGGCAGACCATAGAAAGCCACTTAAAGAAACAGACGCCGGCCCTGCTGATGGGGTAACTCAGCAGCGTTTCCGCCGTATGCTCCTTTTCTTCCTTCGCAAGCATTGTGCATCCGATCATTCCCGCATAGATCATACCGCCGATGCCCAGCATAAAACCGCCGTACACGCCGTAAAATCCCATGACCTCTCCGTAATTTAAGCGGTCCATGCCGAAGGCCGCCACAATTCCTCCAAATCCCTTGCTCAATCCGTCGATCATCATCTGAATGGACGCCACCTGCTGTTTCAGTTCCGGAAACAGCATCAGGCAAAAGGCCAGCATACCGCCTATCACCAGGCTCCAGGCCAGCAGCGCTTTCATTCCCCGTCTCATTTCATGCTTCCATATCGTCATCCTTATCCTCCGGCAAAACCCGGGGTTCCTTAGAGACTCCCGGTTTATATGATTTCTTATCGCCTTAACTGTAAAAATGCAGAAAAGTTTCCTCAAGCGGCGGTTCCGTAATCGCCGCGTCCGCCAACGGCATCCGGGAAAGTGCGCTCAGCAGAAGATGAATATCCCCGCTGTACAGAAACGACACTGTATCTCCATGAATTTCAATTCCCGATACCGCCGTATCCGGCAGGCACATTCTTCCAAGATCCGGCAGCTCTGTCAGCCCGTGCAGCGTTACTTTCTTCACAGAATCCCCGCAGATATTCGCCACATTGTCTGCCACCACCAGCTTTCCTTCCCGGATTACCGCCGCCCGATGACAGTAGCGCTGTATTTCTCCCAGTACATGGGAAGATAAAAATATCGCAGCCCCCGCCTCATTTTTCTCCTGCAGAATTTCAAAAAACTCTCTTTGCATCAGCGGATCAAGGCCGCTGGTAGGTTCATCCAGAATGTACAGCTTTGCCCTGTGCGCCAGTGCGCACACAATGCCGGCCTTTTTGCGGTTTCCAAGAGAGAGTTCCTCCACTCTCTTTCCGGCGTCCAGCTTCAGTCTTTCGCACAGTCCATCGGCTTCCTCAAGGCATGCCTTATAAAACGCAGGCTCCTCTTTCTGCATCCGCCCGTAAAAGGACAGCGCAAACCGTATGGCGTCTCTCACACGCATGCCGCTGTAAAAAACAGGCTCGGAAGGAAGATACCCGATGTCCTTTAAAATCTCCGTCTTTTCTTCAGGCATGGATTTTCCGAAAATCTTCACACTTCCGCTGTTTGGTTTCAGAAGTCCCAGCATCGTGCGGATGGCAGTGCTCTTTCCCGCTCCGTTTGGCCCGATGAAGCCAAAAATTTCGCCCTGCTCCACGTTAAGCGTCAGATGTTCGATTCCTCTGTTTCTGCCGTAATATTTTGTAAGATCCCGAAGCTCAATTATATGTCCCATACGTTTTTCCTAATCCTTTTTTGTCAGCCACTTCCCTTTTATTTTACCATCGCCGGCCTTTTTGGGGAAGACCCCAAATATGCAGGCGGGCGCTTCTGCGGGCAGGCATTTTCACAGGCGGAC
>JAUNFZ010000111.1 GCA_030524785.1 Eubacteriales bacterium
TGCCGCTGCTTTTGCTTTTGTCGCTGCTTTTCGCTTCAGCCTTCTTACTTTCTGCCATTGAAAACGTTGCACAATTTTATCAATTCTGATATGCTTGTTCCAGAAAGATTTTACTGGGGGAAAACCAAATGGAAGATCATGTAAAAAATAAAATCTATGTGATTGGGCACAAAAATCCGGACACAGATTCAATTTGTTCTGCGATTGCTTACGCATATCTGAAAAACCAACTGGGGACGGGCGAGTACGTTGCCAAACGCGCCGGGCATATCAGCACGGAAACACAGTACGTGCTGGATAAATTTGACGTGGAGGCGCCGGCCTATGTTCCCAATGTGAAGACGCGTGTAAGAGATATGGAGATTCGCCGCACCAGAGGGGTGTCCAGCGATATTTCCCTGAAAAAAGCATGGACGCTTTTGAATGAGGCGAAGGGAACTACACTGCCGATTATCAAGGAAGATAATTTCCTGGAGGGGCTGATCAGTATCGGAGATATTGCCAGGTCTTACATGGCGGTTGTGGACAACGCTATTCTTTCCAAGGCAAAAACCCAGTACCGGAATATTCTGGAAACGCTGGACGGCACGCTGCATGTGGGCGATGAAGACGCCTGCTTCGACAAGGGCAAGGTAGTGGTTGCGGCTTCCAGCCCGGAGGTGATGGAGGCATATATTGAGGAAAACGATATGGTTATACTGGGCAACCGCTATGAAACGCAGCTCTGCGCCATCGAGATGAAAGCGGGGTGCCTGGTGCTCTGCAGCGACGCTGTGGTGACGAAGACGATCAAGCTTCTGGCGGAGCAGAATCACTGCACGATTATCTCGACGCCCTACGATACGTATACGGTGGCCCACCTCATTAACCAGAGTATGCCGGTTCGGTTCTTTATGAAAGACAATGAGATCATTGCGTTTTCTGAGGATGATTTTACGGATGACATTAAAGAGATCATGGCCAGCAAACGCCACAGGGATTTTCCGATCCTTGACAGGAAAGGCCATTATGTGGGAACTATCTCCAGGCGAAACCTGTTGGGAATCAAAAAGCGCCGCCTGATTCTGGTGGATCATAATGAGGCGTCTCAGGCGGTAGATAATATTGAGAGCGCGGAGATTATGGAGATTATCGACCATCACCGCCTGGGCTCTCTGGAAACTATGATGCCGGTTTATTTCAGAAACCAGCCGGTGGGCTGTACTTCAACGATCATTTATCAGTTGTTCGGGGAACAGCATGTGGAGATTCCCGCTCAAATCGCGGGACTGATGTGTGCGGCAATTATTTCCGACACCCTGCTGTTTCGGTCCCCCACCTGCACCCAGGCCGACAGAGACGCCGCCGAGGCGCTGGCAAAGATTGCGGGAATCCGCTGTGAAAGCTTTGCGGCGGAAATGTTTGCGGCGGGCAGCAATTTAAAGAGCAAGTCTGCCGAGGAAATTTTTTACCAGGATTTTAAAAAGTTTGAGCAGGAGGAAACAACCTTCGGCGTGGCGCAGATCACTTCCATGACGGAGGGAGAGCTGGCAGACGCCAAGCAGAAGCTTTTGGATTATATGGAGACAGCTTTCGAGGGACAGCGTCTGACAATGCTGTTTTTCATGCTGACGGATATTATGAATGAGTCTACGGAACTACTTTGCTTCGGGAAGGGAGCGGATCAGTTGGTAAAGGAGGCCTTTGGAAAGCAGGTGGAGAACGGCTCGGTGATTCTGCCGGGGATTGTGTCCAGAAAGAAGCAGCTGATACCGGCGCTGTTCAGCGTACTGCAGCAGTAGGGGCGGGGCGGCAAAACAGAAGATGCGGAAAAGCACAGAAG
>JAUNFZ010000072.1 GCA_030524785.1 Eubacteriales bacterium
CGATGACGGAGGGAGCAACTGAGGAAGAAACCACGGAAGCGGCGACGACAGAGGAAGCAACCGAGGAAGAAACCACGGAAGCAGAATCTGAGAGTGAGACAGAAGTTCAATTTGAATATCAGGATCTGCCGGAATACACAGCGGCTGATTATGTGACGCTTGGTGAATATAAGGGTATCACGGTTGAGCAGGAGCCGATTGAGGTTTCTGAGGAGCAGATTCAGGCGGTGATTGATACAGAGACCGTGGAAACACTGACAGAAGGCACCGTAGAGGAAGGCGATACGGTCAACATTGACTATGAGGGAACAATTGACGGAGAAACCTTTGACGAAGGAAGCGCTGAGGGCGCGCTGCTTGAAATTGGTTCCGGTACGCTTATTGACGGCTTTGAGAGCGGACTGGTAGGCGTGGCAGCAGGCGAGGAAGTAGATCTGAATCTTACTTTCCCCGAGACCTATCATTCAGAAGATCTGGCTGGAAAAGATGTGGTCTTCCACGTAAAAGTAAACTCCATTCAGCGGGTGCCCGAGCTGACGGACGAAGTGGCTGCAGAGGTGTCGGACGGCATGACGGCGGAGGAATACCGCGCGAAAGTCCGCGAGGAGCTGGCAGAATCAGCGGCAGAGGAACAGAAAGCGCAGTCACAGAGCGAACTGCTGACAAAGATTTTTGACGACGCGATTGTGGACGGTTACCCGGTGGAAGTTCTGGATTATATGATGGAACGTCAGGTGGCGGGAGCCGAACAGCAGGTTCAGGCGTATGGTATGACCCTTGAGGAGTACCTGGAAGCTGTTGGAATGACAGAAGACGATTTTATGGCCCAGAGCGAAGAAGTATGCAGACAGACACTGACCCAGTGGATGATCGTACAGGCAATCGCTGAAGAAGAAGATCTGATGGCTACCGATGAGGAATATGAGGAAGAACTGAAAACGGCGGCAGAACAAACGGGCATGGAGGAAGCTGAGATTGTGGAGGCATATGGAGAAAACAACATCCGTACCTCAGTGACCCAGGGGAAAGTGCTTGAGTTCCTTATGGAAAATGCGAATTTCGTAGAAAAGACGGAGGAAACCGAGACAGAAACAGAAACGGAAACTGCGAAAGAAACAGAGACGGAGGATGCAAAAGAAGCTGAAACCACAGAGGAAGCAGCAGAGGAAACTGCCGAAGAAACAGACGCAGAGGAAACAGAAACAGAGACAGAAATGGAATCAGAGACAGCCGGGGAGACAGAAACTACCGAGGCAGAATAAGAGATAAAATTCCAAAGCGGAGTAAGATACAAACTTCTAAGACAAAGCAAGAGGTGTAAATGTAAGGGGAGCAATGCGGTTCTTAAGCGGCGTTGCTCCCCGCTTTGCTGTCCTGCCGGTGATCTGAACAGATGAATTGCTGCCATCCTGCCGCTGATCTGGGGGAATGAATCGCTGCTGTTTGGCAGGTTTGGCAGACGTTTTGCAGTTTGGCCTATACAAATTTGCAGATTTAGGGTATACTGTTTTCATGCGAAAATTGATCAAATATTTAAGACATTACAAAAAGGAAAGTGTGATAGGGCCGTTGTTTAAGCTTCTGGAGGCAAGCTTTGAGCTTTTGATACCTCTGGTGATGGCGGGAATTGTGGATAAAGGAATCAGGGAACGCGATACCGGGTATATTCTATCCATGGGAGGCCTGATGATAGGACTTGGCGTTCTTGGCCTGATCTGCTCGCTGACAGCCCAATATTTTGCGGCGAAGGCTGCGGTGGGGTTTGGCACAGAACTGAGGAAAGATATGTTTGCCCATATCAGCAGCCTGTCCTATACGGAGCTGGATGCGCTGGGGACGTCCACGTTGGTGACAAGAATTACAAGCGATATCAATCAGGCGCAGGCGGGCGTCAATCTGGTGCTGCGTCTGTTTCTGCGCTCACCCTTTATTGTGGTGGGAGCGGTGCTCATGGCTTTTTCCATCAATGCCGGACTGGCGCTGATTTTTGTGGTTCTGGTGCCGCTGCTTTCTCTGATTATTTTCGGAGTGATGCGGGCAAGTATTCCTGTGTATCGGCAGGTACAGAACCGCCTGGACAACGTCCTTCTGGCTACGAGGGAAAACCTTGCCGGAGCCAGAGTGATCCGCGCGTTCTCCAGACAGAAAGCGGAGATGGCCGAATTTGATTCACAGAGCCAGCTTTTGATGAAGACGCAGCTTCTGGTGGGAAAAATTTCTGCGCTGATGAATCCGGCCACCTATGCGGTAGTGAACGGCGCGATTCTGCTGATTCTCTGGCAGGGCGGACGCACAGTGTACAACGGTGTGATTACCCAGGGAGAGCTGATTGCGCTGATCAATTATATGACGCAGATTCTTCTGGCGCTGGTAGCCCTTGCCAATTTGATTATCACATTCACAAAAGCCTCCGCCTCGGCGATACGTATCAATGAGGTGTTTGCGGAGACGTCGGATATGGCGCAGCCGCTGCAAAGCGCTCACCAGGCTTTTTCCGGGCAGGCAGGTGCAGCGCCGGCGGTGGAATTTCGCGGCGTTTATTTTGCATACCGGGGAAATGAGGACGCACTTTCAGATATTACCTTTGCTGTGAAAAGAGGCCAGACCATGGGTATCATTGGAGGAACGGGCTCGGGTAAAAGCAGTGTGGTGAATCTGATTCCCAGATTTTATGACGTCCGGGAAGGCAGCGTGCTGGTGGATGGGTGCAATGTGAAAGATTACCGCTTTGAAGATCTGCGCAGCGTAATCGGCATTGTGCCTCAGAATGCAGTGCTCTTTGCGGGTACGATACGCGAAAACATGCGCTGGAGAAAACCGGACGCCTCGGATGAAGAAATCCTCAGGGCGCTTGAGATTGCCCAGGCCAGAGACTTTGTGGAGGCAAAACCGGAAGGGCTGGATACGAGGGTGTCTCAGGGAGGCAAGAATTTCTCCGGCGGACAGCGGCAGCGTCTCACCATTGCGAGAGCTTTGGTGGGTGATCCGAAAATTTTAATCATGGACGACAGCGCCTCGGCCCTTGATTTTGCCACGGATGCCAGGCTGCGCCGTGCCATAGCAAAGAATACGGAAGATATGACGGTATTTATTGTGTCCCAGCGGGCGTCCGCGATAAGAAATGCCGACTGTATACTGGTGTTGGACGACGGGGAGGCCGCAGGTCTTGGAACTCACAGCGAGCTTATGGAAAGCTGCGAGGTTTACAGGGAAATCTGTCAGTCGCAGACGGATGAGAAGGAGACGAAAAGAGCATGAAGAAAGATACGATGAAACGGATTTTATTGCTGATAAAACCGTACATGCACTTTTTGGCGCTGTCTCTGGTGTTTGCGGTTATCAGTGTGGTTTTAACGCTCTATGCTCCGGTGCTGATCGGCGATGGAGTGGACTTGATCATAGGCAGAGGCCAGGTTGACTTTAAGGGACTGGCGCCTCTGAGCGTGCGCTTCGGCGCGGTGATTGCAGGTACGGCTTTGACGCAGTGGCTGATGAACCTCTGCAATAATCAGATCACTTACCGGGTGGTGCGGGATATCCGGACAGAAGTTTTTTTCCATCTGGAGAATCTGCCCCTGAAATATATTGACGGACATCCCTACGGTGAGGTGATCAGCCGGGTAATCACGGACGTGGATCAGTTTTCTGATGGGCTTCTTCTGGGATTTTCCCAGTTGTTTACCGGCATCATTACAATTTTGGGAACGCTGGCTTTTATGCTGAGTATTGACGTAAAGATTACGCTGGTGGTAGTATGTATCACACCGGTATCTCTGCTTGTGGCGGCTTTTATTGCAAAACGCACTTTCTCCATGTTCCACAAACAGTCCAGCACCAGGGCGGAAATGACGTCTCTGGTAGAGGAAATGGTGGGAAATCAGAAGATTGTGCAGGCCTTTTCCTATGAGCAAAGGGCGGAGGGACAGTTTGAAGACATCAACCGCAGGCTTCAGGAATGTAGCCTGAAGGCGATTTTCTTTTCGTCGATCACCAATCCGGCCACCCGGTTTGTAAATGGACTGGTTTATACCGGAGTGGGAGTTTTCGGGGCCATGGCGGCCATACGGGGTGCCGTCAGCGTAGGACAATTGTCATGCTTTCTGACGTATGCCAATCAGTACACAAAACCCTTTAATGAAATCTCAGGGGTGGTGACGGAGCTGCAGAATGCGTTTGCCTGTGCCAGCCGTGTGTTTGAACTTCTGGACGAACAGCCGCAGAAGTCGGACGCGCCGGACGCTCTGGTACTGACGCCGGAAATGGTGACGGGAAATGTGGATATCGAACACGTGGATTTCTCCTACGTGCCGGAAGTGCCGCTGATTCAGAACATGAATTTGAAGGTGCAGCCAGGGGAACGCGTTGCGATTGTGGGCCCTACGGGATGCGGCAAGACCACGCTGATTAATCTTTTGATGCGGTTTTATGAGGTGAACAGCGGAGAAATCTGTGTCAGCGGGCATCCGGTGACACAGATTACGCGGGACAGCCTGCGCAGCAATTACGGCATGGTTCTGCAGGAAACCTGGCTGAAGGCCGGGACAATTGCAGAAAATATTGCCTATGGAAAGCCGGAGGCTTCCAGCGAGGAAATTGAGCGGGCGGCCAGGGCAGCCCACGCGCACAGTTTTATACGGAGGATGCCGAAGGGATACGATACTCCGATCACAGAGGCGGGCGGCAATCTTTCCCAGGGTCAGAAGCAGCTCCTCTGCATTGCCAGGGTGATGCTTTCACTGCCGCCGATGCTGATTCTGGATGAGGCCACATCCTCGATTGATACGCGCACGGAGGTGCGTATTCAGCAGGCATTTGAGAGGATGATGCAGGGAAGAACCAGTTTTGTGGTGGCGCACCGCCTTTCCACCATCCGAAGCGCGGACGTGATTCTGGTGATGAAGGACGGCCACATCATCGAGCAGGGAAATCACACAGAATTATTGAAAAAGAACGGATTTTACGCCGAATTGTATTACAGTCAATGGGATACACAGGGAGGAAAAGAAGCATGATTCAGAAATTAATCAGCAACATCAAAAAAACAGGAGCGCCGATAGTGGTAGGACTCGATCCGATGCTGGGATACATTCCGGAGCACGTAAAAAAACAGGCTTTTGACCGGTACGGCGAAACCCTGGAGGGAGCCGCCGAAGCCGTATGGCAGTTCAATAAGGAGATTGTGGATGCCACCTGCGATCTGATACCTGCGGTAAAGCCCCAGATTGCTATGTACGAGCAATTCGGTCTGGAGGGAATCCGAGTATTTCAGAAGACAGTGGATTATTGCCATGAAAAAGGGCTTGTGGTAATCGGCGATGTGAAGCGGGGAGATATCGGATCCACCTCCGCTGCGTATGCGGCGGCGCATCTTGGAAAGGTGCAGGTGGGCAGCGCAGTCTGCACGCCCTTTGGCGAGGACTTTGCCACAGTAAATCCCTATCTTGGCTCTGACGGCATCAACCCTTTTATTGACGTGTGCAGCAAAGAGAATAAAGGCATCTTTATTCTTGTAAAGACGTCAAATCCCTCCAGCGGTGAGTTTCAGGACCGCCTGATTGACGGAAGGCCCCTTTATGAGCTGGTGGGCGAAAAGGTGGCCGAGTGGGGCGAACAGTGCATGGACGGTGAATACAGCAACGTGGGAGCCGTCGTAGGAGCCACTTATCCAGAGATGGGAAAAGCGCTGCGGAAAATTATGCCGAAGGCCTACATCCTGGTGCCGGGCTACGGCGCCCAGGGCGGAAAAGGCGCGGATCTGGTGCACTTCTTCAACGAGGACGGCCTTGGGGCTATTGTAAATTCCTCCAGAGGAATTATCGCGGCGTACAGGCAGGAATCCTATGCAAAGTACGGGCCCAAGCACTTTGGCGAGGCAAGCCGTGCAGCGGTGGAGGACATGGTAAAGGATATCAGAGGAGCGTTGGAAAACAGGTAATTTCATGCAGCTTATATCTGCAAATACGGGAGGTCTTGGGCTTTATGGAAAGTTACAAACAGGAATTTATAGAATTTATGGTAGACTGCCAGGTGCTTAAATTTGGAGAATTTACATTAAAGAGCGGCAGAAAGTCCCCGTTTTTTATGAACGCGGGCGGATACGTGACAGGTTCCCAGTTAAAGAAGCTGGGAGAGTATTATGCGAGAGCGATTCACAGCGCATACGGGGATGATTTCGACGTGCTGTTCGGGCCGGCCTATAAAGGAATTCCCCTGAGCGTAGTGACGGCGGTGGCGTTTTCGGAGCTTTATGGCAGGGAAATCCGTTATTGTTCCGACCGGAAGGAAGAAAAGGACCACGGCGCGGATAAGGGAAGCTTTCTGGGCAGCCAGTTAAAGGACGGCGACCGGGTTGTAATGATTGAGGATGTCACCACCTCGGGAAAATCCATGGAGGAAACAGTGCCCAAGGTACGGGGCGCTGCGGATGTAAAGATTGTGGGCCTGATGGTGTCCCTGGACCGTATGGAAGTGGGCAAAGGGGGCGCAAAGTGCGCTCTTGAGGAGGTAAAGGACCTTTACGGTTTTGAGACAAACGCCATCGTTACCATGGCGGAGGTTGTGGAGCATCTGTATAACAAAGAATATAAGGGAAAAATAATAATTGACGACAGCCTGAAAGCAAAGATCGACGCATACTATAAAATGTATGGCCTGCCGCAGAAAATTTGCTGAGATGGAAGCGGCGGGGCAGGTTGAGAGAACATTGGCTTTGGCAGGAAAGGAGCTTTTTATGAACGAAAATGAAAAGATTTATCGTACTATGAGCGTTACGGGAGCGGGCGATATTGTAATTGGAGTGATTGTTATGATCGTTGGGATTGCGGCGGGCGTGCTGGCGATTGTAAATGGGGCGCGGCTTCTTGTGTCCCGTAAAAATGTGATGCTGTAGCGGGAGAGCGGCCTGTGAAAAAAGAGACAAAGACAGCGATACGGATAATCAGCGTGTTTCTGTTTATTCTGTATCTTGTATTTCTGACGTATTTTTTGTTTTTTGCAGAAAGCTTTGGCAGGGTGTACACGGAGCGGGAATATGCCTATAATCTGGAACTGTTTAAGGAAATCGGCAGATTTTGGACTTACCGGCAGGAATTGGGCTTTATGGCGGTGTTTACAAACATTGCGGGAAATGTTTTGTGCTTCGTGCCCTTTGGAGCGATTCTTCCGGTGCTGAACCGCAGGGCGAGAAACTTTTTTATGATTACGCTGCTGAGTTTTCAGTTCAGCTTTCTGGTGGAATGTGCGCAGCTGATCTCCCGGGTCGGAAGTTTTGACGTGGACGACCTTGTGCTGAATACACTGGGAGGCGTGCTGGGATTTTTGATATTTACCCTGTGCAATAAGGTGAGGAGAAAACGGTATGGCTAAGAAAATGATGTATTCCTTTGCGGAAAAGAAAGACTCGGCAAATGGAATTGTTTCTACAATTATGGGCACGATATCACTGATCTTCTTTTTGGCGATGGTATATGCGTCCTATTATATGAGAGGAGAGGCGGGGCTGTATGCAGGAGCTTTCGGGCTGTGCGGCGCTGTCTTTGCCGCGGTGGGCTTTGTGGTTGGAATCCTCAGTTTTTCTGAGAAAAACATCCGGTATAAATATCCAAAGCTGGGTTCCGTGATGTGCGGTGTTATGTTTGTGGTCTGGCTGAGTATGTTTTTGATAGGGTTTTAAGGAGAATTGCGGTAAATTATGGAAGAAATTTTAAGGGAACGGCTGTCCCTGGCGGAGGAGAGAATCCGGAATATATTGGTGGAGCACAGTGTGCCCGCAAAGTATGAGGACTATTTCAGAAGGACGGCAGAATTTATTCTGAGAGTGAAGGAGACGGCAACAGAGATTGCGGCGGGGAAGACAGAAAACTATTCCCTGGAGGAATGGCAGAGATTGAATACGTCGCTCTATGGGGATATTCTGCCAAAGCATTACGGTGCGAGCTACGGAAATCCCGCATATGCGGTGGAAACTCTGGGGGAGACGCATGGCCGGATTCTTTCTTTTATCTATGCAGAGATACGCGGAATGATTCCCGCGGCGTTCGAGCAGGATTTTGAAGAAATTGCGATTCTCTGTGAACTGTTTATCGAGGTATATAATTGCTTTGAGGAGGAAGTGCTCCCCACTTACCGGAGCATCCAGCAGATTGCCTACTGGTATGTCAGCGATTACAGCGATGTCATGGTGACAAAGCGTATTCGCTCGGCGGTAGACCCGTCGCTGGATTTTGCGGTTCGCATTGTGATGGAAGAAGATCTTCACGATCTTCGCTATCTGTATAAATATGGCGAATACGTGTCGGAAAATGAACTTAAGACGGCGGCGTTTATGAATCGCCTTCCCCAGGAAGAAATCAACCGGATGGCTTCTGTGTATACAGAGGGCTACCGCATGGGATTTGTGCTGGGGAAAAAGGATCTGTCGAAGAAAAAAACGGTCAACCTGCGTTATACGCTGGGATTTGAGCGGATGATACGAAAGGCTGTGGAAAACTTCAGAGAAATGGGGCTGTCTCCGGTGATCTACCGCGCGGCTGTTCACAGTGTGAACCGCAGACAGCAGGAGCGCATCGGTTATCTGGGCGCCATTCCAAATAAGCAGTATGATTATGACCACAAGGGCGACAGTGCCGTGTATCTGGACGGCGCGTTCGTGGAGAGAAAGCTTGGCGTAATCAGGGCGGCCTACGAAGAATACAAAGAACTTGCCGGTGTTCACGGGGGGCCTGCCTGTGTGGAGACCTTTGGCGAGACACCCTTTTCCCCGGCGGGCAGCGAGGCGGCCTACCGGCTTTCGGAAAAACAGCAGAAGCTGTCGGTAGAGCTGGCAAATGAAAATATGCAGATTACCAACCGCTATATCAAAGGCGAGGAGCGCAGTTTTACCATCATTGCTTTTCCAGTTCCGGAGATCGGAGAAAATTTTGAGGAGATTTTTCGTGAAACAGTAAAAATCAATACCCTGGATTCCCGGCTGTACCAGAGGATTCAGCAGACGATTATCGACGCGCTGGATCAGGGAGAAAGCGTGCATATTCTGGGCGCGGGGGACAACCGCACAGATCTGACGGTGAAGCTGGCCGAGAGGAAGGATCCCGCTAGGGAAACGCTGTTTGAAAACTGCGTGGCGGATGTCAATATCCCGGTAGGCGAGGTATTTACCACACCCCGGCTTTTGGGCACAAACGGAATCCTCCATGTGAGCGGAGTTTATCTGAATGAACTGCATTATCAGAATCTTTGCCTGAAATTTTCGGATGGACGGGTGGAGGAATACTCCTGCACAAATTTTGATACCCGTGAGGCGAACCAGGCCTATGTCCGGGAGAACGTGATGTTTCATCACGAGGGGCTTCCCATGGGAGAATTTGCGATAGGAACAAACACGGCGGCGTATGCCATGGCGGAAAAGTACGGCATAGGAGGGAAGCTGCCGATTCTGATCGCGGAGAAGATGGGCCCTCATTTTGCGGTGGGCGATACCTGCTACAGCTGGTCGGAGGATATCCCGGTGTTTAATCCCGACGGGAAAGAGATCATCGCCAGGGACAACGAGGTTTCCCTGCTGCGGAAAACAGACGTGGGAAAGGCTTATTTTGGGTGCCATACGGATATTACCATTCCCTATCGGGAGCTTGGTCATATTCAGGTGATTACGAAGGACGGCAAAAGGATTTCAATTATTGAAAACGGCCGCTTTGTGCTTCCCGGGACGGAGGAACTGAACGGTCCTCTGGAGGATATATAACTGCAGCCGGCATGAGGATTATTTCCAACGTATGCAGAAAAAACAAAGGTATCCATTGACAATATAAGGCGTTATGGATTAAAATTTATAAGATATGGAACAAAAGAAAAGGAGCGTATACGATGGCGAAGGTAGGTATTGTGATGGGCAGCGATTCCGATATGCCCGTGATGAGCAAAGCGGCTGACATGCTGGAAAAGTTTGGAATTGACTATGAGATGACGATCATTTCAGCCCACAGAGAGCCGGACGTATTTTTTGAATATGCAAAGACGGCGGAGGAAAAAGGATTCAAGGTGATCATTGCAGGAGCTGGTATGGCGGCTCATCTGCCGGGGATGTGCGCGGCGATCTTCCCGATGCCGGTTATCGGCATCCCGATGCACACCACATCTCTGGGGGGCAGGGATTCCCTGTACTCCATCGTACAGATGCCTTCCGGCATCCCGGTGGCTACCGTTGCGATCAATGGCGGAGCGAACGCGGGAATCCTGGCTGCAAAAATTCTGGCGGTTTCCGATCCGGAGCTGCTTGCAAAGGTAAAAGCCTATGCGGCAGAGCTGAAGGGCCAGGTGGAGGAAAAGGACGCCAGGCTGCAGAAGGTCGGTTACAAAGAATATATGGCAGGCAAAAAATAAAAGGGCGTTCTGGAAAACACACAGGCGCAGACAGATCACAGGAGGAAACCATGGATTACAAGAAAGCCGGAGTAGATATCGAGGCGGGCTACCGGTCCGTAGAATTAATGAAAGAGCATGTAAAGCGGACGATGCGGGAGGAAGTCCTGGGCGGCCTGGGCGGTTTTTCGGGCGCGTTTTCGCTGGCAAAAATAAAGAATATGGAGGAGCCGGTGCTTCTGTCCGGGACGGACGGCTGCGGAACCAAGGTAAAGCTGGCGTTTCTGATGGACAAGCATGATACGATCGGAATCGACGCGGTGGCAATGTGTGTGAACGATATTGCCTGCGCAGGCGGCGAGCCATTGTTTTTCCTTGATTATATTGCGTGCGGAAAAAATTATCCTGAAAAAATAGCGGCTATCGTAAGCGGCGTGGCAGAAGGGTGCGTACAGTCCGACTGCGCTTTAATCGGCGGCGAGACAGCGGAGCATCCGGGTCTGATGCCTGAGGAGGAATACGATATCGCCGGATTTGCGGTAGGCGTGGTGGATAAGAAGGAGCTCATTACCGGCCAGGAGATAAAAGAAGGCGACGTGCTTGTGGGGATTGCAAGCTCCGGCGTACATAGCAACGGTTTTTCTCTGGTGCGGAAGGTGTTTACCATGGATACAGAAACGCTGGGAATATACCATGAAGAACTTGGAACGACGCTGGGCGAGGCGCTTCTTGCACCCACCAGAATTTACGTAAAAGCGCTCCGCAGCGTAAAAGAAGCGGGAGTGCGCATCAAGGGTTGCAGTCATATCACCGGCGGCGGATTTTACGAGAACATTCCCAGAATGTTGCCGGAGAATGTGAAAGCGGTGGTGAAAAAGGACAGTTATCCGGTTCCTGCAATTTTCGGGATGTTGGCGCGCCAGGGCGAAATTGCGGAGCAGATGATGTATAATACATTTAATATGGGCATTGGCATGGTGCTGGCAGTGGATGCGGCGGATGCGCAGAAAACGCTGGACGCACTGCAGGCTGCTGGCGAGACGGCCTACCTTGTGGGCAGAATTGAAGCCGGGGAAAAGGGCGTGGAATTATGCTGAAAATGGTAGTGCTGGTGTCCGGCGGCGGAACGAACCTGCAGGCAATCCTGGACGCTATAGAAAAGGGTGAGATTACAAACGCAGAAGTTGCGGCAGTTATCAGCAACAATGCGAAGGCATATGCGCTGGAGCGCGCACAGAAGGCCGGGGTGCCCGGGCTGTGCGTCTCCCCCAAAGAGTATCCGGATCGATCTGCCTTTAACCGGGCGCTGCTTAAGACCGTGCAGTCCTTTTCGCCGGATCTGGTGGTGCTGGCAGGCTGCATGGTGGTAATTCCCAGGGAAATGGTGGAAGCATTTCCAAACAGGATAATTAATATTCATCCTGCGCTGATTCCATCTTTCTGTGGTACGGGATATTACGGGCTGCGGGTACACGAACAGGCGCTTAAGCGGGGCGTGAAGGTGACGGGTGCTACGGTTCACTTTGTGGATGCAGGCACGGATACGGGGCCGATTATCCTGCAGAAAGCGGTAGAGGTTCATCAGGACGATACGCCGGAGACGCTGCAGCGGCGCGTTATGGAAGAAGCAGAATGGAAAATTATGCCCCGGGCAATTCAGTTGATTGCAAACGGATGCGTGAAGACAGAGAACGGCAGAGTTATCATTGACGAGACACACGGGATATGATCTGCCGCCAAGGAGGAGAAGAATGAAGGTTTTGATTGTGGGCAGCGGAGGCAGGGAACATGCTCTGGCCTGGAAGACAGCGCAAAATCCTGAGGTGGAGAAAATTTACTGTGCTCCGGGAAACGCAGGTATTGGCGAGTACGCCGAGTGCGTGGACATTGGAGCCATGGAGTTTGAAAAACTGGTGGCTTTTGCGAAGGAAAAGGAGATCGGCCTGACGATTGTCGGCATGGACGATCCTCTGGTAGGAGGAATCGTGGACGCCTTTGAAAAGGAAGGGCTCCGGGTGTTCGGACCAAGGGCAAATGCGGCGATTCTGGAGGGCTCCAAGGCATTTTCCAAGGATTTGATGAAAAAATACCATATTCCCACAGCGGCTTATGAGAATTTCGACGATCCACAGGCAGCCCTTGCATATCTGGAAACGGCAAAATTTCCGATTGTATTGAAAGCGGACGGTCTGGCTCTGGGCAAAGGCGTTCTGATCTGCAATACGCTTGAGGAGGCAAAGGAAGGCGTAAAATCCATTATGATGGATAAGAAGTTCGGCGCTTCCGGCAACCGGATGGTAATCGAGGAATTTATGACGGGACGGGAAGTATCGGTGCTTTCCTTTGTGGATGGAAAGACGGTTCGCACCATGACTTCGGCGCAGGATCACAAGCGCGCTGGCGACGGTGACACCGGATTGAATACGGGTGGCATGGGAACCTTTTCGCCCAGCCCCTTCTACACAAAGGAGATTGACGAATTTTGCCAGAGCCATATTTATCAGCCCACGGTGGACGCCATGGCGGCTGAAGGCCGGGAGTTTAAGGGCGTTATTTTCTTCGGACTGATGCTGACGGAGGATGGGCCAAAGGTTCTGGAGTACAACGCCAGATTCGGGGATCCCGAGGCGCAGGTAGTGCTGACCAGGATGAAAACAGATCTTGTGAAGGTATGCGAAGCCTGCATTGACGGAACATTGGATCAGATGGAACTGGAATTTGAGGATAACGCGGCGGTCTGTGTGGTGCTGGCCTCGGACGGCTATCCGGTAAAATACGAAAAAGGCTTTCTGATCAACGGCCTGGAAAAATTTCAGGATAAAGACGGTTATTACGTATTCCACGCAGGCTCCAGAAAAACGCCGGAGGGGATCGTTACAAACGGAGGCCGCGTTCTGGGCGTTACGGCTACAGGCGCTGATTTAAAAGAGGCCAGAGCGAACGCCTATGAGGCAGTGGAATGGATAGAGTTTGGAAATAAATATTACCGGCATGATATCGGAAAAGCGATAGAGGAAGCACAGTAAACGCGCAAAGGAGAGAAATAATCATGAAAACATTGGGAAAAAAGTGGAAAAGCATTGCAGTATTTGTTCTGGCGGCATTATGGGCGCTGTGTGTGACCGCAGCGGCGGAGTCCGGCGATAACTCGCTTTACAGCCTCGGGCTGGAAAATGGAGAATGTTCTCCGGAGTTTTATTACTCTACGCTTGAGTATACAGTAACCGTTCCGGCGGGAACTACAGAGCTTTTGCTGAATCCGATCACTTCGGACGAAAATGCAAACATTATTGATATCAGCGGCACAACGTTGGACAACGGTACAGGCACAGTTGGGATCACCGTGGAGGCTCCCAACGGCGCCCAGGTAACGTATACATTGAATGTTGTTCCGGACGGTGAGGCCGCAGCGGCCGAAACCACGGCGGAGACGGAAATGTCGAATGAACAGAAGCAGGAGGAAGAACTGCGGCGTCAGGCTGAGAGCGAGGAAGCGCTCAGACAGCAGGCGGAGATCGAGGCAAACAAGCAGAAGGTAACGACTCTGACAGAGCAGAATACGGATCTGAACAACCGCATCAATCTTTTGATGAAGGTTCTGTATGGCCTGGTAGGCTTTTCCGTAGTGCTTTTGTTCTTTATGATCAACCAGAGCCTTCGCAATAAGGATTTGAAGGACGACCTGAAAGAGGCGAGAAGCCAGGCGGACATGAACAATGAATTTGCCCGTAAAGAGCAGAATATGCAGAGCGATTATTACTATGCTCCAGTGCACGGCGTGCCTCAGAACAATCCGATGTACCAGAATATGAACCAGAACGTAAATCCGAATATGAATCAGAAC
>JAUNFZ010000073.1 GCA_030524785.1 Eubacteriales bacterium
CTGTCGTCGCTGCCTCCGTGGTTTCTTCCTCGGTTGCTTCCTCTGTTGTCGCCGCTTCCGTCGTTTCTTCCTCGGTTGCCTTTTCTGTTGCTGCCTCCGTCGTCTTTGTAGCGCTTTCCTGTGCACATCCGGTAGCTGCCAGAGCTACACCGACCATAAGCGCCGCCAGTGTCTTTCTTTTCATAGTGAACTTCCTATCCTCTCTTTAAAAAAATTCCCCACAACAAGTTACCTTATTAAATAACAACATCTCGCTCCGCTCGACGTCGCCTGCGCCTGCCGCTTCGCGACAGGCTATTATATCAAGCGATGGGTATCGCCTGCATATCGATTGTGTTTGTATTTCGGACACGCCGCCTAGAGTTCCGGTACGGGGAGCGGGCGCTCAGGATCAAGTACCTCCGCCGCATTAAACAAATCCCCCGCCAGAGGGCTGTCCGAAATGTAATCCTGATAAATACGGTATCCATCCAGGTTTCTTCTTCCCTGGTGGAAGTATTCCGACGTAACCGTTGTGGTATACGCCGTTGAATCTACATTGCAGAAAACATCAAAGCCCTGGCTTTTCAGATAATTGTATTTATCGTTTGACGCGTCATACGTGCCCGTCTGAGAAAGGTCCTGGCCATGGGCAAAAATAATTGCATCCGTGCCGCCAATCAGCGGAGACACATACTGCATCCAGCGCTCTGTGTCGGCAACCAGATCATCATAGCCCGTATCCCCTACCGCTTTATGTCCCCAGGTATGGCTTGCAAAAGTCCAGCCATCGGCCTTCATCGCATCAACAACCCTTTTTGCTTCCTCACATTCCTGTTCCCAGTCAAAATCGGGATGCTCGTCCAGCCACTCCTGCTGCAGACTGTCCGTATAATACCTCTCCGAATTTGTGTTATGCTCAGCACTGTACGTTCCATCCGTGCGGTATCCCAGGATTCCGTTGTAGCCAGTCAGTGCAATCGTACCTCTCGCCCCGCGGTAGCAGCCGTCGGGATGTTCTTCCAGGAAAGCGTCCATCCTCGGAACAACATCATATGCTCCGTATACGACTGTGCCGTCGTCTTCAATGTACTCGCAGGTAGGCTTTCCGTTTTCGTCCAAAACTATTTTTGACGCCACGCCATGGTTGTCATATGTGTGGTAATAGCACAGATCATCAAGGGAAAGCACAAAGGCTTTCTTTCCTTCCGGCAGATAAATCTGCTGGGGAGTGAGCGTTACGGTGCCGTCCTCAGCCTGCGTCTTTTCAAACAGATCATAAATGCTCACCAGTACATACCCGCGATCGTACATGGACTGGGTAATTTTATCAAATTCATACACCGTCGTCATCCACTGCTGCCAACCGTCATACCCGGCTTCGTGCGGATTAAACGCTTTTGACGGATCCACCACCAGTGAATGATAGAAAATATGCGTCACTTCCTCGGGATTGATTGCCACGCAGGCCGCTTTGGCCGCCTCATACCCGGAAACTTTTTCCTGCAGCGCAGCGTTCTCCTGATACCCTGCCGCACTTTTCAGCAATTCCGCCGCGCCGTCATAATCATACATCGCCGCCAGACGGTCGGCTTCAGCAACCAGTTGGGTATCCCCGCCGCTTTTCTTGGCTTCCTCATAAGCCGCCGCTTTTTCCTGTAGCACGGCACTGGCCGTATAATAAGAGCTTGCCTTCAGCACATCTGCCGCGCCCTGATAATCAAACTCCAGCGCGCGTTCCTCAGCCGATGCCAGCGCTGAATTTACCGCATCCTCCATAGCTGCTTTCGCTGTCTCGATTTCCTGCGCTTTCTCCTGCAGTTTTGTATCTGTTTCATAGCGGTCACTGGCTTTCAGAAGGCTGATTGCCCCATCATAATCATAGGCCTGGGTCAATTCCTCAGCCTGATCAATCAGCCGGCTGCTCCCGTTCATGAACGGCAATTCAGAAAGCAGACTGCCCTTTAATGAAGCATCCGAAAAAAAACTGTCCTTTACCACAAAAGCAATCGCTGCGATCACCAGCAGAATCAGTATCACTAAAATAACTGCCCCTGCCCCTCCGCTGCGCTTCTTTACTTTTATTTCCGCCCCACGGCGATTCTGTCTGCCGGAAGCCTGATCCGCGCTGCGGACAGTTGTACGCGTAACCGTCCTCTCCCCACCGGCACGGCGGGAAGTGCGTTTTTCTGCTGCCGGGCTGCGGCGTGTCTTTCGTTCTTCCTTCGCCGGAGTACGGCGATCTGCACGCCTCTGCGCTGTATCCGCTGTACGCCCCGCTTTTGTACTATCTGTCTTTCGTGCGGTACGTTTTGTCGTCCGTCCAGTACTTTTTACTTTTCCCCTTTCGTAATCGCTTTCGCTCATAACCCCTCCAAAGTCTCTTACAGACATTTTCCTACCTTGTCACTCTAACATAGTTCCCTTTAAAAATCAATACTATCACAGATTTTTCACATGTGCGTGAAAGATTTATTGCACTTTCAAAAAAAGGATGTTAGAATAAAAAAAGCAAAATTTTGAGGAGGAGAAAAATGTCAGTATTCAATGTTCTTTTAATCATTCTGCTGGTTCTCGTAGTGATACTGGGCCTATTGTATTATTTTGGCAGAAAAATGCAGAAAAAACAGGCTGCTCAGCAGGAGCAGATGGAGGCCATGAAGCAAACCGTCTCCATGCTTGTCATTGATAAAAAGATGATGAAACTCAAAGAATCCGGTCTTCCCCAGATGGTGATCGACCAGACCCCGAAGCTGATGCGAAGATCCAAGGTCCCCATCGTAAAAGCGAAGGTCGGCCCAAAAATCATGACAATGGTCGCCGATGCCAAGGTCTATGAGATCATTCCTGTAAAAAAGGAAGTCAAAGCCACTGTCAGCGGCATCTACATAACAGACGTCCGGGGTGTGCGCGGGCCGCTGGAAAAACCGGTTCAGAAGAAAAAGGGCTTTTTTGCACGGTTTAAAAAAGACAAAAAGACGGATAAAACGTCAAAAAAATAATGTTTCCGACAAATTAAAAGGGCTTTTCCTCCGGTTTAACCCGGAAGAAAGGCCTTTTTCTTTTCGTATGGAGAGTGTCCTTGCAGGATTTGGGTGTCGAAACACCCGAATTTATGATTACACGGATTGCTTCGTGCTTCGCACTCCCACAATCCTACCCAATATTCGCATATCGTGTAGCTTACGCTCCACTTTTATGCTCATATTGTGGCGTGTCCCAAGGTCATATGTCCACTTTTGTGCAAGCACAAGTGGACACAGACCTTTTGACACTGTAATCCCTGCAGTTTATAAATCCGAATATAATTCCTCCCGATACACACCCTTTGCAATCAGCTCTTTAAAGCTTTCGACCACTCCGGCTTTATCCTCCTTATAGGTGACGCCAAACCATTTATCCTTCGTTTTCAGCACCTTCACTGAACATCTGCCCTGACGAAGCTGGCCGCCGATCAGCGTAGGCAGAAGATACTCCGCCTTCAGCGGGTTTTTCTCTACGTCGTTTTCAAAAAAAGTCCTGAATTCTTTTTCAAGCACAGCCATAAAAGCCGGCGCGCAGCCTTCTCTTGCCGGGAATCCCCACATATTCATAGAAACATATGACTCCGGATCAAGCTTTCTTCCATCCGTCTCCGCTCCATCCGCAGTCTTGATAATATCGTGGGTCTCCACCACGTCAATCACATGAGTATGGCCCTCCGAGACCTTACAGATTCCCCGGGTCACGCCGCCATTTTCCGAGAGCGTATTTTTCAGGATAAATCCTGCCATGGCTACAGCCGAGTCGGCATGATCCAGAATCAGCCAGTCGTGCAGCTGTCGAAAGGCTTCCTTTCCGTAATAGTCGTCCGCATTAATTACCATAAACGGCTCGCGAATTACGTCCTTCGCCGCCAGAACTGCCTGTCCGGTGCCCCAGGGTTTCTTTCTGCCCTCCGGAACAGAACATCCTTCCGGGATCGACGCCAGATCCTGAAACACATATGATGTTTCCACTCCAAGCCTCCGGCAGACGGCTTCCACACGCCCGCCGATCCGTTCTCTGAAATCCGCCTCGATATCCCTTCTTATTACAAATACGATTTTATTAAAACCCGCCGCAATTGCATCATGGATGGAATAATCCATGATGATTTCGCCATCAAGACCCACAGGCTCCAGCTGCTTAATCCCTCCTCCAAATCTGCTTCCAATACCTGCCGCCATAATCAGTAACGTTGTGTTCATCCTTCTTCTCCCTGCTATTTTTCATAAAATCTTCGTACAGCGCCTGCACTCTCTGCCGCACAGCTTTGTTATATCACAAGATGCCGCATATTTCACCAATATTCTCATAGCCGTTTTCCTGCAGATATCGCTCCATACCCTCAATAATCTCCATACTAATGTCCGGTTTCATAAAGGTGGCCGTCCCCACCTGCACTACCGTGGCCCCGGCCATAATAAATTCAACGGCATCCTGCCAGGTGGTAATGCCGCCCAGTCCCATCACCGGTATCGAAACCGCCTTCGCCACCTGATGCACCATGCGCAGAGCGATCGGTTTAATGGCCGGGCCGGAAAGTCCCGCATATGTATTGTTGAATACAGGCGCTTTCTTTTTGATGTCCACTGCCATGCCAAGAAAGGTATTTACCAGGGAAACGCCGTCGGCGCCTTCTTCCTCGCACATCTTCGCCAGAGATACAATATCCTCCGCATTCGGGGAAAGCTTTACCACCAGCTTATGACGGCATACCTGCCGGATTTTCCTTACAATTTCCCTGGCTACCTCCGTTTTTGTTCCAAAATTCATACCGCCGCTCTTTACGTTCGGGCAGGAGATATTAAGTTCCAGGATATCCAGATCCACTTTATTTAGTTTCTCCATTCCAAGAAGATAATCCTCCAGAGAGTGTCCGCCCAGATTTACAATATTTACCAGGTCTTTGCCATTGATCCAGTCGAGGTCCCGCTCGATAAAGGCGTCAACACCAGGGTTCTCCAGCCCCACGCTGTTCATAATCCCGCTGGCTGTCTCCCAGATGCGCACGCCCTCATTCCCGCCATGGGGGTGAGACAAGAGTCCCTTAGAACACAGGCCGCCCAGACGCTCAATATCAAAATATTCGTTCAGCTCCCTGCCAAATCCGCAGGTGCCGCTGGCAAGAACCACCGGATTTTTAAATTCTATTCCAGCAAACACAGTTTTTAATCTCTCACTCAACGCCGAACACCTCGCTTCCCAAGAATACCGGACCGTCCTTGCAGACCTTGCGATTTCCCCCGGCCGTCCTGCAGCTGCACACCAGGCAGGCCCCGATGCCGCAGGCCATGCGATTCTCCATGGAGACGTACAGCGACGCCTCTGCCTTCAGTTTCCTGCATTTTTCATACAGCACCTTCATCATAACCGTTGGCCCGCAGGTGACAATGGCGTCATACGCCAACGGGTCAATATCATCCGTCACAAACCCGCCTACGTTAACGACAAGCCTATCGCACGTCTGCTGAAATTCTTCCGTCAAAATAGGTTTTCCACTGAATCCCAAATAAATATCCACACTGCAGTCCGCAGTTTCTTTTTTGTAAGTCTTTGCCGCCAGATAAAGTGGCGCAATGCCAACGCCTCCGCCCACCAGCGCAATTTTCCTTTTTCCGGAGAGTTCCGGAAATCCGTTTCCATGGGGACCTTCCAGGGTAATTTCCTCCCCTGCCTTGCATTTTGAAAAAATTTCTGTCCCCTGTCCCACTACCTTATATAAAAAGCTCACGGTCTGTCCATCCGCGTCATACACGCTGATGGGACGACTCAGCACCGGGTAATGTTCCCAGGCCCGCAGCATATAGAACTGACCCATGCGCGCGTCGTTTTCCTGTTCCGCCTTCAACAGGAAAAACCCTTCGCCCAGGTCTTTGTTGCAAAGTATTCTGCTCATTTACCTTCCTCCTTATCGTATCGCCCCTGCTCCTTCGTCGCGACGGCAGGTCGGTGCAAGCCATTTTTAAAATGCTTCGTGGTATCGCCCCCGCTCCTTCGTCGCGACGGCAGGTCGGTGCAAGCCATTTTTAAAATGCTTCGCATTTGGCTTGCACCTCGTCTTTGGCCTGCGCCTCATATACAATTGCTCCTCCGCAGATGGTGTACTTTATTTTACCATACAATGTCTCTCCGATAAATGGAGAATTGCTGGACTTGGAATAAAATGTATCGCCAACCGTCCATTGTTCGTTTTCATCGAAAATTACAAGATCTGCAGCGTCTCCCTCCTGGAGCGTTCCCGCTTTCAATCCGTAAAGTCTGGCGGGATTCACAGTCATTTTTTCCAGCAGCTCGGAAAGGCTCAGATGACCGGGACGCACCAGGTTGGTGATCCCCAATGCCAGAGCTGTCTCCAGCCCGATCATGCCGCTGGGCGCTTCTTTGATCCCCCTGGCCTTTTCCTCACGGCTGTGAGGCGCATGATCAGTGGCTATAATATCCAGCGTTCCATCCTTAAGTCCTTCAATCAATGCCTGCCTGTCTGCCTCCGTGCGGATTGGAGGATTTACTCTTGCAAGACTTCCCTTCGACAGCACAATTTCTTCTGTCAGAGAAAAGTGCTGGGGCGTCACTTCCCCGTAAATTCTGGCTCCTCTGTGCCAGTATGCGCGCACCGCCTCCACGGATTCCCTGGCGCTGATATGCTGAATGACTACCTTTGCCCTTGTTTTCAGTGCCAGCGCGCAGTCCCGCTCCACCATAGTATACTCGGATGCCGAGGGGGCGCCGCCATAGCTAAGCATTTCGGAAATTCTGCCCTTGTTTACACCCGGACGCTCGATCATCTCCGGATCCTCCTCGTGCAGGCTGACAGGGACATTCAAAACTGCCGCCTGCATCATAGCCTCCTCAAGAACAGCGCTGTCCCGCAGAGGAATACCGTCGTCCGTAAAGCCTACAGCTCCCGCTTTAAGAAGCGCCTGAAAATCCGTCAGCTCCTTTCCCTTCAGTCCCTTCGTCACGGCGGCGGCAGTCAGCACATGCACCGGCGCTTTTTTTGCTTTTTCTACTATATAGGAAATTGTCTGTACGTTGTCGGCCACGGGCTTCGTATTGGCCATACAGACCACCGTGGTATAGCCGCCTGCCGCCGCCGCTTTTGCTCCTGACAGAATATCTTCTTTATAAGTGAAACCCGGATCCCTGAAGTGAACGTGCGTATCCACAAGCCCAGGCACCACCACAAGTCCTCCGGCATCTATGATCGCCCATTCTTTTTCAGCCGCATCCCGCTTCACATCTCCGGCATTTGCCGCCGTTTCCACATTCCCGGCAGCATCTTCTGTTTCTTCCCCATAGGGAATGATCTTTTTAATGCATCCTTTTTCTATATATACGTCTGCCAGCCCGTCAAAACCACTGGCCGGATCAACGACCCTGCCTCCCCGTATCAAAAGCATCCCAGGCGCCTCCCTTTTATTTGATATCTCATAAAAATATTATATCGAAAGCAGCAAGGGCGGTCAATCCTTTGTTCCCCTCACTTATGAATTTCCCACATATGCTTCATGTATTTTTTTCATCCTCCTAATCCATGGAATTTCCTTGTAATTTTTCTGTTATCTGCTATAATATAAAAAGATGTTTTTGAGCGAAAGACACTTGTCTTTTTACCGCTGGCATCCTGAGATCGGCTGTTCTGGTCTCAACATCATCGCATGGGAGGAGAAAGAGATGAAAATGAAAAAGTTAGTATCCATGGCAGCAGCTGCCTGTATGAGCATGATTATGATCGGCAGCGCTGTTTCTGCAGAGGACGTCATCAAAATTGGTGTGTTTGAGCCGGTAACAGGCGAGAATGGCGGCGGAGGATTCCAGGAAGTACTTGGTATCCGCTATGCCAACGAACAGTACCCCACCGTTGAGATTGACGGAACTACATACAGCATTGAATTAGTTGAAGTAGACAATAAATCTGATAAGACAGAAGCTGTCACCGCTGCCCAGAGTCTGGTAAGCGAAGGCGTATCTGTTGTTCTCGGAAGTTACGGTTCCGGCGTATCCATCGCGGCAGGACCGATTTTCGGCGACGCACAGATTCCGGCCATCGGCTGCTCCTGCACAAATCCCCAGGTAACCCTCGGAAAAGATTTCTATTTCCGTGTTTGCTTCCTGGATCCGTTCCAGGGTACGGTTATGGCAAACTATGCCAGCCAGAACGGCTGCAAGACAGCGGCAGTTATCACTCAGCTGGGCGACGACTATTCTTCAGGCCTTGGAAACTTCTTCAAAAAAGCCTTCACAGATCTTGGCTGTGAGGTAGTCAGCGAAGAACAGTTCCAGACCAACCAGACCGATTTCAAAGCAATCCTTACAAATGTAAAGGCTGCAAATCCGGATATTATTTTTGCTCCCAGTTCCATCACCACAGCTCCTCTGATTATCAAGCAGGCTCGGGAGCTTGGCATTGAAGCCATAATCGCTGCAGGCGATACCTGGGAAAACTCCACCATCATCGAAAATGCCGGAGATGCAGCAGAGGGCGTTGTTCTCTCCACTTTCTTTGATGAAGCAGAACCCGCAAATGATGAAGCGGCAGCTTTCATCACCGGCTTTAAAGAGTATCTGGCTGCAAACGGACAGGAAGAAATCATCCCGGCAGTTTCCGCTCTTGGTTACGACGCTTACCTGACAGCTTACAAGGCAATCGAGGCAGCCGGCTCCACAGAGGGAACCGCAATCTGCGAAGCATTAAAGTCTCTGTCCCTGGACGGTGTGACCGGCAGCATTTCCTTTGACGAAAACGGCGATGCCAATAAGGACATGGCTTTCATCAAGACGATTGAAGACGGTGCTTTCAAATTCCTGACCACAACAACGGTGGAATAAAACCGGACACAGTTTATACAGATTATCAGAGAGGCTGTTGCCACAAGCGACGGCCTCTTTCAACGATTTTGACTGGAGGACTCATTGTATGAGCTTTACCACATTTTTACAGCAATGCATGACCGGCATCTCCCTGGGCGGCGCCTATGCGCTGATTGCCATCGGATACACCATGGTTTACGGTGTGCTGCGCCTGATCAATTTTGCCCACGGCGATATTTTTATGATGGCCGGATATTTTATGATTTTTGCCATGGCAAGTTTTCCCTGGTTCGTGGCAATTCCGATAGTTCTGATCGCTACTGTGCTTCTGGGCGTGGTCATTGAGCGTGTAGCCTACCGTCCGCTCCGCAACGCCCCGCGTATGTCTGCCATGATTTCTGCCATCGGCGTTTCTTATCTTCTGCAGAATCTGGCCACGTACTTATTCACAGCGCTTCCCAAGGGCTATCCCGAAATCCCGGTCCTGAAAAGGATCTTTCAGATCGGCGGTATTTCCGCATCCCTTGTAACGTTTTTGACCCCGGTGCTTACGCTGGTGCTGGTTTATCTTTTAATTACGCTGATTAATCACACAAAGATTGGAATGGCAATCCGTGCTGTCTCCAGGGATTATGAGACCGCGCAGCTGATGGGAATCAAAATTAACCGGACAATTACCCTTGTCTTTGTCATCGGCTCTCTGCTTGCCGGCGTCGGTTCTATTCTTTACTTTACGGACCGTATGACTGTCTTCCCCTTCTCCGGATCTCTGCCCGGATTAAAATGCTTTGTGGCGGCTGTATTCGGAGGAATCGGCAGCATACCAGGAGCAGTCATCGGCGGCTTTGTCCTTGGGCTTGGGGAAACGGCTCTCGTGGCTATGGGGCAGTCAACTTTCTCTGATGCATTTACATTCGTACTTTTGATTGTTATTCTTCTCTTTAAACCGACAGGTCTGTTCGGTGAGAAGGCAACAGATAAGGTGTAAGGAGGCCGCCATGAAAACAACAAATAAAAACAGAACAAGAAATATCATCCTGACGGCACTGTCCTTTGCCCTTGTTTTAGGTATTCTTGCCTACCTGCAGGGCAACCGGGCTCAGTACAGCTACGCCATCTCCATCCTGGAGCGAAGCGCTATTTACGCCGTAGTTGCCGTCGCCATGAATCTGCTGAACGGCTTTACCGGCCTCTTTTCTTTAGGCCAGGCAGGCTTCATGGCCCTGGGAGCCTATACCGTGGGGATTCTCACGATTCCCGTGGAACTTCGGGAAAGCGTCTACTATATGAACGGTATTTCCGACGTGATTAAAAACCTTCATGCGCCTTTCGGCGCGGCATTGATCATCGCCGGTCTGGTGGCCGCACTGGTAGCTGCCCTGATCGGTATCCCGGTGCTTCGCTTAAAAAGCGATTATCTGGCGATTGCCACCCTTGGCTTTGCGGAAATCATCCGGGCGCTGATCGCATCTCCCCAGCTGGACCGCATCACGAACGGTTCCTATGGGCTGAACAACATACCAAAATTTCCGAACATCTTTTATACCTTCGGCATCGCGGCCCTCTGTATCCTTTTGATCATTCTTGTGATACATTCTTCCTACGGGCGTGCCTTTAAAGCGATACGTGAAGATGAGATCGCCGCTGAATCCATGGGCATCAATCTGTTTCGGCATAAAGAACTTGCCTTTGTGATCTCCTCCTTTTTTACGGGAGTCGCCGGAGGAATGTTGGCTATGTTTATGCAGTCCATCGATTCCAAGACGTTCCAGGTATCTCTGACCTATGACATGCTGCTGATCGTCGTCATCGGCGGTATCGGAAGTATTACCGGTTCCGTACTTGGCGCTTTTCTCGTAACGGCCGGCCGGGAATGGCTGCGCTTCTGCGATAATCCGCTGACGATTGGCGGCGTAAATATCCCGCTGTTTCGTCCGGGCTTTCGTATGGTCATTTTCTCCATCCTCCTGATGGTTGTGGTACTTTTCTACCGCAAAGGACTGATGGGCACCAATGAATTTTCCTGGGACGGCCTCTTTGGACTCATAAAGAATATTCCTGGCCGATTCCGCAGGAAAAGGAAAGGGGGTGCGCAGTAATGGCAAAGAACGTACTTCATATGGAACAGATCACCATGCAGTTTGAGGGCGTCGTGGCAGTAAACGGACTGACTCTGGATGTAAACGAGGGCGAAATCGTTGCCCTGATCGGCCCTAACGGAGCGGGAAAAACCACGGCTTTTAACTGTGTGACCGGTATCTACGAGCCGACCCTGGGAGAAGTCTCCTTTCAGGGAAAGACGATTCTGCGCAACTGTCCCCAGGGAAAAATGAAAAAACTCTACGCCGGCGATGCTCCCATGGTAGAAGTAAAGCCGTTGATTCAGACCCCGGACGCCATTACAAAGATGGGTATTGCCAGAACATTTCAAAACATCCGTCTGTTCGGCAATCTGAGTGTATTTGAAAACGTACTCATCGCCAAGCATATGAGAGCAAAACAAAACATCTTCAGCGCAGCCCTGCGCCTGAATTATAAGGAAGAACAGCGTATGCGCCGGGAAGCCATGGAGCTTTTGGAGCAGCAAAATCTGGCACACCTGAAAGACGAAATTGCTTCCTCTCTGCCCTATGGCCTGCAGCGCCGCCTGGAGATTGCCCGTGCTCTGGCCACAGAGCCCTCCCTGCTGCTGCTGGATGAGCCGGCGGCAGGCATGAATCCGCAGGAAACGCTTGAGCTGACGCAGTTTATCGCGCAGATCCGCCAGGATTATCATCTCTCAGTATTTATGATTGAACATCACATGGATCTGGTCATGGAAATCTCTGACCGCATCTATGTGCTGGATTTTGGCCGTCTGATTGCACAGGGCACACCTGACGAAATTCAGAACAACGATCGGGTAATTGAAGCATATCTGGGGGTGACGCACGATGCTGAAAATTAATGATTTAAAAGTAAACTATGGCGGAATCGAAGCTGTAAAAGGCATCAGCTTTGAGGTGCCGGAAAAGTCCATTGTCACTCTGATCGGAGCCAACGGCGCCGGGAAAAGCACCACCCTGCGCACGATCGTAGGCTTGAAAAAGCCTTCCGCCGGAACGATTATGTTTCTGGGTGACAATATCGCCGGCACGGATACTTCTTCTATTATCTCAAAGGGTATTACACTGGTTCCGGAAGGCCGCCGCGTTTTTGCAGATATGAGCGTGATTGAAAATATCAAAATCGGAGGCTATCTGAGAACAGATTCCCTGGAAGATGATATCAACTGGGTCTATGACCTTTTTCCACGCCTGAAGGAGAGAAGCTGGCAAATGGCCGGAACTCTTTCCGGAGGCGAACAGCAGATGCTGGCCGTGGCCAGGGCCCTGATGAGCCGTCCCAAGCTCTTGATGATGGATGAGCCCTCTTTGGGTCTGGCTCCCATCATTGTGCAGGGGATCTTTGATATCATAAAAGAGATTAACAAGCAGGGCGTAACCATTCTTCTGATTGAGCAAAACGCCAACATGGCCCTGCATGCCGCCGACCTTGCCTACGTTATGGAAACCGGCCATATCACCATGCAGGGCTCCGGAAAAGAACTGCTGGCGGACGAATCCATCAAGGCAGCTTATCTTGGAAAAAAGAAAAATTAAGCCACAGCAGCATATAAGGGCAAAGCCTGAGAAACGGCTTTGCCCTTTCAAAATTTCTACTGCTCTCCTATGTGATATTCTTCACACAGTTTTTTTCGAAACGCGCTGTCCCCGGCAGCCCTCTCCAAATCCTCCAGGCGATTATGCGCAATCAGGTATCTGGTCAGTGCTATGCCCTGTTCCATGCCTTGCTCCATACCTTCCGCCCGTCCATCTTCAATTGCCTCCTGCCTCAGCATCTGCATCACTCTTTCCTCATCATACTCATAAATACTCACGTTTTTCACCTCCGCTCTGTGTTTCTCCAGAAACTCTTTCAGAATTCCCTCTCTGATACATTCTCTGATCGCCCATTCCACCGCTTCTTCCAGCCGCATTGTCTTCGTATACTCCCTTACCCGCGCTGTATACTCCGCATATTCCCTGAGGGTTCGGCTTGCTTCCTTGAGCTTTTCGTTGTGTCCCGGATTGATATTCAGAAGTACCGCCTTCAATTCCAGAGCAGGTTCTTCCTCCTTTGCCGTGTAGGCATCTGACAGCCGCAGAACCTCCACATCCGGCCGCTCCTCCATCCCGTTGTAAAAAATAATAAAACGCGGCGCCGGAAGTCTAAGCAGTCTGCGTCCGTACTGGTTATCTCCGTGTATCATTCCCGAAAACAAGTCCGCCACATACATCAGATACCGCAGCGGCAGGTTTGGATTGTAGGTAGACTGGTGCTCATAAAGCGACAGCCTGGAATCTACCACAAAGGACACATCATTGTGCATGGACATGTAGATCACATTCTCCAGAGTATTAATTTCCAGCAGATTAGGATCGTTATATGATGTTCCGTTTACTGCATTGTAGAGTTCCAGCAATCTTTCCTTGTCGCTGAAGATCAGTTCAAACAGTCGTGACCGGTACATCCGGTTAGCCCAAACCTCCCTTCCCCTTTTTCCGTCAGAAATTCTCTCCCGCTGTTTCTGTCTTTGTGGTTTCTTTGCCTTTTCCAAGCGCTTTATTCCTTTTTTCGCGCTTTCGGCCTTTGTTTTTTTCAACTGCATACCTCCCTTTCGTGTTTCCAACACGCGCGGCAGTAATTCACCGCCCGGTGAATTGCGAGTTGGAATGTTTTCCTTCTCGTTGACCGCAGGAGGCCGCAGCTTTTGCATTTTCTCTTAAAGCCTTCGTGCAATACTTCCATTCCCTCAATTTGAAGGTTAATCTCCGGAAGACCTTTCGGAACATCTGCCCTGACTGTCTTCCTCTCTGTCGGCCAGGTTGATTTTTGCATCAAGACTTCAAAAGACGCCTTCCGGCAAGAATCGCTTCAGATACTCTGTAAAACAGGCCGATGCATGTGAACGGTATTCTGTAATACAGCGCATAGAACTTGAGAATCTAAATGCTTGTTTTTAAGATATCACATTTCCTTCTTTTTATAAACTCATTTTTTATATTATTTTTTTATTGTTTTTGTGACTATTTGAACGATATTATATATGATCAGCTCAGTTTCATATTTTTTACCGCAATAAGCTATAAGGATTTGGATGTCGAAACACCTGTTGACAATTTTCATGCCTCTGCTACCTGTCTTTCGGAGTTGAATTAAAAAAATAGTGCTAAGCCATAGTTTAGAACC
>JAUNFZ010000112.1 GCA_030524785.1 Eubacteriales bacterium
CGAAGGATTTAATGACACGTTCATTCGTAATCGTTTCATTGATCTGATTGTTGAGAGAGTCCAGCCTCACCTGCATCTGCGTATAGCGGGGCGAAGCACAGCGAATAATCAGCACGATAAATAGAGCCAGGAAAGGAATCACCACACAGATCACCGCCGCCAGCGCCGGATTCAGCGCAAAGGACATGCAGACGGCTCCCACTAGCATAACGGGAGTTCGGAAACCTCCTCTCATAAGGCTCTGTGCAAAGTTCTGAATCTGCGTAATATCATTGGTGATACGCGTAATCAGAGAACCCGCGGAAAAATCATCGATGTTGGCAAAGGAAAATTCCTGAATCCTCCGGAAGGTTTTCCCCCGCACATCGGCAGCCAGATGAGAGGAACCCTTGATGGCGTAATACGCCCCCAGGACTCCCCCCGCCAGCATTACCAGCGCCACCAGCACCATATATACACCGTTGCGCAGTATATACGCGATGTCACCGTTGGCGGCGCCCCGGTCAATTACGTTAGCATTCAGATACGGCAAAATAAACTCCCCGCAGGATTCCAGAATCATAAAAAAGGGAGCCAGAATAAAACAATGCCAATATTCTTTTATTGAATCACGATATTTGTTCATCTTTTTCTACGCTCTGCACGCCAATGTTCCAAAAGCTTGCCGAGAATCTGCTTCAGAGACTCCTTTTCCTCATCGCTGAGAATCTCCAGTATATCCTCATCCAGGCCTTCGGCACACTGCTTCGCTGCATCCTGTCCTTCCTTTGTAAGAGTAATCATCATTTTTCTCCGGTCAATCGTATCCCTCTCCCGCCGAACCATTCCCTTATCCTCCAGCTTTGAGAGCACTTCACTCATGGAACCCGGCTCTATGTTCAACTTCTCCGTCAGCTCCTTCTGGCTGATCCGGGGCGAGTCCAGCAGAATCTGAAGAATACGCTTCTGGCCTCTGTGTCTGCCGCTTTTGCGGTCGGCAATATAACCGCACCTGCACAGCATCCCCACTAAAGAACCCTCCGGGTACTCCTCATGTCTATGCCGCATCCCGCGGTGCTCATGCCCTTCGCACTGTACGCACACCTCGTTTTTCATATCTTCCATACAATTCCCCGCTTTCTTTTTTATAATATTTTTTCTGTTCGTTTATGATGCAATTAAGCCAGCGTTTTCGGGCGCTGGCTTTTACTGTTCCAATGTTCTTTTACTTTTCATCTGCTGGTACCAGATAAACTTCCACAACTTAAAATCTGCCGGCGCTGAGCCATTCATCCAGATAATCGTGCAGCGTTTTCATCGTATCGCCAAATTCTCCGTCATACTTTTCCAGATGTTTTGCCGGGGTGAATTTATGTGTCGCCCCCTCCACAAAGGCAATCGTCTTATCTTCACTGGCCGACATATCGTAGATCGTCTCGGAAGCCAGGAACTCCCAACCCGCCGTCATTCCCATGACCAAGGTCGGCGCCTTTACATGCGCCACGTTGCCCGGAGGACAGTTGTAGGTGGAATCCCACTCCACGCCCCACAGATGATCCTCGTCGAAACCGTAGTGGTCCGAGGTCCGCACCGCATAGGAATTCAGATACGTTTTCACGGAGAGGAACCTGGCGCCCTCCCAGAAGGAACCCGTCAGGGATTCCGGATTCTCCGGCCCTCTAAGGCTTCTGATGATTTCCGTCGTTCTGCTGCCGTCTGGATGAAGCAGCAGATACGGCCTCTGGGTCCGGGACATCAGTCGGATGTCCTGGGCGTACAGCTTGTTATTTAAAAACACCTGGGCGCTTCCCGGAA
>JAUNFZ010000074.1 GCA_030524785.1 Eubacteriales bacterium
CAGGAGACAAACGCGGACGGTACGCCGGTGCAGCAGGAGACGAACGCGGACGGTACACCAGTGGAAGCCGGAACCATAAGCGATACGGGCGTGCGGGAAACGAACGCCGACGGCACATGGGTGACTGGCTGATACAAATTTGAAATGATAAACAGGTAAGATACATGAGGAAAAACCTCGGAGCAGAGGCTGCCGTACAGTGGATACGGCAGCCTTTTCCTATCAGGGGACAGTTTACATAAAAGGGTTTGAAAACAGAGAGGGGAGAACAATATGGAGGATTATTTTAAGGTAAATGGCACCGATCTGACCGTTATGGTGCCGGTGGAGCTGGATCATCACAATGCAGAAAAAATAAAAAGAGGAGCCGACCGCATGATTGAAAGCAGCAATATAAGGCGGATTATTTTTGACTTTCGAAGAACGCGTTTTATGGACAGCTCGGGAATTGGAATGATTATGGGAAGATATAAGAATATGCGCTTTATGGGCGGAGCGGTGATTGCCGTTCATGTAAACGGACGCGTTCAGAGAATATTAAGATTGTCCGGCATTTATAAGGTGATTGATATCTATGAGGAATCGCCTGACGGTTGTGGCAAGTAAATTTGAGAGGGGAAGCATATGGAACAAACGAATGAAATGACAATCGAATTTGACAGCCGTTCCTGCAACGAGAGCTTTGCAAGGGTGGCGGTGGCGGCGTTTATGACGCAGCTGAATCCTACGCTGGAGGAGGTGGCGGATGTAAAAACGGCGCTCTCGGAGGCGGTAACAAACGCAATTGTGCATGGATATGAAAACCAGGTGGAGAAAATAATTGTCCGCTGCAGTATTTCCGGAAATCTGCTGACGATTTCTGTCCGGGATACCGGAAAGGGCATAGAGGACGTCGCAAAGGCGATGGAGCCGCTTTTTACCACAAAGCCGGATACGGAGCGCTCGGGGATGGGCTTTGCTTTTATGGAGGCGTTTATGGACGAAGTGGCCGTAGAATCCGCTCTGGGGGAAGGGACGACCGTCAATATGAAAAAACGGATCGGACGGCCCGGCGGTGAAAATCAATATTGAAAGGAAGTCTTAGATGGAGCACACCCTTGCGTTAATTCAAAGAGCACACGAGGGGGATAAAGCTGCAAGAGAACAACTGGTAGAGGAAAATCTGGGACTTGTGTTTACGATAGTAAAGCGTTTTACAGGAAGGGGAACGGAAGCGGAGGATCTGTTCCAGATAGGAAGTATTGGACTGATCAAAGCGATTGATCATTTTGACCTGTCTTATGATGTGAAATTTTCCACCTATGCAGTACCTATGATTACAGGAGAAATTAAACGGTATCTGCGGGACGACGGAATGTTGAAGGTCAGCCGTTCATTAAAGGAAACGGCCAGCAGGACGGCGTCCGCCAGAGAAAGCCTGGAAAAACTGCTTGGCAGGGAGCCGACGGTGGAGGAGATCTCAAAGGAAATGGGGATTTCCAGAGAGGAGATTGTGCTGGCAATGGAGGCGGCGGCTGATGTGGAATCTCTGCAAAAGCCGGTCTATCAGGGGGACGGAACGGCAATTTACCTGGAAGACAGGCTGGAAGAAAAAGAGAATATGAGTGAAAAAGTGCTGGACGGCATTGTGCTGCGCCAGGTGATGGAAAAGCTTGAACCGGAGGAGCAGTTTATCATTATTATGCGCTATTTTAAAGACAAAACGCAGTCGCAGGTGGCGCAGATGATGAACCGGACGCAGGTACAGATATCGAGGCTGGAGAAAAAAATTCTGAAAAAGATGCGGGATGCCATTTCATAAAATCGTGAGAAAAGAATGTATAAAAAGGGGATGACAGAGAGAATACTATAGAAAAAGCCGGATATATGTACATCCGGAGGAGGCGCTATGGCACAGGATACCTTGTACTTAAAAATTGATTCCAATGTAGAGGTGCATGATACCAAAGTATTTTTAAAGGATATCGCGCAATTGGAGTGCAGCAGCCGTGAGGTGGAAAACCGGGTGAAGGTGCTGCAGCTTCCTGAGGCGGTGGGGAAAAAACCGGGGCGGTATGTGAAGTCTGTTATGGAAGTGATTGCGTGTATTCACAGGGAATTTCCAAGTCTCGAGATTAACAACATCGGGGAAGCTGATTTTATTATCACGTATGAAAAGCCGCAGCAGCAATATCCGGGCATCGGCTGGATAAAGACGGCGGCCGTCAGCATCTTAAGCTTTTTCGGGGCGGCTTTTTCCATTATGACATTTAATAATGATGTGGATGTGACCGGTCTGTTTGGCCAGGTATATGAACTTTTTACCGGGCAGACTTCCGACGGCTTTACCGTGCTGGAACTGTCGTATTCCCTGGGACTGGCCCTTGGAATTATTGTATTTTTCAATCATTTTGCGGGAAAGAAGCTGACGGCAGACCCAACGCCTCTGGAGGTGCAGATGCGCACCTATGAGGATGACATCAATTCTACCATCATCGAAGCCAGCAGACATAAGCCAAAGAGCGAAAAGACTGCGGCGCAGGATGGGATAGGAGTGTGATGGGAGGATGAACATCATCTATATGGCGCTTGCCGGAGCGGGAGGCGGATTCCTGGTGGCAGCCGGTGTGGTGGCGCTGCTGGTAGGGCTTGGCATTATCACGCGCTTTACGGGAATTTCCCACACGGCGGCGCACAGCCGGCTGTATGAGAGCGCAGTTCTTTTTGGAGCTCTTTTTGGAAATATGCTGACCGTATTTGAAACGCCCGTGGGATTTGGGCGCGTCGGACTGATGCTGCTTGGCATATCCTCCGGAATGTATGTGGGCGGATGGATTATGGCGCTTGCGGAAGTGATCCATATTTTCCCTGTGTTTGCGCGAAGAATCGGGCTGACAAAGGGGTTCAGCATCATTGTAATTGCAATTGCCCTTGGAAAAGCTGCGGGAAGCATGCTGCATTTTTATATGAGGTGGTAACTATGGCGGATGTGTTGAAGGAAAAAAAGAAAAAAGAATATAACGAGTATGTAAAAAAAGTAACGCCCGTACACAGCCTGTGGAAGAATATGTGCGGCGCGTTCCTTGTGGGCGGGGCGATCTGTACGGCCGGTCAGCTGATCATCAACACGGCTGTGGCGCTGGGACTGGATGAAAAGAGTGCGGCGACCTGGTGCTCTGTTCTTCTGGTACTGGCGAGCGTTATACTGACTTCCTGCGGGGCATATCAGCGGCTTGCAAAATTTGGCGGAGCGGGGACGCTTGTGCCGATCACCGGATTTGCAAATTCCGTGGCGGCTCCTGCGATTGAGTTTCAGAAGGAGGGCCAGGTGTTCGGCATCGGATGCAAAATTTTTACCATTGCAGGGCCGGTGATCCTCTACGGCATTTTTTCGGGATGGGTCCTGGGAGTAATCTATTGGGTGCTGACATTGATGAAATAAAATTTTTCGGTATTGAGTAAATTTTTTATTAAATTTTCTTCTATACACATTTCATGAAATCTGTTATAATACACCATTGGTGGATAAGATAAAAATATGCAGATTGAGGAGTGTGTAACATGCTGTTATTATTTTTTTTAGTCTGGATCATATTTAACGGGGCGATTACTGCGGAAATTGTAATTTTCGGAGCAGTGATTGCCCTTTTGGTGTTTGCGTTTATCTGTAAGTTTATGGATTACAGTATCCGCAAAGAGATCCTGCTGGTGAAAAAAAGCGGATATTTTATCTGGTATGTGATTACACTGGTGGTCGAGATCGTTCGGGCTAATTTGGCGGTGATTCACCTGATTCTATCGCAGAAGGAGATCGTGGAACCGGTGATGGTGACGTTTACGACGCACTTAAAATCAAAGATCGCCCGGGTGATACTTGCAAATTCCATAACGCTTACCCCGGGTACGATTACCGTTTCCCTGCGGGGGGATAAGCTGGTGGTTCACTGTCTGGACAAAAGTCTGGCGGAGGGCATGGAAGATTCTGTATTTGTAAAAATGCTGGAAAAGCTGGAAAGGACGGGTGAGTGATATGGCTCTGGCACAGGCTCACGCATGGGTGTTTACCATTGCGTTGATTATTCTGGCGCTGATGGCGGTTTTATGTCTGGTACGCGCAGTGATCGGACCTACGATTGCAGACCGTCTGGTTGCCGTCAATATGATGGGAACGATGGTTATGGTTATCATATCGATTCTGGCAGTCCGTATGAACGAGGGATACCTGGTGGATATCTGCCTGATCTATGCGATGATCAGTTTTTTGTCGGTGGTTGTGCTTACCAAGGTGTATTCCGGAGTTTATCTGGAACGCCAGGATAAAAAAAGAAAACTTGAGGAAGCAGAAAAAAAGGAAGGAGAACAGGACGATGCAAATTCTTAAATGGACGCAGTTTGTGCTGGGAACAGGAATGTTGTTTCTTGGACTTTTGATTTTTGTAGTTCAGATTTTCGGCGTGTTTAAATTTAAGTATGTGTTAAACCGTATGCATGCCGCGGCCATGGGAGATACCCTTGGAATAGGAATTTCCCTGATCGGCCTGATGATTCTTTCGGGATTTAATTTTACTACTCTGAAAATGGGGCTGGTGATCGTCTTTTTGTGGTGTGCGTCGCCGGTATCTTCCCACCTGATTGCCCGTCTGGAAGCGCTCACAAATCCGCATGTGGATAAATATTGTGAGATTTCCGGGGAAGTAAAGACAAGGCTGGAAGAAGAAAATATGGTGGAAGGGGAGGAGATCTAATGCAGATATTTCAGTACATATTGTTTGGATTTCTGATTGTCTGTGCTGTTTCAGTCAGCTTTTCAAAAAGCCTTTTGAACTCTATCCTGATTTATATGTCCTACAGCCTGATTATGTCCATTATCTGGATTTTGCTGGAATCCCCGGATCTGGCGATTACAGAGGCGGCAGTGGGCGCAGGCGTTACCAGCGTGCTGTTCTTTGCAACGCTGAAAAAGATACATGCGATGGGAGAGGAGGACGAGAACGATGAGTAAGAAGATTTCAGAAGAAGAATACAGACGCCGTCTCACAGTCCGCATGAAGCAGTGGATCAGCGGCGAAAAGGATCCTTATCTGGGAAATATGGAAATTGTTCCCTCAAAGGAATTTGTTCCCGACAAAAAGAAAATGGAGCAGTACCAGGAAGACCGCGACCGGGTGCGCAGCAAGGCTTACGATACGGAGCACAATCCGATCTACCGGTTCTTCAGGCATTTTTATAAAGCGGCGGCTCTGGTGTGCTGTCTGGCACTGATTACGATCCTGATGGTGGAGGTTTCCTACCTTCCTCCGGTGGGAAGCGATAAAAATCCCGGCAGCAATGAAGTGGCGGCAAAGTATATTGAAGACGGCCTGCAGGATACGGGCGCGGTGAATATTGTCACCGGCATGATTCTGGACTACCGTGCTTTTGATACGTTCGGTGAGTCCAACGTACTCTTTATTGCGACATGCACCGTATTGATCCTGCTCCGCAATGATAAGAAAAAGGGCAAGGGAAGCGCAGAACAGGAGGAAAAGCGCGACAGCTTTTATGAACCGAAGAATGATGCTATTCTGCAGACGGTAGCGTCGGTGCTGGTGCCTATCATTGTGATTTTCGGCATCTACGTAATTTTGAACGGCCATCTGTCTCCGGGCGGCGGCTTTTCCGGCGGCGCCATTATCGGGGCTGGGTTGATCCTTTATCTGAATGCATTCGGATTTGAGAAAACGGAGCGGTTCTTCACTGAAAAAACGTACAAAACAGTGAGCTTCTGCGCGCTGACATTCTACTGTCTCGCGAAAAGCTATTCGTTTTATACAGGAGCGCATCATCTGGAGAGCGGAATACCGCTGGGAACCCCGGGAGCGATTTTGAGCAGCGGGCTGATTCTGCCGCTGAATATCTGCGTGGGACTGGTGGTTGCATGTACGATGTACGCGTTTTTCGCTCTGTTCCGCAAAGGAGGGTTTTAACTATGTTTGGTTCAAATTTTATGCCTAATATGGGGGAGGAGATTGCCATGATCCTGTTTGGGATCGGATTTGCAAATCTGCTTCTTCAGAAGAATCTGATTAAAAAGATTATCGGCCTGAATATTATGGATACGGCAGTTTACCTTTTCCTTGCAGAGAAGGGTTATATCAGCGGGAGAGTGGCTCCGATTGTGGTAAACGGCGTACAGAGTGTGGAAGCTTATATTAACCCGATTCCCAGCGGCCTTGTGCTGACCGGTATCGTGGTGTCCGTTTCTGTAACGGCGCTGATGTTGTCGCTGACGGTGCGACTGTATAAGCGCTACCATACGCTGGATTTGGATGAGATCTCCTCAAGGTTGAAAAAGGAGGGACTGTAATGGCTTTCGTGCAGAATGTTCCCTTTTTTTCGATTATGATATCGATGTTTTCAGGAATTGTATCTTCTGTTCTTCCCAAGAAGCCGGCAAAATGGCTGAATACAGCGGCAATTTCTGTGATCGGCGCCATGTCGGCATGGCTTCTGGGATATATGATCGAGGTGGGCGGCAGCTACACCTTCATGATGGGCCATTTTCCGGCCCCCTGGGGAAACGAGATCCGCGCAGGCGCGCTGGAAGCGTGCATGGCTTTAGTGTTCTGCATTATTATGCTTCTGTCCATGCTTGGAGGAAGAAAAAAACTGGATGAGGAAGTAGAGCACAGTAAGCACAATATTTACTACATTCTGACGGATCTTCTTTTAAGCTCTCTGCTGGCTCTGATCTATACAAACGACCTCTTTACGGCCTATGTATTTGTGGAGATCAACACAATCTCTGCCTGCGGCCTGATTATGATCCGGCAGAACGGAAGAACGATTGAGGCTGCCGTGCGCTATATGATTATGAGCCTTTTGGGTTCTGGTCTGCTTTTGATGGGAATCTGTATGCTTTATGATCTGACAGGACATCTTCTGATGTCAAACATTAAGGAAGCGGTTCATGGGATTATGGAAGCGGGCACTTACCGCATCCCGATGATTATCACCATCGGCCTGATGACCGTGGGGCTGGCGATCAAGAGCGCGCTGTTTCCCTTTCATTCATGGCTGCCGGATGCTTATGGATATTCTACGGTATCTTCGGCGGCAATGCTGTCAAGTCTTGTGTCGAAGGGATATATTTTTCTGCTGGTCAAGATTTTTTACCGGGTGATTGGCTTCGACGTGATCTGTTCAAGCAAGATTATCAATGTTTTGTTTGTTTTTGGCCTTTGCGCGATGATCTTCGGATCGGTAAGCGCCATCTGGGAGAAGGATATCCGAAGGATGATCGCCTTTTCCTCTGTAGCTCAGATAGGGTACATCTATATGGGCTTCGGCCTCGGCACCACGGAGGGAGTAGTGGCAAGCCTTTTCCACATTATGGCTCATGCAGCCACGAAGTCTCTGCTGTTTATCTCGGCCATTGGTCTGACGGATGTGTCGGCCGGCAGCCGCAGCTTCTTTGATTTGAACGGCGCGGCTTACCGGAATAAGATTGCTGGCATCGGGTTTACCGTGGGGTCCCTTTCCATGGTGGGTATCCCAACTTTTGCGGGATTTGTGAGCAAGCTTTTGTTTGCGGAGGCAGCGGTAATTCATCCCTCCCAGAAGATGCTGCCTACACTGATTGTTCTGGCTATCAGTACAATACTAAATGCCATTTATTTCCTGAAAACGGTGATCAGGATTTACGTGCCGGAGAAGGATTCGGTGGCGAAGGAAAAGGGATTTACAACGGTTTCCATAAAGGAACAGAAACTGTATACGGCAACGATTATTGCCTTTGTGGTATTAAATCTTGTGCTTGGCATGATGTCCGAGCCAATCATTGATATCATACAGACAGGGCTTGGCAATTTTGCATAGCGGGAAGGAGAGAACAAATGAACCAATCGATTACTATTATTTTGGCAATATTTTTTCCCGTAATATGCGGAGCGGTGATTCTTTTGATGCCGAAATTCAGGGAACGAAAGAAACTTTTGAAAGCTTCGGGAGCAGTGCTGGTGCTGACGGCAGTGCTGGCGCTTTGTGTGGTTACCGGCGGTGATACGGAGCTGACGCTGCTCTACTTAGGAGAAAATCTGAAACTGTTTTTCCGGGTGGATGCTCTTGGAAAAATGTTTGCCGTAGTCATCAGCATTGTGTGGCTGCTGGCGGGCTTTTACTCCTTTGAGTATATGAAACATGAACAGGAAGAAAAGCGGTATTTCGGATTCTATTTGATGGTTTACGGGATTTTGCTGGCGCTTTGCTTTGCGGGAAATCTGATTACATTTTATATGTTTTATGAGCTGATGACTCTGTCCTCCGTTCCTCTGGTACTTCATTCCAGAACGAAAGAGGCAATTATGGCGGGTTTAAAATATCTGTTTTATTCCCTGTGCGGCGCCTATCTGGTACTTCTGGGAATTTATTTCCTGAGCCGGTATACGACCACACTGGACTTTTTGCCCGGCGGAACGCTGGATATGACGCTGGCAGCCGGTCATGAGGAGCTGCTTTTGACGGTGGCTTTTTTGATGATTCTTGGTTTCGGCGTAAAGGCGGGTATGTTCCCCATGCATGCGTGGCTGCCCACGGCCCATCCGGTGGCTCCGGCTCCGGCCAGCGCAGTGCTGTCGGGTCTTATTGTAAAAGCCGGAGTGCTTGGAATCATCCGGGCGGTATACTATATCATAGGGGCGGATTTCCTGAAGGGAACCTGGGTGCAGACCGCATGGCTGACGCTGACGCTGATCACAGTATTCATGGGCTCCATGCTTGCTTACCGGGAGAAGGCTATGAAAAAGCGTCTGGCTTATTCTACGGTCAGCCAGGCATCCTACATTTTGTTTGGCCTGGCATTGCTGCAGCCGGACGCCATGACAGGCTCCCTTCTGCACGTGGTGTTCCATGCGTTTATTAAGTCCTGCCTGTTTCTCTGTGCAGGGGCAATTATTTATAAAACAGGAAAGACAAACGTGGATGAGATGAGAGGCATAGGAAAGGAAATGCCTGTGACCATATGGTGCTACACATTTGCGTCCATGGCGCTGATTGGTATTCCGCCTGCCAGCGGATTTATCAGTAAGTGGTATCTCGCCACGGGATCTCTAAAGACAGGAATTTCCGTATTTTCCTGGCTGGGTCCGGTCGTGCTTCTTGTAAGCGCCCTTTTGACGGCAGGATATCTTTTGCCGGTGACGATCCATGGATTTTTGCCCGGGGCGGACTATGATTATGCTTCTTTGAAAAAAAGTGAACCCGTAAAGATGATGGTGGTGCCTTTGATAGTTCTTGCATGTCTGGCAGTGCTGCTTGGCGTATTTCCAAATCCGCTGACCAGCTATGTATCAGAGATTATCGGCACGCTTATGTAGGGGGTGGAGATGCGTTATGAGTAAATACTGGATTCTGACTGCGATTTTGCTGCCGATTCTCGGCGGCGCGCTGACGCCTCTTTTGCCGTTTAAAAAGCGGGAACAGATGATGATTTATGTCGAGGCGGTTATGCTGGCGACGTCGGCAATTGTGATCGCACTGATTGCGCATGGAAAAATGTCCATTTTTGAAGTGATTTATTTTGTGCGCGGCCTTTCGATTTCCTTTAAAATAGATGGGATGACCATGGTGTTTGCCGGACTGGTGTCCATTTTGTGGCCGCTGGCGACACTGTATGCTTTTGAGTATATGGAGCACGAGGGGCATGAGAAGATTTTTTTCATGTTCTATAGTATGACCTACGGCGTAACGCTGGGAATTGCCTTTGCGTCGGATATGCTGAGTATGTATTTCTTCTATGAGCTTTTGACGCTGGTAACGGTGCCCCTGGTGATGCATACGCTGACCCGGGAAGCCATTCTGGCAAGCCGCAAATATCTTTATTATTCCCTGGGAGGCGCGGCTTTCGCTCTGATAGGGCTGGTCTTTCTTCTGTCTTACGGGGATACTCTGGAGTTTACCATGGGCGGAGTGCTTGACATGGCCCAGGTGGGAGATAAGAAGAATCTGCTGCTGACAATTTACCTGCTGGCCTTTATGGGATTTGGCGTAAAGGCTGCCATATGGCCTTTAAGCTCCTGGCTTCCCCAGGCGGGTGTGGCGCCAACGCCGGTAACTGCGCTGCTTCATGCAGTGGCGGTGGTAAAGGCGGGCGTATTTGCGATTATCCGCCTGACGTATTACAGCTTTGGATGCGATTTCCTGCGCGGAACCTGGGTGCAGGCGGTGGTGATGGGCCTGGCGATGTTTTCTATCGTCTACGGCTGCAGCCGTGCGGTAAAGGAAACGCATATAAAAAGGCGTCTGGCTTACTCTACGGTCAGCAATCTGTCCTATATTATTTTTGGCGCGACGATTATGACGCCGCTGGGGCTGGTAGGAGCGCTGTGCCACCTGATCTGTCATGCGTTTATGAAAATATGCTCCTTCCTCTGTGCCGGCGCGATTATGCACCAGACAGGGAAAAGCTACATCTATGAGCTGAACGGCATGGGACGGAAGATGCCGGTAGTATTTACCTGCTTTACCATATCGGCCTTTGGCCTGATGGGAGTGCCGGGGTTGGCAGGCTTTATCAGCAAATGGAATCTGGCGCAGGCGGCGGTGGAAAGCGGAAATGTGCAGGCATATTTTGGTATCGGGTGTCTTTTGATCTCGGCTCTTTTGACAGCAATTTATATGCTGTCGATTGTGGTGCGGGCATTTTTCCCGGGAAGGGATTTCGATTACGGCACCCTGCAGGGCATCAAAGATCCTACCTGGAAGATGTGCCTGCCGCTGATGCTGTTTGCAGCGGCAATCGTTTGTCTCGGACTGTTTTCGTCACCGCTGGTTGGCTTTCTGCAGGATATTGCTGCAGGTAAGTATTAAGGAGGGAAATAGAACATGGACAGTAATACATTTACGGCAATGAATTTATTTCATTCCTGTCTGCTGGGCGGCATTGTATTTTTTCCCTTTGCGGGAGCTGCCGCGTCTTATATCACTGGAAGAAAGAATAAAGCGCTGAGGGATCAGGTGATGGCAGCGGTCAGCACGGCGGAGTTTGTGCTGGTGCTGATTTTGCTGGTAAGTGCCGGAACACACGGCAGCAAGGAAAACGGTATCTTTGAACTGCCGGGCATTTGTGGAATGGGACTTCACTTTACGGCGGACGGTTTTCGGACGGTTTACGGTACGATTGCGGCGTTTATGTGGATGGCGACGGCTCATTTCTCCAAAGAATACTTTGCCCATTACCGCAACCGCAACAGGTACTATCTGTTTTTCCTGATAACGCTTGGTGCTACGGAGGGGATTTTCTTTTCGGCCGATTTATATACGACGTTTGTATTTTTCGAGATCATGTCCTTTGCATCCTATGTATGGGTGGCTCAGGACGAGAGACAGCAGTCCCTTCGGGCGGCTGAGACTTATCTGGCAGTGGCTGTCATCGGCGGCCTTGTAATGCTGATGGGTCTGTTCCTTCTGAATCAGCAGGCAGGCACTCTTATGATTGATGAACTCTATGAGACATGCCAGGGTAAGGATGTATATGCGGCTGCGGCCTGCATGTTTTTTGGGTTTGCAGCCAAGGCGGGAGCGTTCCCGCTGCATATCTGGCTTCCGAAAGCCCATCCGGTGGCGCCGGCTCCGGCCAGCGCGCTGCTGTCTGGTATTCTGACAAAAACGGGTATGTTCGGTATCCTGGTGATCAGTTGCAAAATTCTGCTGCACGACTGGAAATGGGGAACCTTTGTCCTGGTGGTTGGAACGCTCACTATGGTTGCAGGCGCAGTTCTCGCACTGTTTTCTATTGATTTTAAGCGTACCCTTGCCTGCTCCTCGGTTTCACAGATCGGTTTTATTCTGGTAGGCGTGGGGATGCAGGGACTTCTCGGCGAGGAAAATCTGCTGGCTGTTCGCGGAAGCGTGCTCCATATGGTGAACCATTCCCTGTTTAAGCTGGTGCTTTTTATGGCGGCCGGCGTGATTTATATGAATATTCACAAGCTTGATCTGAATGAGATCCGGGGTTACGGAAGAAAGAAACCGCTTCTGGCCGCCATTTATCTGGCCGGCGCCCTGGGAATCGGCGGCATGCCGCTGTTTTCCGGCTATATAAGCAAAACGCTGATTCATGAGAGCATTGTGGAATACGCTGCACAGCTGGGACATGGCAGTATGCAGGGCTATTTTGGCGTCAGCGATGTTAAAATTATCGAGTGGCTGTTTTTAATCAGCGGCGGCCTGACGGTGGCATATATGTGCAAGCTGTTTTTTGCAGTGTTTGTGGAGAAAAATAATGATCCGGCGCTGCAGGAGGAATATGATGCACAGACTTCTTATATGAAGCCGCTGAGTGCGGCTGCGCTGGCAATCCCGGCGGTATTGTTCCCGGTATTCGGCATACTTCCCCATTTGACGATGGATAAAATTGCGGATATGTGCCAGGGATTCCTTGGAGTTGAGGAGGCGGGTACAAAAGTTGCCTATTTCAGCCTCACCAATCTTAAAGGAGCGGCAGTTTCCATTGTAATCGGCGTCATCATTTATGGTCTGATTGTCAGAACATGGATGATTGAAAAGCAGCCGGAGGGCGGCACGGTTTATGTCAACCGGTGGCCCAGGGTACTGGATCTTGAGGACTACGTTTACCGTCCCATTCTGCTTACGGTTCTTCCCACTGTATGCGGGGCAGTCTGCACGGTACTTGACAATTTGTTCGATCTGCTGGCGAAGGTGCTTCCGATTGCGGGCAGCGTGGAAGCCGGATTTTTTGACACCATTACGGACAGTGTGGTGGTATTCCTGCGAAAAACAATTTATAAGGACAGCCCGCAGCCCCATGAGCTGGAGGAGGGCAATGGCCTGACCCATGCGGCCGGTCGCTTTGTAAATGGAATTGTGGCGGTTCTGAATCATACGCTGTGGAGAAAGAGAAAGAATCATACGGATTATGAACACAGATTTGCCCTGGCCTACGACAGCTTTAAGGAGAATACCGGAATTATCGGGCGAAGCCTTTCCTACGGCTTGATTTTGTTCTGCCTTGGACTGTGCGGCACGCTGATTTATCTTCTGGTAACGCTGCTTTTGCACTGACATGCAATGCGTTTTTAAATGAAACCACTTGATTATACGGGTAAAAGATGGTAAGATAAAAATATCATTTGTTTTACAAATCATAGGACACATTAAGGAGGAAGCACTATGAAAAAGAGAATTTTTGCAGCAGCTCTCGCGGGCGTAATGGCACTTTCCATGACGGCATGCTCAAGCAAACCAAAGGAGACAGAGGCGACCACAGAGGCTGAATCAGCTACCGTTGTCCAGAATGAGACGGAGACGACCAAGGCAGAAAACAGCGAATATAAGATCGCGATGGTTACAGACTCCGGCGATATTACGGACCAGTCCTTTAACCAGACGACTTATGAAGCATGCAAGGCGTTTGCAGAGGCAAACGGCGTAGATTTCAACTACTACAAACCGGACAGCGATTCTGACGAAGCGCGTATTGCGGCAGTTGACCAGGCTTGCGCGGAGGGCTACAACATCATCGTGCTTCCGGGCTACCTGTTTGGAGTGACTTTAAGAGAAGAATCCCCGGCTTATCCGGATGCGAAATTTATCGCTCTTGATATGTCTGAGGCAGATCTTCGCGGAGATCAGACAGACGTTGACCTCTCCGAGGTATATAATACAGAGAACACCTACTGCGCAATCTACCAGGAGGAGCTTCCGGGTTACATGGCAGGCTATGCGGCAGTAAAGATGGGCTACAAACATCTCGGCTTCCTGGGCGGCATGTCCGTACCGGCAGTTATCCGCTATGGCTTCGGCTACGTGCAGGGCGCAAATGCAGCGGCTGTAGAGCTGGGCATCGAGGATGAGGTTACTATCGAGTACGCATACGGCGGACAGTTCTACGGCGATGCGGATATCACAGCAGCGATGGATACCTGGTATTCCACCAACGGCGTAGAAGTAGTAT